>NZ_JAOTIK010000001.1:7483198-7783431 GCF_030116705.1 Streptomyces sp. ML-6
ATCTCCGGGCTCGCGATCGCCCTCTTCATCACCCAGGGCTTCTCCACGGCCGTCTACCTCTCCGAGGAACTGGAGAACCCGCGGCGCAACGTCGCCCGCACCGTGCTCGCCACCCTCGCCATCTCCACGGCCGTCATCCTCGTCCCCGTCATCGCCATCACCCTGGGCGCACCGGACCTGGAGGCGCTGACCTCCGGCGACCTCAACGCCATGGTCGCCGCCTGGTCCAACTCGGCCGTCGGCACCTTCGTCAGCCTCTGCGTCGCCCTTGCCATCATCAACGCGGGCATCGTGATGGTCATCCAGAACTCGCGGGTGCTGTTCGCCTCCGCCCGCGACAAGGCCTGGCCCGCGCCGGTCAACCACGCCCTGTCCCGGCTCGGCCGGTTCGGCTCCCCCTGGGTCGCGACCCTGATCGTCGGCGTGCCCGGCGCGGCCCTGTGCTTCGTCAACCTGGACACCCTGTACGGCGTCACCGGCGTCTCCGTCACCGCCATGTACCTGCTGGTCGCCGTCGCGGCCCTGCTCTGCCGCCGGGGCGCGCACCGCGAGGCACCGGCCTGGCGCATGCCGCTGTGGCCCGCGGTCCCCGTACTGCTGATCGTCGTGCTCGGGTACATCCTGACCCAGCAGGAGACCGAGTACCTGCTGTGGACCGGCGGGATCACCGCGGTCGCCATGCTGTACTGGGCGTTCTACCTGCGGCCCCGCAAGGAGACCCACTGGACGGTCAGCATCCCGGAGGACGCGTGGGCCTGACCCTCCCCGGACGCGTTTCGCACGGTGTCCGGCCCGTCGGCGAGGAGCCCCGTCGACGGGCGGGCATCCCCCTGGTGCCCGCACAGTGGGATGAGGACGTCGTCGGAACACGGGAGTCGTGGCGGGATGGGTGTCGAGCGGGTCGGAGTCGTCGTTCACCAGGGCCATCCTGAAGCGGTCGTCGCCTCGGAAGTCGTACGCGACTGGTGCGCCCGCGAGGGCATCCCGTGCACGGACATCGACGTGTGGCGCGACGACGCGCGCAGACGCGGCGGACGCGAGGAGGCCGATGTCGCGGGCAACCCCGACCTCGTCGTGACGCTCGGCGGCGACGGGACGTTCCTGCGCGGCGCCAGGATCGCCGCCAAGAACGGCGGCGCCGTCCTCGGGGTCGACCTGGGCCGTGTCGGCTTCCTCACCGAGGTGCCCGCCGGGGAGGTCGTCCGGGCGCTCGACGCCGTCCACCGCGACCGGGCGGAGGTCGAACAGCGCATGACCCTGACCATGCGGGCCTCCCGGGCCCTCGAGGTGCCCCCGGACATCGACGCCCTGATGGCCTACGGGCAGCGCCCCGTGCTGCCGCCCCCGCAGATCGCCCCCGGCGAGGAGGCCACGGCGGAGGGCTGGGGCGTGGCACTGGACGTCACCGCGCTCAACGACGTCGTCGTGGAGAAGCTCGCGCGCGACCGGCAGGTGAGCCTCGGCGTCTACATCGGCGGCCGGCTCCTCGCCTCGTACTCCGCCGACGCGGTCATCATGGCCACCCCCACCGGCTCGACCGCGTACAGCTTCGCCGCGGGCGGCCCGGTGGTCTCACCGCGCATGGACGCCGTCCTCTTCACTCCCGTGGCGGCACACATGACCTTCGACCGCACGGTGGTCGCCGCGGCCGACGAGCCGGTCGCCGTAAGGATCCTGCCCCACTCGGGACAGGCCGCGGTGACCATCGACGGCCAGCTGCGCGGCGTACTGGGCGCCGGGGACTGGCTCGGCGTGTACGCGGCACCGCGCCGCCTGCGGGTCGTCAGGCTCGGCCCGAACGACTTCTACGGACGACTGCGCACCCGTCTGCGCCTCACGGACGCCCCGGCCACGGCCGCCGACGGCGAGAGCGCCCCGCTCTTCCGCCCCGACGGACCGGTCCCGCACGACCTGGCCCACCTCCATCTCTCCCCGGCGGACAGGGACTGAGGACCGCCCGGCGAACCGGGACCGCGAGGCCGAAACCCACGTACCCCCGAGCCGTACCCCCGAGCCGTCCATCCGAGCCGCACGACAAGGAGTTCCCATGCCCGACAGCACCGATCTCCCCGCCTTCACCGCCGTGCCGGTTCCCGACACCGCCCTGGCCTCGGCGGCGACCCAACTGGTGCGCGACACGACCGACGACCTGATCTACCACCACTCCCGCCGCGTCTACTTCTTCGGCGGGCTCCGGGGACGCCGGGGCGGTCTGAGCTTCGACCCGGAGCTGCTCTACGTCGCGGCCATGTTCCACGACCTCGGCCTCGGCGAGGAGTTCCGCCACAGCGGGCGCCGGTTCGAGGTGGACGGCGCCGACGAGGCACGGCGGTTCCTGCAGGGGCACGGGGTGCCCGAGGACAGCATCCGGCGCGTCTGGACGGCCATCGCGCTCCACACGACCCCGGGAATCCCGTCGTTCATGGAACCCGAGGTCGCGCTGGTGACGGTCGGCGTGGAGTACGACGTGCTGGGCATCGGGTACGACGACATCGACGAGGCGGACCGGGCCGCGATCGTCGCCCTCCACCCCCGGCCCGACTTCAAACGGCGCATCCTCAGGGCCTTCACCAAAGGAATCGAAGCCAAGCCGGAGACCACGTTCGGCAATGTGAAGGCCGATGTGCTGGAGCGTTACGTACCCGGATTCGAGCGCGGCAACTTCGTGGACACCATCCTGAACTCCGCCTGGCCGGAGTGACCGGTACGGGCGGACCGGGCGCCCCGGACGAGGACGGCACCCGTCGTTATAGTTGGCGCCTACAGGAAAGCGACGGACGGTGCGGAGGAACGACCGTGCGGGAACGGTGAGTTCGGCCCCGGCCACGCCGCGTTCCCCTGCCGTTCCTCCGCCGTCCACGGAAGGGTCACGCGATGCCGGCCGTCCTCGTCCTGCTGCTCTCCGGCACCTGGCTGCTCTCCGGCGCCCTGGTCACCGGGACCGATCCGCTGATCGTCGCCGTGGGCCGGACCGCCGTGTGCTGCGCGGTGCTCACCGCCGTCGCCGCCGCCACCGCGGACGGCCGGGCCGACCTGCGCCGGGCCGCCGCCCGGCCGGGCACCGTCTGGCTGCTGGGCCTGCTCGGATTCGCCGGATACGCGGCCGGAACCCTCCTCGCCATCCCGCGCATCGGCACCTCGCTCACCAACCTCGTCGTCGCGCTGATGCCCTGCGCCTCGGTGGCGGTCGGCGCGCTGTTCTTCGCCGAACGGTCCGGGCCGCGCAAGGTGGCGGGGGCGGTGCTGGCCTGCGCGGCGGCCGCCGGATACGCGGCGCTCGGCGCGGACGCGGGGGACGCGGACGGGGCGGGACTACTGCTCGTGGCGGCGGCGACCGCGGCCTTCGCCGTGTACGGATTCCTGTACAAGGAGCGGCTGTCGGGGCTGCCGCCGCTCGCCGTGCTGCCCGTGCTGCTCGCGGCCGCCACCTGCCTGCTGCTCCCGATGGCTCTGCCCGCGCTGATCGCCCACCCCCCGACACCTGCCGCGACCGGCGGCATCGTCGTGCTGGGCGCAGCCGTCTACGCGCCCGCCTACCTCGTGCAGCACCGGCTCATCCTGCTCCGCGGTCCGGTCTTCACGGCCGCCGTGCAGCTGGCCGTTCCCTTCATCGTGCGGCTGGGCGACTGGGCGCTGGGCACCGCGCCCGCCCCCTCGCCCGCCGAGCTGCTGCTTCTGACGGTGTGCTGCGGCGGGATCGCGCTGGTCACTCTCCGGCCGCAGCCCCGGCTCGCCACCGCCGAATGACGGCAGGCGCCGGGCCCGGCACACGCCGCAGTCCACCTGCGGGGAGCGGCCCGGGCCCGGCTCAGGCCCCGGGCCGCTCCCCGGCTGAGAACTTTCCCGGCCGGGCGGGACTTTCGGAACACGTCCCGGAAGGCCGTCGGGTGATCCGCTGTCCGGGGCGGGCCCACCCCGGACAGCGGACCGGACTCAGAAGGTGACGTCCGAGCAGGCGTAGAACGCGTTGCCGGTGTCGGCGATCGTCCAGACGCCGAGAATCAGGTGCTTGCCCGATTTCTGCGGCAGGACCCCGGCATGGGTCACGGTGGACGCCGGCAGCCGGCCGCCGAAGGGCACGGTCAGGAACGGCTGGGGGTCCAGGTCGGCCCGGGTGAGGGGCTTGGTGGGGTCGTAGCCGTCCTTGGTGATGTAGTACCGGAAGTCGGTCGTGGCGTGCCGGGCGGTGATCCGCCAGCGGAAGGTGTAGCTCTGCCCGGCGGTGACCTGGGTCGCGGGCCAGTTGCCGCCGCGCGGGTCGTCCAGCTCGGAGAACCGGCCGATGCCGCCGGCGCAGATGGTGCCGTCGACCGGGCCGCGGGCGGGGAAGCCCTTCGGACCCTCGACGCTCGGCGGCTCCCACTGGATCTGGCCGCAGTTGCGCACGGTGCCGTTGCCGCACAGCTGTTGACGGCTGACGGGGGCGTCGGTGTAGCCGTGGCTCTGCGCGCTGCCGGTGGTGGCGAGGAGGGCGGCCCCGGTGATCCCGAGGCCGAGTACTAACGAGGTGATCCTTCTGCGCATGCTTCGCTCCTGGGAGGTGTGGCGCTGAGAGGCGAGTGGGGGACACACTTCCACTCCACTAGGTCTAGACCAACTTCGAGACTAGCCAGGGCGTTTGGTCATGTCCATACCATTCATGCGTCATCGTGCGACCCGCCGGTAACCGTCCGGGCCGTGCCACAGGGGTGTCGCCGGGCGGTGTGTCGGTCGACGAAGCGGGCGTACGCTGACAAAAAGCCCGTGGCCGTGAGTGAGTGATGGAGGCGGCCATGACCGACCCGCACGGCTTCCTCAGATTCCCCCGCCGGCCCGTCCCGGCCCGGCCGGTCCGGGAACGGCTGGGCGACTGGAATGAGGTCCACGCCGGCCAGGTGCTCCTCCCTCTCGTCCGTGAACAGGCCGGACGCTGCATGGACTGCGGCATACCGTTCTGCCATCACGGCTGCCCCCTGGGAAACCTCATCCCCGAGTGGAACGCGTACACGAGGCGGGAGGACTGGCGGGCGGCTGCCGAGCGGCTGCACGCCACGAACAACTTCCCGGAGTTCACCGGACGGCTCTGCCCCGCACCGTGCGAGGACACCTGTGTGCTCACCCTCGACGCGGCCCCGGTGACCATCAAGAACGTCGAGCAGGCGATAGCCGATCAGATCTGGGAACGCGGGTACGCCGCGCCGTGCCCGCCGGCCCGGCCCAGCGGAAGGACCGTCGCCGTCATCGGCTCCGGCCCCGCCGGCCTGGCCGCGGCACAACAGCTCACCCGCACCGGCCACACCGTCACCGTCTACGAGCGTGCCGACCGCGTCGGCGGGCTGCTGCGCTACGGCATCCCCGCCTTCAAGCTGGAAAAGCACCACCTGGACCGGCGCCTCGGGCAGCTGCGGGCCGAGGGCACCGAATTCCGCACGGGGGTGGACGTCGGCGTCGACCTCGACGCCGCAGCCCTCGCCGCACGGCACGACGTGCTCGTCGTCGCCGTCGGCGCGGGGGAGCGGCGGGAACTGCCCGTCCCCGGGCGCGAACTGGGCGGCGTCCACCAGGCGATGGACTATCTGACCCTGGCCAACCGGGTCGCCGAGGGCGACCGCCCCTCGCCGGGCGTCACCGCCGAGGGCAGACACGTGGTCATCATCGGCGGCGGGGACACCGGATCGGACTACATGGGCACCGCCCTGCGCCAAGGGGCCGCGTCCGTGGTGCAGTTGGACATCAACCCGGAGCCGGGGGAGAACCGGCGGGACACCGAGCCCTGGCCCGTGCACCCGAAGGTCTACCGGGTGTCCCATGCCCACGAGGAGGCCCGGGCGCGGTCGGGCACGGACCCCCGGGTCTTCTCCTCGGCCACCCTCAGCTTCGAGGGGGACCGGACCGGCCGGGTGCGCGCCCTGCACCTCGCGGAGGTGGAGCCCGGAACCAGGAGGCCGCTTCCGGGTACCGAACGCGACATCCCGGCGGACCTGGTCCTGCTCGCCCTCGGCTTCCACGGCCCCGAACGCGGCACGGGACTGATGCGGCAGCTCGGCCTCACCCTGGACGACCGGGGGAACTTCGCCCGGGACGCGGACTTCGCGGCCGGGCCGGCGACGACGTCCGGCGCCCGGGCGGACGGCGTCTTCATCGCCGGGGACGCGGGGCGCGGCCAGTCCCTCGTGGTGTGGGCCATCGCGGAGGGACGGTCCGCCGCTGCCGCCGCGGACCGTTATCTGAGCGGCTCCACGGTGCTGCCGGCGCCCATCGCCCCTGGGGACCGGCCCCTGACTGCCTGACCGCTTCACCGTCTGACTGTCTGTCCACTGAACAGCCGGGCGTGTCCGGCGGGTCGGATCAGAAAGGCGCCGGATCAGAAGGGCTTGGTCGGCAGGTACTTGCCGTCCAGGGTGATCACCGCGCGCTCGCCGCCCTCGGGGTCGGCGACCTTCTTGACGTCCAGCCTGAAGTTGATCGCGCTGATGATGCCGTCCCCGAACTGCTCGTGGACCAGGGCCTTCAGCGTGGTGCCGTAGACCTGGAGCATCTCGTGGAAGCGGTAGATCGTCGGGTCGGTGGGGATGCCGCCGGGGATGGAACCGCGGGTCGGGATGGTCTGCAGCAGCGCCGCGTCGTCCTCGTCCAGGCCCAGGAGCTCGGCGACGGCCACGGCCGAGGCCTCGGGCAGTGCGTGCTGGCCGAGCACGGCGGCGGTGGCGAAGGCGACCGACAGGCCCGCGGCGTCGGCGATCTGCTGCCACGACACGTCCTTGCGAGTCTTGGCCGCGACGGCCTTGGCGGCGAGGTCCTGGCGGGCGGTGGCGTCGAACTGTGCGTGCACCATGGGAGGGTTTTCCTTTCGGGCGTGCCGTTCGTCGGAAGAGGGCGGAACGGCGGGTTCAGGGGCGGCTCCGGGTGGGAGCCGTACGGGGGAGGGGTCAGGCCGTGAGGGCCGTCGGCCGGCCGACGGTGCCGAGCCGGTCGACGGTGCCGGTGGCGATGTCGTAGACCCAGCCGTGCAGGGTGAGCGCCCCGGAGGCCGTGGCACGTGCCACCGAGGGGTGGGTGGACAGGTTCGTCAGCTGGCTGAGCACGTTCTCGCGCACCAGCGCCGCCACCTTCGCGGCCCCGGACCCGCCGGCGGTGGTACGGGCCACGGAGGCGTCCGCGTGGCGCAGCCAGTCGGCGATCGCGGGTGCGTCGCTGAGGTCATGACGCTCGGCCAGGGCGGTCATCGCGCCGCAGGCGGAGTGCCCGCACACCACGATGTCCGTGACGCCGAGGACGGCGACCGCGTACTCGATGCTGGCCGCCACACCGTCCGGTCCGGGAGCGCGGGCGGGGACGAGGTTGCCCGCCGTACGGATGACGAACAGCTCGCCCGGCTCGCTCTGGGTGATCAGTTCCGGCACCACACGGGCATCGGAGCAGCCGATGAACAGCGTCGTGGGCCGATGGGTGCCGGCCAGGCGGGCGAAGAGCTCCGCCTTGGCCGGGAAGACATCCTGCTGAAAACGCGCGATGCCCTCGTTCAGATCGTGCATGGTCACTCCCTTCGGAATCTGCCGGCCGGTGAGGCTGACGAGATCCACCATGTACGACCTGCATCTATAGCGTCCAAGACGCAATAGTCATGGCTGCTATCGATGGCATCTATAGTTCACCCATGGCCCCGGAAATCCGTCACCTGCGCTATCTGCTCGCCGTCGCCGAGCACGCCAACTTCACCCGTGCCGCGGAGGACCTGCGCATCTCCCAGCCGACCCTCTCCCAGCAGATCAAGCAACTGGAACGTGCCGTCGGCGTGCAACTGCTCGACCGCACGGGCCGCACCGTACGGCTCACCGACGCGGGCGAGACCTATGTGCACTACGCCCGCCACGCGCTGCGCGACCTGGCAGCCGCCGAGCGCGCCGTGATGGACGTGGCCGACCTGTCCCGGGGGCATCTGCGGCTGGCGGTGACCCCCACCTTCACCGCCTACCTCGTCGGCCCGCTCACCGCGGAACTCCACGCCCGGCACCCCGGCATCACCCTGACCCTCCGGGAGATGACCCAGGACCACATCGAAGCCGGGCTGCTGGCCGACGAGACGGATCTCGGGATCGCCTTCCACGGGCCCCATCTGCCCGGCATCGGCGCGGCGGAGCTGTTCACCGAGACCCTCGGCCTCGTCACCGGGCTACCCCACGCCGGTGACCGCGGCCGGCCGCTGCCCGTCCGGGACCTCGCGGAACACCGACTCGCGCTCCTCAGCGGCGACTTCGCCACCCGCGGTCACATCGACGCCTACTTCTCGGCCCACGGGATCGAACCGCGGATCGTGGTGGAGGCCAACTCCGTCCAGGCCCTGACCGAGATCGTCGAACGCACCCCGCTGGTCACCGTCCTGCCCGACGCCATCACCCACGACAACCCCCGCCTCGTCCCCGTGCCGCTCGACCCGGCCCTGCCCGCCCGCACGGTCACTCTCCTGCGGCGCGAAGGCGCCTACCGGAGCGCCGCCGCCCGGGCCTTCACCCGCCTCGCACGCGACCTCGTACGCGCCCGCGGCTACGCCTCGGCCTGACGCGGCGCCACGCGTGTCCCGGCCCGGCGCGGTGTCATGCGCCTCCCGGCCCGAGGCGATGCCATGCGTGCCCCGGTTCGATGCGGTGCCGTGCATGCCCCGGCCCGACGTGGTCACCGTCCCGATGCGGTCGAGGAAAGTAGAACGCCAAAAAAGAAAATCAGATCAGTATTATTAGCGATCATATTAACTATGAGTTCAGCGGTCCGGCGGTCTAAGATTCACCAGTCGTATCCGCTCCGTTCAAGGGAAATCGAACGGAGTGGCAACTCTCGCCACGGGTGCTCCGGCTATCGGTGCGAGGCTTGAATTCGACGGTTGAGGCCGGCGATCGGGGAAAAGTTAGTAGGGCGGGTTCGCCCGGCGGTCGCATCTCGGGTCCATGGGGCCCGTGAGGCGAATCGCGTCATCCGAGCAGAGCAGCATGCATCCGTGCGTGACAGGCGGTGGCCCACGCGCTGTTCCGGCATGTCCCGGGGCGGCGAAAGGCTTCCTCCTCCCCGGTCCACGCCCTTCTGTACTGGTTCCTTTCATAGAGGTGCTGTGAGTGGAAAATCGTGAGCCGCTGCCCGGCGGTGAACCGGAATCGGATTCCGGTCCCGCCCGCGGGGCGGGGGGATCCTTGCTGTCGGCGCGCGCGGCCCTGCGCGTGTGGGGGTACCCGCTCCTGTTGGTGGCCACGGTCTCGGTGGCCGCCACGGCACTGTGTTTCGACTGGGACCCCGATCGGGTGAGCCCGTTCTTCCTGCTCGGTGTCCTCGGGTATCTCACCGTTCTCGAACGCCTGATTCCGTACCGGCGCGCCTGGCATCCGAGCGCCAGGGAATGGCGTTGGTACGGCATCTACTTCGTGCTGACGATGGTGGCCAGCGCCTTCGCGCAATACCTGGTCTCCACGATGGTTTCCCTGATATCCCCGGAAGAGCCGATGTTCAATCTCTGGGTGGAAATTCCCGGAGCGTTGTTGACCGGTTCACTCGCCAGTTACCTGGTGCACCGACTCGGTCACACCAATGCGATACTCTGGCGATTCCACGGCGTGCATCACGTGCCGGAAAAAGTCAATGTCGCCAATAATGGCGTCAACCATGTCCTTGACATCGTCCTTGCCCAGGGGTTTGTTCAACTGGCCCTGGCGCTGGTCGGTTTCTCTCGTGAATCCGTATTCGTCGTCGGTCTTTTCGTGGCTGCCCAGGGGTATTTTGTCCACGCCAATATCGACGTACGCATCGGTCGGCTCAACCATGTGTTCGCCAGCCCCGAACAGCATCGGTTGCACCACAGCACCGATCTGTCCGAGGCGGGCCATTACGGTTCCGATCTGTCGATCTG
Source organism: Streptomyces sp. ML-6 (assembly GCF_030116705.1). NCBI lineage: Bacteria > Bacillati > Actinomycetota > Actinomycetes > Kitasatosporales > Streptomycetaceae > Streptomyces > Streptomyces sp. ML-6. The sequence continues at coordinate 7,493,070 of NZ_JAOTIK010000001.1, forward strand.
GGACCACGCCTTCGACAGCTACACCTGGCGGCCCGGCCGTGAACCGGTCGCCGTCGGACTCGGCGACCCCGCGACCTTCCCCCGCACCGGGGAGATCGCCGCCAGCCTTCTCCATCCCCTGCGCCGTGCGAAGAGGGGCGGGGCCGGTTCCTCCTGAACCACCCCTTCCCACGGGAAACCGCACGGATCCGGGACCGCACCGGTGCACGGCCACACGGCTCCGAAGAGACCGCACGGCCGCGCATCCGCAGCGCCCGGAAATCCGCACCGTTTCTCGTGGCCCTTCTTCTCGTATCCGTGCCGTGCCGCGGCGCCATGACTTGAGGAGTACGACCTTGCCCGACGTGAACAGTGCCTCTGTGAGCGACAAAGTGGCGATCATCGGCATGGGTTGCCGCCTGCCCGGCGGTGCGTCGGACCCCCGTACGTACTGGCAGAATCTCATGGAGGGCAAGGACTGCATCACACCGACACCGGCGGATCGTTATGACGTCGGCACACTCGGCAGTCGGCACAAGGAGAAACCCGGCCGGCTGATCGGCGGCCGGGGCGGATACATCGACGGTTTCGACGAGTTCGACCCCGCCTTCTTCGGCATCAGCCCGCGCGAGGCGGACCACATGGACCCCCAGCAGCGCAAACTGCTGGAGGTCGCCTGGGAGGCACTGGAGGACGGCGGCCAGCGCCCGGCGGAGCTCGCCGGCAGCAACACCGCTGTGTTCGTCGGGGCCTTCACCCTGGACTACAAGATCCTCCAGTTCTCCGACCTGGGTTTCTCCTCGCTGGCCTCCCACACCGCCACCGGCACCATGATGACGATGGTCTCGAACCGTCTCTCGTACTGCTTCGACTTCCGCGGCCCCAGCCTCTCCATCGACACCGCGTGCAGTTCCTCCCTGGTGGCGGTGCACCTCGCCTGCCAGAGCCTCCACAAGCGGGAGACCGACCTCGCCCTGGCCGGCGGGGTGTTGCTGCACATGGCGCCGCAGTACACCATCGCCGAGACGAAGGGCGGATTCCTGTCCCCCGACGGCCGCTCGCGAGCGTTCGACGCCTCGGCCAACGGCTACGTACGGGCCGAGGGCGTCGGAATCGTCGCCCTCAAGCGCCTGGACGACGCCCTGCGCGACGGCGACCCGATCCACGCGGTGATCCTCGGCGCGGGGGTCAACCAGGACGGCCGCACCAACGGCATCACCGTGCCCAACGCGGACGCCCAGGTTTCCCTCATCCGGCGCGTCTGCGGCGAGGCCGGCATCACGCCCGGCGACCTCCAATACGTGGAGGCGCACGGCACCTCCACCCCCGTCGGCGACCCCATCGAGGCGAATGCCCTGAGCCGGGCACTGGCCGAGGGCCGCAGCCCGGAGAACGCCTGCTACGTGGGCTCCGTCAAGGCGAACATCGGGCACACCGAATCGGCGGCGGGCATCGCCGGGCTGATCAAGACCGTGCTCTGCCTCAAGCACCGCCTCATCCCGCCCCACATCAACCTGGACCGGGTCAACCCCGCCATCGACCAGGCCACGTCCCCGTACCGCATCCCGGTCGAGCCGACCCGGTGGCCCGAGCACGAGGGCCCCGCACGGGCCGGGGTGAACTCGTTCGGCTTCGGCGGCACCAACGCGCACATCGTGCTGGAGGAGGCACCCGTACGGGACGTACGGCCGGGCGCACCCGAGGAGCGGGCCTGGAACATCCTTCCGCTGACCGCCCGCACCCCGGAGGCACTGCCCGAGGTGGCGGCCGGGATCCGTCGCGAACTGGCGGGGGAGAACGGCACCGAGGTGTCGCTGCCCGACCTCGGCCACACCCTGGCCCGGCGCCGCCAGCACCTGGAGTCGCGGCTCTCCGTCGTGTACTCCTCGCGGGCCGAACTGGACGAGAGGCTCGCCGCCTTCCTCGACGGGGAACCGCGCCCCGGCCTCACCCACGGCAGACGGCTCGACGCCGAACAGCGCGGCCTGGTCTGGGTCTTCACCGGAATGGGACCGCAGTGGTGGGGGATGGGCCGCCAGCTGTTCGAGGGCGACGAGGTGTTCCGGGAGGCGGTCACCCGCTGCGACCGGCTCATCCGCTCGATCGCGGGCTGGTCCCTGATCGAGGAGATGAACGCCGAGGAGTCCGAGTCGCGCATGGGCGAGACCTGGCTCGCGCAGCCCGCCAACTTCGCCGTGCAGGTGGGACTGGCGGCCATGTGGCGCCACTACGGCGTGCAACCCGACGCGGTGGTCGGCCACAGCACCGGTGAGGCCGCCGCCTTCTACGAAGCCGGGGTCTACACCCTGGAGGACGCGGTCAGGATCGTGCTGCACCGCAGCCGGCTCCAGCAGAAACTGACGGGAACGGGCACCATGCTCGCCGTGAGCCTGCCCGAGGCGGAGGCCCAGCGCCGGGTGGCCGCGTACGGGGACCGGGTGTCCGTGGCGGCGGTCAACAGCCCGTCGGCGGTCACCCTGGCCGGGGACCGGGACGCCCTGGCCGAACTGGCCCGGGAACTGGACGCGGAGCAGATTTTCGCCAAGTTCCTCATGGTGCAGGTGCCCTACCACAGCGCGGGCATGAAATCGATCAAGGACGAGCTGCTGGCCTCGCTGGACGGCATCACCCCCCGGGCGGCGACGGTACCGGTCTACCTGACCGGACAGGAGGGCACGGCGCACGGCACCGAACTGGACGCGGACTACTGGTGGAAGAACGTCCGCGACCGGGTCCGCTTCCGCGCCGCCATCGACCGGCTCGCCGACGACGGATACGGGCTGTTCCTGGAGATCGGCCCGCACCCGGTGCTCGCCCACTCCATCCGCGAGTGCCTGGAGAACCGGGGAGCGACCGTCCGGACCCTGCCGTCGATCCGCCGCCAGGAGAACGAACCGGAACGGTTCGCCACCTCACTGGCCGAACTCCACAACCTCGGCGTCCCCATTGCCTGGGACACCCTCCACCCGGCAGGAAGGCCGGTGACCCTGCCCCGGTACCCCTGGCGGCGCGACCGCTACTGGACGGAGCCCGCCCCGGTCGCCCAGGTCCGCCTCGGCCGGGTGGACCACCCCCTGCTGGGCCGCCGCACGACGGACACCGAACCCACCTGGCACGCGACCCTGGACACCGAACGACTGCCCTACCTCGACGACCACCGCATCCAGTCCACGGTGGTCTTCCCGGCGGCCGGTTATCTGGAAATGGCCACCCAGGCCGTTCGCTCCCTGACCGGCGGCACCCACGCCGTGCTGACGGACATCGAGTTCCGCAAGGCCCTGTTCCTGCCCGAGGGCGAGGACCGGGAGGTGCGGCTGACCCTCTCGTCGCAGAACGCGGCGTTCACGATCGCATCGGCCGGGCAGGACGAGAACGACCGGGCGGTGCACGCCGGCGGCGTCGTGCGCTCCGGACAACCGCGCCCCGCCGGACCCCCGGCCGACACCGAAGCACTGCGGGCCCGCGCCCGGCACAGGCTGACCGGCGAGGACTGCTACACGGCACTGGCCGCCCTGGGCTACCACTACGGACCCGCGTTCCGGGCCATCGAGGAGGTGTGGATCGGCTCCGGCGAAGTGCTCGCCCGGCTCCGCCCGCCGGCCGCGATCGGCGACGACGCGGCCGGACATCACATCCACCCCGTGCTGCTCGACGCCTGCTTCCAGTCGCTGCTGGCGACACGGCTCGCCGACGACGGGGCCGGGGAGACACCGGACGGGTCACCCTCCGGCATCCGTCTGCCGTTGTCGATCGAGGAGATGTGCCTGGCCCCGGTGGGGGACCGGCCGATCTGGGTGCACGCGACGGTGACCCGCGAGGACGCGGACGAACTCGTCGGTGACATGACCCTCCACGCGGACGACGGCGAACCCCTCGGCGCCATCCACGGCTTCCGCGCCGCCGACGTGGAGAAGGCGTCCACCGCGGTCGGCCTCGGCACGATCGACTCCTGGCTCGCCGAAACCGTCTGGATCGACCGGCCCTTCGCCCCGGATGAGAACACGGACCCGGCCGCGACCGGTGCCGAAGAGGTGTCCACCGTCGGCGACTGGCTGGTGTTCGCCGACGGCCGGGGCGTCGGCGACGCCCTGAGCGCCCTGCTCACGGAGCGCGGCGAACGCTGCCGCCTGGTCCGGCCGGGAGACACGTACCGGAAGGGCGACGACGGACGGGAGTTCACCGTCACCCCGGACTCCGCAGCCGACCTGGAACGGCTCCTCACCGACCTGGACGGCGGCGAGGAGGGCACAACGTCCGTGGGCACCGTCGTCCACCTGTGGAACCTCGACCTGCCGCACCTCGACGAAGCCACCCCGCAGGACCTCGTACGGCACAGCGGGACCGGGGCCTACTCACTGATCGCGCTCGCCCGGGCCCTGCTCCGCCGCGGTGCGACGGGCCGGCTGCACATCGTGACCCGCGGCGCGCAGCTCGTGGAACCCGGTGAGACGGTCGAACCCCTGGGAGCGCCCGCCTGGGGCGTCGGCCGGGTGCTCAGGCACCAGGAACTGACCTCCCACCGCGGCAAGCTGATCGACCTGGACCCCGGTACGCGGGGCGAGGAGGGACACCGCGCCGAGGCCCGGGCCCTGCTGCGGGAACTGCTGAACGACGACGAGGAGGAGATCGCGCTGCGCGGCGCGAACCGCCTCACCAGCAGGATCCGGCAGGCCGAAGGGCTCACCCATCCCCTCCCGCTGCGGTTGCGCACCGATGCCAACTACCTCGTCACCGGCGCCTTCGGAGCGCTCGGCCGGCTGCTCTGCCGGACGCTCGTGCGACGCGGGGCACGCAGCCTGATCCTGATCGGACGCACCGCGCTGCCGGAGCGCTCCGCCTGGCGCGACCTGGACCCCGCCGGCGCCCCGGGCCGCGCCGCCGCCTTCGTCAGAGAACTGGAGGCGCTCGGGGCACGGGTCGTCCTGGCACCGCTCGACATCACCGACGAGACCGCCTTCACCTCCTGGCTGGAGACCCACCGCAGCACCGACCCGCTGCCGGTGCGCGGGGTGTTCCACCTCGCGGGCCAGGTCCGCGACACCCTCGTCCCGGACATGGACCGGCAGACCTTCGCCGACGCACACGACCCCAAGGCCGTCGGCGCGTACCTGCTGCACCGCCATCTGCGTGACGAACCGCTGGACCACTTCGTCCTGTTCGCCTCGATCGCCTCGCTGCTGACCACGGCGGGCCAGACCAACTACGCCGCGGGGAACGCGTTCCTGGACGCGCTGGCCCAGCACCGCCGGGCGCTCGGCCTGCCGGGACTGAGCCTGGACTGGGGGCCGTGGGCCACCGGCATGATCGAGGAACTGGGACTGGTCGGGCACTACCTCCACAGCCGGGGGATGAGCTCGCTCGCCCCCGACGTCGGCATGGCGGTCCTGGAACGCGTCATCGGCCAGGACCGGCCCCAGCTGCTCGTCGCGACGGTCGTGGACTGGCCGGTGTTCCTGGCCTGGTACGCGACGCCGCCCGCCCTGGTGGCCGAGCTGGCGCGAACGGCCCCGGCCGGGAAGGCCGACGGGACGGGCGAGGGCATCCTCGACCTCTTCCGCGCGGCGGACGCGGACGAACGCCTGGCCCTGGTGGCCGGACGGTTCACCGCCCTGACCGCCTCGGTGCTGCGGACCGGCCCGGAACGGATCGACCCGCAGGCCGGACTCAACGCGCTGGGCCTCGATTCCCTCCTGGCGATGGAGCTGCGCGCCCGGCTCGGCTCCGAACTCGGCGTCGCCCCGCCCGTGGTGGCACTGCTCAGCGGCACCCCGGTCGGCGAACTGATCCAGCAGCTCCACGACGGCCTCGCCGAGGCGGTGGCCCACGAGTCGGGCGGGGACGGTGCGGGCGAGGTGGAGGTGTTCGAGGACGAACTCCGCCACCCGCTGACGCAGAACCAGAAGGCCCTGTGGTTCCTCCGGCAGCTCAACCCCGACGGCTACGCGTACAACATCGGCGGCGCCGTCGAGGTCCGGGTCGAGCTCGACCCCGACCTGATGTTCGAGGCCGTCCGCTGCATGGTCGTCCGCCATCCCGCCCTGCGGACCAACTTCCTCACGGTGGACGGCGTCCCGCTGCAACAGGTCTCGTCGGACACCGAACCGGACGTCGCCCTGTTCGACGTGCAGGACCAGGAGTGGGAGGACATCCACAGCACGATCGTCGCCGAATACCGCAGGCCCTACGACCTGGAGCACGACCGGCTGTTCCGCTTCCGCCTCTTCAAGCGCGGTCCCGACCGCTGGGTGATCATGAAAGCGGTCCACCACATCGTCTCCGACGCGATCTCGACGTTCACCTTCATCGAGGAACTCCTCGCGGTGTACGAAGGACTGCGCCAGGGCCAGGCACCCTCGCTGCCGCCGGTCACCGCGCGCTACCTCGACTTCCTCAACGCCCAGAACCGCTTCCTGGCCGGACCCGCGGCACCGCGCATGCTCGACTACTGGCGCTCCCACCTGCCGGCCCAGGTACCGACCCTGGAACTGCCCGTGGACAAGCCCCGGCCCGCCGTGCAGACGCACAACGGCGCGTCGGAGTTCTTCGTCCTGGACACCGGCCTCAGCGCCCGGGTGCACGAGCTGGCCCGCGAGCACGACGTGACCCCGTTCATGGTGCTGCTGAGCGCCTACTACCTGCTGCTGCAACGCTACTCGGGCCAGGACCAGGTCATCGTGGGCAGCCCGGTGACCGGCCGGACCGAGCAGGACTTCGCCTCCGTCTACGGCTACTTCGTCAACCCGCTCCCGCTGCACGCGGACCTGTCCGGCGACCCGACGACCGCCCAGTTGCTGCAACAGGTGCGGACCACCGTCCTGGGCGGGCTGGACAACCAGGAGTACCCGTTCGTCCTGCTGGTGGACAAGCTCGGACTCCAGCACGACCCGAGCCGCTCCGCGGTCTTCCAGGCGATGTTCATCCTGCTCACCCACAAGGTCGCCACCGAGAAGTACGGCTACCGGCTCCAGTACATCGAACTCCCCGAGGAAGAAGGACAGTTCGACGTCACACTCTCCGTCTACGAGGACGAGGCGGAACACCGCTTCCACTGCGTGCTGAAGTACAACACCGACCTGTTCCTGCCCGAGACCATGCGGCGGATGGCGGCGCACTACACCACCCTGCTCGACAGCATGACCACGGCACCGGCCGACCGTCCCACCAGCCGGCTGGAGATGATCGGGGCCCAGGAACGCGAGCTGCTGGTCGGCGAATGGAGCGGCGCCCGGAACGCCGCGGCACAAAAGCCCGGGACGGACCGCCCGCGCCCGGTGCACCGGCTGTTCGGCGAGGTCGCCGCCCGCCGCCCGGACGCCGTCGCCCTCACCGTTCCAACCCGCCACGGCACACCCCACCGGATGCGGTACGCGGAACTGGACCGCAGGTCCGAGGAACTGGCCCAGCGGCTGCGAGGACTCGGCGCGGGCACCGGCTCGGTGGTGGCGCTCTGCCTGGAGAAGTCGCCGGAACTCGTCGTCGCCCTGCTCGCGGTGCTCAAGGCCGGTGCCGCGTACCTCCCGGTCCCGCCCGACCACCCCGCCGACCGCCTCGCCCACACGGTACGCAGCGCGGCCGTCACCCTCGTCGTCGTCGAGGACGACACCTGCCGGGACCGGATGGCGGGGCTCCCGGCCCGGACCCTGACCCTGCGGGAACTGCACGACGCGCCCCTCGGGGAGGACGGGCCGAGAACCACGCAGTCCGCCGACGACGAGACCTGCCTCGACACCCCCGCGTACATCATCAACACCTCCGGCTCGACCGGCCTCCCCAAGGCCGTGCAGGTGAGCCACCGGAGCCTCGCCTCGGCCTACTGGGCCTGGCACCAGGAATACCGGCTGGACCACGACGTGCGGGTGCACCTCCAGATGGCCGCCCCGTCCTTCGACGTCTTCACCGGCGACGTGGTGCGCGCGCTGTGTTCGGGCGGCAGCCTGGTCCTGGTCGACCGCGACCTGCTCTTCGACACCGAGCGCCTGTACACCACCATGCGCGAGGAACACGTCGACTGCGCCGAATTCGTGCCCGCCGTCGTACGCGGCCTCATGGACCACTGCGAACGCGAGGGACGACGGCTGGACTTCATGCGCCTGCTGATCGTCGGCTCCGACGTGTGGAAGGCGGGGGAGTACCGGCGGCTGCGCGGACTGTGCGGACCGGACACCCGACTGCTCAACTCCTACGGGGTCACCGAGGCCACCATCGACAGCGCCTTCTTCGAAGGCCCCCTCGACGACCTGGAACCCGGACGTACGGTGCCCGTCGGACGGCCCCTGGGCAACAGCACGCTGCACGTGCTCGACCGCCACGGCGAACCCGTACCGCCCGGGGTGCCCGGCGAACTGTGGATCGGCGGCGACGGCGTCGCCCTCGGCTACGCCGGCGACCCGGAACTGACCGCCCGCCGCTTCGTCACCCGCACCCTGAGCCGGGAACCCGGCGCCGGCCCCGAACGCCTCTACCGCAGCGGCGACGCGGCCCGCTGGGACGCCGAGGGCCGGATCCACCTGCTCGGACGCATCGACGGCCAGGTGAAGCTCCGCGGCCACCGGATCGAGATCGGCGAGGTCGAGGCACACCTCGCCCAATGGCCCGCACTGGCCGGCGCAGTCGTCACGGTGCGCCCCGACGCCCGGGGCGAGGAAATGCTCTGCGCCTACTGCGTACCGGCACCGGGCACGGAACTGGACCGGCGCGCCCTGCGCCGGCACCTCGCCGACCTGCTGCCCGCCCACATGGTTCCCGCGCACTTCACCGCCCTGCCGGGGCTGCCACTGACCGCCAACGGAAAGGTCGACCTCGCCGCCCTGCCCGAGCCCCGGCCCGAGGCCGACGACGAACCCGAGGAGACGCTCCGCACCCCGTTCGAAGTGAGCATGGCCCGGCACTGGAAGGAACTGCTCGGCCTGGAACGGGTCGGCCTGGCACACGAGTTCTTCGAGGTCGGGGGCAGCTCGATCAAACTGATCGAACTCATCCACCGGCTGCGCAAGGAGTTCGGCGTCGGCATCCCCGTCAGCCTGCTGTACCGGGTCACCACCCTGCACGGCATGGCCGCGACCGTGGAACGCCTCGCCACCGGAGGCGACTTCGACGACCTGCCCTGCCTGAGCTTCAACAGCGAACGGGAACCCACCGTGTTCTGCTTCCCGCCCGCGGGCGGCCACGGCCTCGTCTACCGGGAGTTCGCCCACCGCCTCCCCGAGTACCGGCTCATCGCCTTCAACTACGTCCCCGGCTCGGACAAGGTGGTCCGCTACGCCGACCTCGTCGAGTCCCACCGGCCCGAGGGGAAGTGCCTGCTGCTCGGCTACTCGCTCGGCGGGAACCTCGCCTTCGAAGTGGCCAAGGAACTCGAGGGCCGCGGACGCGAGGTCGCCCACGTGATCGTGCTGGACTCGTACCGCATCCTCGAACCCTACGAACCCGGACACGAACACATCGAGATCTTCGAGGCCGAACTCGCCGAACACCTGCGCAAACACACCGGGTCGGACGCCGTCGCCCGCGAGACCCTCGACCACGCCGCGGAATACCTGGCCTTCTGCGGCCGCACACCGAACCTCGGCGAAGTGGCCGCGACCGTCAGCGTCGTCACGGACGAGGAGAAGACGGAACTCTACGCCGCCGGGGCGCGCGGCACCTGGCACGGCAGCTCGACCACGGCGACGGCCGTCCTGCGTGGTTCGGGCAGCCACGCCGACATGCTCGACTCCAAGCACGTGACCCGCAACGCCGAGCTGGTGCGCGGCATCATCCGGGAGGGCGCGAGCGATGTCCACTGACACGGCCGACCCGTGGAGCACCCGGGAAGGGGGGAAGGACGGCAGCCCCCGCGTCATCGTGATCGGCGCGGGCGTCGCCGGAATGTCCACCGGGTGCTACGCGCAGATGAACGGGATGCGGTCCCGCATCTTCGAGAAACACGTACTGCCCGGCGGCTGCTGCACGGCCTGGTCGCGCGACGGATACATCTTCGACTACTGCATCGAATGGCTGATCGGCACCGCCGCCGGCAACGAGGCCAACCAGGTGTGGCGCGAACTGGGGGCGCTCGACGGCAAGAGCATCACCAACTTCGAGATGTTCAACCGGGTCGTCGACGAGACCGGACGGGAGGTGGTCTTCTACAACGACCCGGACCGCCTGGAACGGCACCTGCTCGAACTCTCGCCCGACGACGCCCGGCCGATCCGCTCGTTCTGCCGCGACCTGCGCCGGTTCCTCGACATCGAGCTGTACCCGTTCCTGACCGCCCCCGCACTGCGCACCGTGCGCGAGCGGGCGTCGATGCTGCGCACCGTCCTGCCCGCCTTCCGCCTGTTCTGGCGCACCGCCGCGACACCGATGCACGAATTCGCCGACCGCTTCCAGGACCCGCTGCTGCGCCGGGCGTTCCGCAACATCTTCTTCCAGGACCCCGAGGGCTTCCCCCTCCTGCCGTACCTGTTCAACATGGCCGGCGCCCACCACAACAACGCCGGTTTCCCACAGGGGGGTTCACTCGGCCTGGCCCGGTCGATCGAGGAACGCTACACCGGGCTCGGCGGGGAGATCAGCTACCGGGCACGGGTCGAACGGATCCTGGTCGAGGACGGGCGTGCCGTCGGGATCGAACTGCGCAACGGCAGAAGGTACTACGCCGACCACGTCGTCTCGGCCTGCGACGGCCACACCACGATCCACGGCCTGCTCCAGGGCCGCTACACCGGACCGCGGATCGACAAGCTGTACAACGAACTGCTGCACCGCCCCGGCACCCTGTTCCCCGCCGTGGTCTCGGCCTTCGTCGGCATCGAGGGCGACCTGGGCCCCGACCGCGCCCACAGCACCACCTACCTGCTCCCGCCCGAGGACGCCGCGCGACTGCCCGGCGCCCTGCAGGGCAGCGTGGTGGTCCAGCTGCGCTCCGACTACTCGGACGGCTTCGCCCCGCCCGGAAGGTCGGTCATCCACTGCACCTACTTCAGCGACTTCGAGTACTGGAAGGACCTGCGCGCCGCCGACCGCAAGGACTACCGGGCCAGGAAGCGCCAAGTCGCCGAATTCGTCAGGGAGTTCCTGGAACGCCGGATGCCGGGCACCGGCGAGCGCATCGAACTGGTCGACATCGCCACCCCGGCGACCACCCGGCGCTACACCGGCAACCACGACGGCTCCATCCTGGCCTGGAAGGCGTTCTCCGACGCCGACGACATCGCGGCCAAGCTGGTCGGCAAGGACCGCATGCGCCTGCCCGGCCTGCGCGGATTCTCCATGGCGGGCCAGTGGGTCGGCATGGGCGGCCTGATCCGCGCCGCGTCCACCGGCCGCTTCGTCGTCCAGTACCTCTGCGACGAGCTGGGGCGCGGATTCACGGCGTCCGAGAGCCCGGGAACCGGACCCTGGCACCCCGGAAAGCTGGGCCGACTGCCCCAGCTCGACAAATGGTCCGCGCGCGGGGACATCCGCACATGAGCCGCACGGGGGACCTTCGCCCATGACCACCGAGGAGAACACATCCATGCCGCGATCCGAACGCGAGTCGATGATCATCATCGGCGCGGGGCTCGGTGGCCTGTCCACCGGCTGCTACGCCCGGATGAACGGCTACCGGACCCACGTCCTGGAGATGCACGAACTGCCCGGCGGCTGCTGCACGGCCTGGGACCGCGGCGACTTCACCCTGGATCCCTGCGTCAGCTGGCTCCTGGGCAGCGGACCCGGCAACGAGATGCACCAGATCTGGCTGGAACTCGGCGCGCTGCAGGGCAAGGAAGTGCGGCACTTCGACGTGTTCAACGTCGTACGCGGCCGGTGCGGCCGGTCCGTGTACTTCTACTCCGACCCCGACCGGCTCCAGGCCCACCTCACGGAGATCTCGCCCGCCGACGCCGGCCTCGTCCGCGACTTCTGCAAACAGCTGCGCGCCTTCCGTAAATGCCTCGCCGTCTACCCGTTCCTCAAACCCGTCGGACTGATGCCGCCGCTGGAACGCTGGCGCATGCTGGCCTCGTTCATCCCGTACTTCAACGTCGTGCGCAAGACCATCAGCACCCTGATGACCGACTACTCGGCCAGGTTCAAGGACCCCCTGCTGCGCGAGGCGTTCAACTTCATCCTGTACGAGAAGCACCCGGCCTTCCCCGTCCTGCCGTTCCACTTCCAGCTCGCCTCGCACGCCAACCTCTCCGCGGGCGTTCCCGAGGGCGGATCGCTCGGACTGGCCCGGTCGATCGAGCGGCGCTACCTCGGGCTCGGCGGCGAAGTGACGTACAACGCCAAGGTCGAGGAGGTGCTCGTCGAGGACGACCGGGCCGTGGGGGTACGGCTCAGCGACGGGCGCGAACTGCGCGCCGACATCGTCGTCTCGGCCTGCGACGGACGCACCACGATGATGGACCTGCTCAAGGGCCGCTACCTCAACGAGGCGTACCGCCGCCTCTACACCCGGACCATCAAACAGCCCGGCATGGTGTTCCCCGGCTACTTCACCCTCTTCCTCGGCCTGCGCCGCGACTTCCCCGACGCCGACCCCTGCACCACCTATCTGCTCGACGAGGCGGAAGCCGCCGAACTGACCGGCATCAGACACCCCAGCGTCAACGTCCAGTTCCGCAGCAGGCACTACCCGGAACTCTCCCCGGGCGGAACGAGCATCGCCTACGTCACCTACTTCTGCGACATCGCCCCCTGGCGCGCCCTGGACGAGGGCCCGGAGCAGGTGACCCGGAGCCGCGGCGGCCAGGAACTGCACACCCTGCCGGTGCGCCACGGCCGCGGCTACTACGCGGCCAAGCGCCGCGCCCGCGAGGCACTCGTCGCTTTCCTGGAACGGCAGCACCCCGGCATCACGGACGCGATCGCCGTGCGCGACGTGTCCAGCCCGCTCACCCAGGTCCGCTACACGGGCAACTACGACGGCACGGTGCTCGGCTGGCAGCCCTTCGTGGAGAGCGGGGAGACGCTGGAGAAACTCATCAAGAAACACGGCCCGGGCCTGCCGGGACTGCGGAACTTCTACCAGTCCGGCGTATGGGCGACCACGGGCGGCCTGATCCGCGCGGCGGCGGCCGGCCGGCACGTCATGCAGTTCATCTGCCGGGACGACGGCCGGGCGTTCACCGCCTCCATCGACGAGAGCGGGCCGCCCCCCACCCACCTGGTCGTTCCGGTGGGTCCCCGGCAGGCCGCACGGGCCGTCACCGAGGACCGTCCGGTTCTCGCGGAAAGGAAGGCAACGGGATGAGGGCCAGGAAATGGGTGGTGCGCGAGCACATCGAGGGAGTCCCCGACATCGGGCGGGTCTACGGGCAGGTGGAGGAGGAGATCGACACCCGACTCGCCCCCGACGAAATGCTGTTGAGGACCCGCTACGTATCGGTCGACCCCTACCTCCAGGGCATCGCGCTGGACACCCCGCTCGGGGCACACATGGGGGCCGATTCGATCATGGAGGTGCTGGAGGCGGGGCCGCTGGCCGCGCACCGGCCCGGTGACCTGGTGCAGGGCTTCGGCGGCTGGCGCACCCATCTCGTCAGCAACGGCGCCGCCACGCCCTGGCAGACCGGGACGTTCCCCATGGTCTTCCCGGCCTACCGCCGACTGGACCCCGACTGGTTCGACGACGAGCTGCCGCTGCCCACCGCGCTGAGTGTCATGGGCGGCCCCGGCATGACGGCCTGGGGCACCCTCACCAAGTTCATGTCGATCCGCCCGGGGGACACCCTCGTGGTCAGCGGCGCCTCCGGCTCCGTCGGCTCGCTGGTCGGCCAGATGGCCAAACTGGCCGGCGCCAGGGTGGTCGGCACCACCTCGACCACGGAGAAGGCGGACTACCTGGAGGAGCTGGGATTCGACGCGGTCGTCGTCTACCGCCACGGGGACAGCTACGACGCGGTGTGCGACGCACTCCTGTGGGCGGCGCCGGACGGGGTCGACAAGTACTTCGACAACCTGGGCGGCACCGTCACCGACGCCGTGTTCTCCATGCTCAACGTCGACAGCCAGGTGGCCGTCTGCTGGCAGTGGGCCACCCAGGTGGGCCGGGACTTCACGGGGCCGCGGCTGCTCCCGCACATCATGTTCCCGCGCACCCACGTACGCGGGATCTTCTCGCTGGAATGGTTCACCGAACAGAACTGGCGGGCGCTCCACGACGAACTCGGCGGCCTGGTGCGACGGGGCGAGGTGCGCTGCGGCCACACCCTCCACCGCGGCTTCGACAACATCCCGGACGCCTACCGCAGCCTCTACCAGAACACCGGGGCCAGCCGGGGCAAGGTGCTCGTCGAGCTCTGAACCGGGCCCGGAACACCCTTCCGTCCACTTCCCGCAGACCGTCGTTCCCGTGCAAGCCAGGAGGTTTCGTGTCCTGCCCCGCCGACTCCCGTACGTGCAGCGGCCCGCCCACGCTCCCTCTGCACCGGCTCGCGTTCGATCCGCCCGGCCCGCCCCGCCCCGTCGAACTGCCCGACGGGGGCTCGGCCTGGCTGGTGAGCCGGTACGCCGACGTACGGAAGGTGCTGACCGACAGCAGGTTCGGACGCGCGGCACTGCACTCGCCGGACGCCCCGTCCCTGTCCGGCGAGACCGGCCTGGTCGGCAGCCTCGACCTGATGTTCAACCAGGACGGCGAGGACCATCTGCGCCTGCGCCGCACCCTGCGGCGCGCGTTCACCCCGAGGGCCGTGGCCCGCTGGCGGCCCTGGATCGCGGAGATCGTGGAGAAATGCCTGGACGAACTCACGGACCGGGCAAGCCCGGTGGACCTGGTGGACGGCTTCACCCTGCCGCTGCCGGTCGCGGTGATCAGCAGGCTGATGGGCCTGGACGACGGGGCGCGGGACCGGCTGCGCCACTGGACCCTGTACGCCTTCTCGGACGGCTCCCACCCCGAGGAGGAGATGCGGGAGGCGCTCGCCGATTTCGCCGCCTTCGGCGCGGCGCTGCTGGCCGAGCGCAGGAAGGAGCCGGGCGACGACCTCACCAGTGTGCTGGTCCTGGCCGCCGACGAGGAGGGCGGCATCCCGGAGGGCCAGCTCGTGGACCTGGTGTGCGGGCTGGTCGTCGGCGGCCACGACAGCACGATGACGATGCTCGGCAACTCGCTGCTCTATCTGCTCGGCGAACGGCCGGAAACCTGGTCCCGGCTCGGCGCCGACGAGCGGGCCGCCGAGGCGCTGGCGGACCGGCTGCTGCACCTGGTGCCGCTCGGCGACGACCGGGGGACCGCACGGTACGCCGCCGTCGACACGAGGGTCGGCGGTGTGACGATCCCGGCGGGTTCGGTGGTGCTCGCCGACTGCGGCATGGCCAACCGCGATCCCGCCGTGTTCCCGCCCCGGCCGTTCGACGACCTCTTCGCCCCGCTGGCGGCGCCCACCCTGTCGTTCGGCGCCGGGGCCCACTACTGCCTGGGGGCCTGGCTGGCCCGGATGGAGCTCCAGCTGGCCCTGCACCGGCTGGCCGCCCGTTTCCCCCGGCTGAGCCTGGCCGGGTCCGTCGACGCGGTCGAGTGGAACCGGGGCACCACCTCCCGCAGCCCCCGGCGGATCGAGGTCACCTGGTGAACGCGGTCACCGGGTGAGGGAACGGGGGAGCGGCGTCCTCACGTCCGGGGGCACGCCCCGGACGTGAGGACGCTCCGTGCGCGGCCCGTGCCCGGCCGCCCGAGCCGGGGACGGCGTCGATGACCGGCGCCGTGAACAGGCCCGGCACACGCTGCGCGGACCGCATCCCCTGGGCGAACCGGCGGCGGAACTCGGCGTCCTCCCCGACTTCGGGATGGATCACTTCGATGGCGACGGGCCGTCGAAGCGTGTTCCGGCGTGGTGGGCGCCCCTCGAAGGAGCGGGAGAGGCCCGGGAGGGGTCAGTCCCAGAGCTGGTGCGTCACGACCCGGCCGGTCCGGGCCGGAGTGCCGTCGGTGTAGACCAGCTCGAGCTGGGTGAACTGCATCAGCTCCGGCTGCTTCTGCCAGGTTCTGGGCTGCTCCAGTCGCACGACGACCGGATAGGAGTGGAACTTGCCCGCGGCGCAGTAGGGCTGACAGTCGTTCACCACGTCGAGCGCGCGGCCCACGGCGGACGTCGGACCCCAGGAGTACCAGTGGATGTCGACGAGCCGGTTGTTGCCGTCACCGCAGGCGAGCAGGAAGTCGCCGGGGCGCACCTGCGGGTTCCAGGTGCAGTCGACGGCCACCACGCGCGCAGACGGGCGGGAGGCCGCGGCGGGGGAGGTCGCCGCGGACGCCGGTACCGGTACGGCCGCCGCGAGAGCTGTGGCGGCACACAGCATGAGACCTGTCCTGAGCTTGCGTCTTTGCATGTCGGCTCCTCGGCCGCCTCGCTTCGGGCCCGCGCCGTCGTCGTGCATGCCCGAGGGCCCCGTGTGCCTTGGGACCGTCCGGCAGGAGCAGCCGTCGGTCGCGGCCCCCTTCTTCCAGCCGTCGTTCCTGAATCGACCATAGGGCCCCACCCGGGGATGCACCACCTGTATGGGCGGTAAAAGAGCAAAACGGGGGTGAATGGTGCCCGGTCGGTGGAGACGGGGCCGTACGTGACGGAGTGACGGCGCCGCCGTGCCCCTTCGCGGGGCCTGTGTGCCCCTTCGCGGCGCCGGGGCCGGGTTCAGCCGCGCTCCACCAGCCGCGTGGTCGCCGACAGGGCCGTACGGAGCGCGCTCCCGCGGTCCGCGCCGTGCTGGCCCAGGACGACCCGGGTGCTCAACCCGTCGAGCAGGGCGAGGAGTTCGGAGGCGCGCGCCGCCGTGTCCAGGTCCGCGGCGAAGCGACCTTGGCGCACCCCCTCGGCGAGGAGCGCCTCCAGGTCCTCCTGCCAGCCGCGGTCGATCTCGGCCTGGGCCTGCCGCAGCGGTTCGTTCGACGCGGTGCGCGCCCACAGTTCGATCCACAGCGTCCAGCGGGGGTCGCGCGGCCCGCGGGGAAGGTACAGCGCCAGGAAGAGCTCCAGCGCGCGCTCCGGGTCGGCCGGGCCGGACAGCAGTTCCCGGCGCTCCTCGGCGAGTGCGTCCTCGCTCCAGCGCAACACCTCCAGGAGCAGCCGGTCCTTGCTGCCGAAGTAGTAGAGGATGTGGCCGCCGCTGGTGCCGAGGCGCTTGGCCAGCGCCGACATGGTGAGCGCGGCGAGGCCGTCCTCGGCGATGGCAGCCATCGCCTCCTCCAGCATGCGCTCCCGGGCCAGGTGCCCGTCACGCCGTCGCGCCGTCGCCGCCACGCCGCGTCTCCTCTCCGCTCGGCCAGGTGACGACCTTAGCGGTCGATTTCGGCGCAGGTCTTGACGGGCTCCCCGGATCACACCTTGAATGCCGTTCTAAATTAGAACGCCATTCAAAGTACTGTTCCGATTCCCCCGGAGCACGCATGGACGAGGGGCAGAGCGCATGACGCAACAGGACACGGCCGCGAGAGCGGCCGACGCGCCGGACCCCGCCGACCAGGTCTTCCAGGTCGAGACGCACGGGATCGACCCGATCCCCGACGAGGACCGCCACGGCAGCGCGAAGGATCTGTTCTGGCTCTGGTTCGGCTCCAACCTCACCTTCACCTACGTCATCAACGGGGCCCTGGCCGTCTCCTTCGGCCTGTCCTTCTGGCAGGCCACCGCCGTCGTCGTCATCGGCGGACTGGCGTTCTTCGCCATCAGCGCCGCGGGACTGAGCGGAGTCCGTACCGGCACCGCAACCCTGGTGATCTCCCGGGCTCCCTTCGGCGTACGGGGAAACTGGCCCGCCGGGATGCTCAACTGGGTGGTCGGCATCGGCTACACCATCCTCAACACCGTCGTCGGCACCCTCGCCCTCGAAGCGTTCTTCGCAGACCTGGGCTGGGAGTCCGGCCGCACCGGACGGGCCCTCGCCCTGCTGATCACACTCACGCTGACCTTCGCCGTCGCCCTGTGGGGCCACGCCACCGTTCAGTTCGCCGAACGCTGGATCGCGTACGTCCTCGCCGTCGGGTTCGCCGTGCTCCTGGTGTTCCTGCTGCCGGGCGCCGACACGGGCGGGGGCGTTGCACAGCCCGGGGCGTCCGGATGGAGCCTGGCCTTCGTCGTGATGCTGGCCGGCCCGTTCTCGTACCTCCCGATGCCCGCCGACTACACGCGCTACCTCCCCAGGACGACCTCGACGAAGGCGCTGACCTGGTACGGAGCCCTCGGCGGCTTCATCTCGTCGGTCGCTCTGGGGGTGGCCGGGGTGGCCGCCGCGACCCGGACGGACATGACCGACGCGGTGGCGGGCACCGAGCGACTGCTGCCGGGATGGTTCCAGACGCTCTTCCTCGCCCTCGTCCTCGGCGGCTCGGTCACCAACTCGATCGTCACCCTCTACTCGTCGAGCCTGAACCTCCAGGTCCTCGGCGTCCCCTGGAGCCGTTCCAGGGCCATCGTCATCAGCGCGGCCGTCACCGCGGCGGGCTCGCTCTGCGCGCTCTTCCTCACCGACTTCACCAGCTCGCTGCTGTCCTTCCTCTCCCTGCTGATCATCGTGTTCGCGCCCTGGGGCGGCGTGTTCCTCGCGGACATGCTGATGCGCCGCTGCCGCTACGACGCGCCGTCGCTGCACGCCGGACCGGACGGCGCCTACTGGTACCGGTCCGGCTACCACCCCGCCGGCCTGGCCGCGCTGCTCGCCGGCCTGCTCTTCGCCGCCCTCACCTGCGATTCCGAACTGTGGACCGGCCCGCTGGTCGCCCCGCTGGGCGGTGCCGACCTGACCCTGCTCGGCTCCGTCGTCTCGGGGCTCGTCTACTGGCTGCTCGCCCGCCGGACCGTCGCACCGCACACCGGCCGCCCCGACGCGACCTGAACGGCCGCGTACCTCCCCGAAGACCCGCACGAACCGGGCGGCGGAATCCGTCCGCCTCCCCACGCACCACCGATTCCGACAGCACCACCGATCCGACAGCACCACCGCACCAGGAGGAGCCACCTCACATGGCCGTCCCCGCCCACCTCGTCCTGCGCAACGCCCGCATCCACACCGTCGACCCGGCACTTCCCGAGGCACAGGCCCTGGCGGTGGTGGACGGCCGCATCGCCTGGCTCGGACCCGACACGGACGCCGGGGAGTGGAGCGGCCCGGACACCCGGGTGATCGACGCGGGAGGGAAACTGGTCCTCCCCGGCTTCATCGACGCCCACAACCACGTCCGACTCGGCTCCGACGACGCCTGCGTCCAGCTGTCCGGCGCCCACACCCTGGACGAGGTCCACGCCCGCATCCGTGCCTGGCACACCGCCCACCCCGACGCCGAATGGATCGAGGCCGAGGCCTTCGACTACTCGGCGATCCCGGACGGCCGGATGCCGGCCGCCGCCGACCTCGACCCGGCCACCGGCGACGTGGCCGCCTTCGTCCTGAGTTACGACGTGCACACGGCCTGGGTCAACACCGCGGGCCTGCGCCGGCTCGGCATCGACCGCGACCACACCCACCTGCCCTTCGGCCAGGCCGTCACCGACCCGGCCACCGGCGAACCCACCGGCTTCATCAAGGACTTCGCGGTCAAGGGGCTCTCCCGCGACGGCCACCGCGCCCTGCGGGAACTGGGCCTGCCGTGGGCCTCGCCCGACCGGCAGTACGGACGCCTCGTCAAGTCCCTGGACGATGCCATCGGCTTCGGCATCACCACGGTCGTCGAACCCCAGAACTCGCTCGACGACCTCGCCCTCTTCGACCGGGCGCGCGCCGAGGGCCGGCTCAGGTCCCGGATCGTCGCCGCGCTCTTCCACCCGCGCGGCACCACGGACGCCGACCTCGACGACTTCGCCGCCGCCGCCCGTCGCCACGACGACGACCGCATCCGGGTCGGACCGCTCAAGCTCTACATCGACGACGTCGTCGAGCCACGCACCGCGGCCCTCCTCGAACCCTACGCGGGCTGCCGCCACCACCGGGGCGAGACCTTCTACCCGCCCGAGGAGTTCGCGGGTCTGCTGGCGAAGCTGGACGCCCGTGGCTTCCAGTGCTTCGTCCACGCGACCGGCGACCGCGGCATCCGCACCGTGCTCGACGCCGTCGAACACGCCCGTGCCGTCAACGGGCCCAGGGACGCCCGCCACCAGATCGTCCACGTCGAATGCCTCGACCCCGAGGACACCCCGCGCTTCGCCGAACTGGGCGTGGTCGCGTGCATGCAGCCCCGGCACAGCGCCCCGGAGGTCGCCGGCCCCGGCAAGGACTGGGCGCAGAACGTCGGGGCCGACCGCTGGCACAAGGCATGGCCCCTGCGCAGCCTGCACGCGGCCGGGGCCGTCCTCGCCCTCTCCAGCGACTGGAACGTGGCCGAGATGGACCCGATGATCGGCATCCACACCGCCGTCACCCGGCGCCCGCTGGGCGGGGGCGAGCCCTGGATGCCGCAGGAGACGATCAGTGTGGAGGCCGCCGTCCACGGCTACACGATGGGCTCGGCGTACGCCAACTTCCTGGAGGACGACCGCGGTTCGCTCACCGTGGGCAAGGCCGCCGACTTCGTGGTCCTCTCCCGCGACATCCTGCGCGCCGATCCCGAGGACATCCCCGGCACCGTCGCCCTGACCGTCGTGGTCGCGGGCGTCGTCGAGCACGAGGCCTGACCGGCCGGCCCCGTCTCCTCCGCCCGCGATGCGGAACGGGACCGGCCGCACGGCTCGGCACGCCCCTCCGTGACCCGGGCGCTCAGAGCGGCGGTTCCAGGTGTGCCCAGGGGCGCTCGGCCTCGATCTGGGCGGCGAGGGCGAGGAGCATCCCCTCGCCGCCCAGCGGGCCGACGAACTGGACGCCGAGGGGCAGCCCCTCGGGGGTGCGGTGGGTGGGGACGCTCATCGCCGGACGGCCGGTGATGTTCGCCAGCTGCGTGTACGGGGTCGCCGAGAGGTTGGCGATCACCGCCCGCTCCCACGCCCCGGTCCCGGCCAGGGCGCCCAGCAGCCCGAGACGCATCAGGAACCGGGCCGCGGCGCGCACCGGGCGCGGGGTGTCCAGCTCCCCGATCCGGACGGGCGGCCGGGCCAGGGTCGGGGTGAGGAGCAGGTCGTGGTCGGCGTGGAAGGCGGCGAGCTGCCCGCTGTAGAGGTTCCAGCGCTCGTGGGCGGCGTAGTAGGCCGGGGCCTTCAGCCGACGGCCGGCGGCGGCCAGGAGGTGGGTGTCGAGCTCGAAGTCCTCCGGCCCGGCGCCGGTGGTGCCGCGTATCCCGTCGACGGTGTGGGCGAGTTGGGTGGTCCACATGGCCAGGAAGTCGAGGGCGAGCTGCCGCTGGTCGATCCGTGGCTCGACGGGCTCGACGTCGTGACCCATGCCGCGGAGCAGGGCGGTGGCGTCCTCGACCGCGGCGACCGCCTGCGGGTCGACCTCGGTGTCGATGGGGGAGCGGGTGGTGAAGCCGATCCTCAGCTTCCGCGGCCGGCGGGCGAGTTCGGCGTAGGGCAGCTCGGGGCGGGCGTGCAGGTACGGCCCGGCCGGGTCGGGGCGCGCGGTCAGCACGTCGAGCATCGCCGCGCTGTCGCGGACGCTGCGCGAGATGACGCCGTCGGTCGCGGCGCCGTGCAGGTGCTCGGCGACGGCGGGCCCGGCCGGTACCAGGCCGCGTCCCGGTTTCAGACCGAACAGACCGCAGCACGCGGCCGGGATGCGGATGGACCCGCCGCCGTCGTTGGCGCCGGCCACGGGCACGATGCCCGCCGCCACGGCCGCCGCCGTCCCTCCGGAGGAGCCGCCCGGGGTGCGGGTGAGGTCCCAGGGATTGCGGGTGGGGCCGTTCGCCTCCGGCTCGGTGATGCCCTTCGCGCCGAACTCGGGGGTGTTGGTCTTGCCGAAGATCACCAGCCCGGCGTCCAGCCACCGGCCGACCACCTCGCTGTGCCGCTCGACGGGAAGGCGGCGCAGGGCCCGGTTCCCGCTGCCGGTCGGCAGTTCGGCGTAGTCCTGCGACAAGTCCTTGATCAGGAAGGGAACCCCGGCGAACGGTCCGGTCAGGGACTCCTTCGCCCGTGCCCGGGCGAGGTCGTGCATCGGCCGGACGATCGCGTTGAGCCTGCCGTCGACCGCCTCGGCGCGGGCGACGGCCGCGTCGAGCAGTTCCGTCGGCGAGACCTCCCGCCGGGCGACCAGCTCCGCAAGGCCCACCGCGTCCTGGGCCCGGTACTCGGTGTAGTCCATCACAGCCTCCATAAAACTATGCATCGTAGTTTTACGGGACCGAAACGTACACTGGCCGGTGTCCGCTGCCAAGCCCCGGCGGCCGACGACAGACCCGCCGCACCCGGGCGGACGACCACCGGAGAGGGGAGAAGCAGGGGATGGGCAGGCCGCCGCGCCGGCTGGTGACCCGCGAGGGCATCATGCGGACCGCGCTCGCACTGGTCGACGAGGAGGGCCCCGAGGCGCTCACGACCACGCGCGTCGCCGCGCGGCTCGGCGTCAAGGGACCGTCGCTGTACAACTACGTCTCGGGGCGCGACGAGATCGTCGACGGGATCCACGAACTCATCGTCGGGGAGATGGAACTCGTCGCCGACGACCGGCCCTGGCCGGACGTGATGGACCGGTGGGCCCGCTCCTGCCGCGCCGCCTTCGCCGCCCATCCGCGCGTGGTGCCGCTGATCGCCTCCAGACCGGTCCACGCCCTGCCGGTGCTCGAAGGCTATGCGCGGGCGTTCGCCGTCCTGCGCGCAGCCGGCTGGCCGGAGGGGCGCCTGCTGCCGGTGGTGCGCTCCGTCGAGTACTTCGTCATCGGTTCGGCCCTCGACCTCGACACCTCGCCCCGGGCCGGGCTGCCGCCCGGGGGAGGACCCCTCCCAGGGCTGGAACCCCTGCTGGACGCTCCCCCCGACTACCGTGAACTGGCCTTCGAGACCGGCCTGGCCGCGCTGATACGGGGAATGCGGGACACCCTCGAAGACCTCCGGGCGGCCGGGCCCTCATGAACGGCGCCGGCGCTCCGCCCGCGGTTTCCCCGGGCACCGCCGGAAGAACCTCCCGCACCTCCGCGGCGCTGCGGAAGACAGTCTCCGGCTGCTCGCGCAATGCCGCGCCGCCCACCGGCGGTCGGCTCCTCCGTTCGAGCTCCTCCGCGTTCGCATGATCCCCCGGACGACCGGCAGCGGATACCGACGAGTGCCCCGTACCCGTCATGTGTGGGACGGGTACGGGGCACTCGTCGGTGCTCTTCCCGGGGGCGTCGCGCATCGGATCGCGCCCCCGGACGACGGGATCAGACCGCCGGGGCCGGGTAGGTCGGGTACTCCACCCCGGAGACGTGCTGGACGACGCGGATGACCTGGCACGAGTAGCCGAACTCGTTGTCGTACCACAGGTAGAGGATCGCGTTGTCGGCGTCCACCTTGGTGGCGCCGGCGTCGACGATCGACGCGTGGCGCGAGCCGACGAAGTCCATGGACACGGCGTCGGGGGCGGTGGTGAAGTCGATCTGGCGCTTCAGCGGCGAGTTCAGCGAGACGTCGCGGAGGTACTCCAGGACCTCCTCGCGGGTGGTCTCGCGGCCCAGGCGCAGGCTGAGGATCGCGATCGAGACGTCCGGGACCGGGACGCGGATCGAGCTGCCGGTGATCGGCGCCTTCAGCTCGGGCAGCGCCTTGGCGACGGCGGAGGCGGCACCGGTCTCGGTGATGACCATGTTGAGCGGCGCGGAGCGGCCGCGACGGTCGGCCTTGTGGTAGTTGTCCAGCAGGTTCTGGTCGTTCGTGAACGAGTGGACCGTCTCCACGTGACCGCGCAGGACGCCGAACTCGTCGTCCATGGCCTTCAGCGGCGGGACGATCGCGTTGGTGGTGCAGGAGGCGCAGGACAGGACCTGCTCGTCCGGCTTGATCGTGTGGTGGTTGACACCGTGCACGATGTTCGGGACGTCGCCCTTGCCCGGAGCCGTCAGGACGACCTTGTCGATACCGGGGCGCAGGTGCTTGGAGAGACCCTCACGGTCGCGCCACTTGCCGGTGTTGTCGATGAGGATGGCGTTCTTGATGCCGTACGCCGTGTAGTCGACCTCCGACGGGTCGTTGGCGTAGATCACCTTGATCACGTTGCCGTTGGCGACGATCGTGCTGCTCGCCTCGTCGACGGTGATCGTGCCGTTGAACTGGCCGTGGATCGAGTCGCGGCGCAGCAGCGAGGCGCGCTTGACGAGGTCCTGGTCGCCGCCACCGCGGACGACGATGGCGCGCAGCCGCAGGCCGTTGCCGGAACCGGCCTTCTCGATCAGCAGACGGGCCACGAGACGGCCGATGCGGCCGAAGCCGTACAGGACGACGTCGCGGCCCTCGCGGCGCTCGATCTTGTTGGCGCCGGTGGCCCCGGAGACCGCCTCGGCGGTGAACTCCGCCACCGACAGCCCGCGGTCGTCGGCGCCGTAGGTCGCGGCGAGCATGCCGATGTCGATCTGGGAGGGGCCGAGGTCGAGGGTGGTGAGGGCCTGCAGGAACGGCAGGGTGTCGGTGACCGAGAGCTCCTCACCGGCGATCTGCCGGGCGAATCGGTGGGTCTTGAGGATGCTGACCACCGACTTGTTCACCAGGGAGCGGCTGTGCAGCAGGACTGTCACGTCCCGCTCCCGGTGAAGCTTCCCGATGATCGGGATCATCGACTCCGCGATCTCCTCGCGGTTTTTCCAGCTGGTGAACGAGTCGTCATTGACAGTCACAGGTTTATCTTTCGAGCTAGGCGGCGCTCATATGGTAACCACACGGCGCTTTGATCATTCAAACGGCCCTGTACCGGGTCGTGTCGGGGCCGTGGTCCGGGTGTCGTCGCCGGGCGGGGGTGCGAAGGTCGGCGGGCGCCAGGAGGGCAGAAGGGGTGCGGAGGGGGCGTGGAAGAGGCGCTGCGAAAGGGGCTCGAACGGCCCTGAATCGGCCTCCCGGATGTGATGCCACCCATAGGAGCTGGGTCACATACCAAGCCGCTTAGTAGCAGCGAACCCTCTTCAATGGCTCCAAATAGCCATCAAAACTCTCATTTCGGACATCTCTCCTGGTCCGGGTAGTACGTCACATCGTTGACCCCCGCCGCGGCCGCCGCTAACCATGGCTGTCATCGCGGAAACCGCCGGACCGGCCGGACACCCACCAGGCCGCCGCACCCCCGCACCGCAGGACCCGCCCCCGCCCCACCCCCCGGCACCCCCGTGCCCGGGACCGGGCACCCCCCACACCAGGAGCACCCACCCGCATGATGATCACCCGCACCCGTCTGCGCGCCCTGACCGCCACCGTCGCCACCACCGCCGCCGCGGCCGCCGCCCTCACTCTCACCTCCACCTCCGCCCAGGCCGCCGAGACCCCCCAGGCCGCCCCCGCCGCCAAGACCACCACCGCCACCGGCACCCAGGGCGACAAGGGCCACGCCAACAACCTCGACGGCTGGATCAAGGAAGCCCTGGCCGTCATGAAGGCCAAGGGCATCCCCGGCACCTACGAAGGACTGCACCGCAACATCATGCGCGAGTCCAGCGGCAACCCCAACGCACAGAACGGCTGGGACATCAACGCCCAGAAGGGCACCCCCTCCAAGGGCCTGCTCCAGGTCATCCAGCCCACCTTCGACGCCTACCACGTCCCCGGCACCGCCCACAGCCTCACCGACCCCGTCGCCAACATCACCGCCGCCGCCAACTACGCCGCCGACCGCTACGGCTCCATCGACAACGTCAACTCCGCCTACTGACACCCCGGTCACGGGTCGCTCCGACCGGGCGACGAACACCCGCGACCCCATACGGAACCACTGCGGGACGGCCCTCAGAGCTGCCGCAGGTGATCACGCAACGTGCGGGCCACCTGCGCCATGAGGGCGTCGGCCCCGGGCTGGACACTGGCCGGGACGAGCGACTCGGTCAGGACGGCGATGGCGAAGGCCTGGCCGTCGGAGTGCTCGACCACACCGATCTCGTGCCGGAGGTTGAGGAACGTGCCGGTCTTGGACGACCACGTGGTGGCGTCGGAGCTGAAGTCGGGCGCGAGCCGGTGCCGCAGGAGGTTGTGGGACATCAGGTCCCGCACGTGCGCGGCCACCTCGGGATGGATCCTCGACGGCCTCCACAGGGCCTGCAGCAGTTCGACGTAGGCGCGTGCGCTGCCGGTGCTGGCGCGAGTGGTGTCGAGCTGGGGCATCCGGTGCCCGCGACCGTCGGTGCCGGCGCCGATGGCGAGCGAGAGCGCCAGATGGGCCTGAGAGGCGCCGAGGCGCTCCAGCGGGGTGTCGGTGAGTTCCTCCAGGCCGTCCCGGACGGTGATGCCGAGAAGACCGAACTCGCGCAGCATGCCGGTGACCCGGGCGGGCGGAGTGAGGTCGAACAGCGCGCCGGCGGCCACACCGTCGCTCACACAGGTACTCAGGTAGAGCAGATCGTCGATCGCTATCCGGGCGGGGTGCCGGAACCGGCTCAGCCCGGTGGGGCCGGGCGTCGTGATGCGGCCGGGCGGCACGTCGAGCATCGTGGCCCCGTCGAGCTCGCCCAGCCGGATGCGTTCCACCGTCGCCAGCGCGAGCGGGACCTTGGTCAGGGACGCGGCGGGCAACGGGGTGTCCGGGTCGATCCCCACCTCCTCGCCCGTGTGGAGATCCCGCACGAGCAGACAGCCGTTCAGCCCGCCGTCGAGCAGTTGCCGACGCAGGTCGCCCAGCAGCGCCTCGGTGCTCATTTCGCCGACCCTCCCGTACCGCCCGCCGTCGCGTCCACGCCCAGACAGCGGCCTATGGCCCCGCCCAGCCGCGCCTCCACGTGCTGTGGATTGCCGCCCGCCGATGCCGCGAGGGCGAACCCCCGGCCGAGCGCGACCTCACCGATGGGCCGCCAGACCAGGGAGAGCTCCTCCGCCTGCGCGGGGGAGCACAGCAGCAGGTCGTGCGTGCGGAACACCTCCGCCGCGGCAGTCGTCAGATCGGCCGCCGCGACGAGCTGGGCGGGCCGCAGGCCGACCGCGTCCCGCAGCCGGGTCAGCGGGTCACGGATGTGCGGCACGTCGTCCTCCGGCTGGATCCAGATACGGCGGGCCGGGCCCGGCGACACCCGCCCCACCCGCAACGTCTCGATGTAGACGCGCCGCACGCCGGGATCCCGGACCCCGGCCAGCCCGAGCGGCACGGACCACGTCGCCTCGTCGGCGGGCACCGCGAGCAGGGCGGCACGCACCAGCTGCGAGTGGATGAGCTCGACGCGCTGCGCGGGCGCGGCGATGCGGAGGTCGAGCACGATGCCGTGCTCCCGGGCCTCCGCGACCAGCCGGGCCAGACCGGCCGTCGAGCAGAGGCCGGGCATCGCGAGCCGCCAGGGCTTGGACTTGGCGGCATCGGCCTCGT
The DNA here is from genome assembly GCF_030116705.1 of Streptomyces sp. ML-6. Classification (NCBI taxonomy): domain Bacteria; kingdom Bacillati; phylum Actinomycetota; class Actinomycetes; order Kitasatosporales; family Streptomycetaceae; genus Streptomyces; species Streptomyces sp. ML-6. The sequence continues at coordinate 7,520,346 of NZ_JAOTIK010000001.1, forward strand.
GCAGCAGCACGTCGGCCGTCTGCACGAGCTGCCTGGCCGCCGGCAGCATGTCCCGGCCGAAGGACGTGAGAACCGCCCGCCGCGACATGCGCTCGAACAACTGCTCCCCGAAGAGCTCCTCCAGGGCGGCGACACGACGGCTGGCCACCGGCTGGGACATCCGGGCCGCCGCGGCTCCGACGGTGAAACTGCTGTGCTCACTGACGCTGACGAATGCCCGACACGCTCCGACCAGATCCACGCCCCGCACCCTATGCCAGATCCGCATGGAACTGGACATGAGCGTATTGGACCGCATGACCGCCGCACGGTGAGGGTGGTACCGGCACTCATGACCACGTTCCGGGACGGGGCCGTGCCGCCCCGTCCCCCATGCGCCCTGCTCGAAGGGCGCCCTGTGGAGGTTCGGACCCATGCAGCAGCACAGCCGTGTCCGGCGCGCCCTTCTCGGCGCGCTGACCGCCCTCGCCCTCGTACCGCTGACGGCATGCGGCGGCGAGGAGCCCCGCGCCTCGTCCCCCGTCTCCCCGGCGGCGTACTCCTCGCCCGTCGGGATGGTGCAGCCGGGCGGGAAGGCGAAGCCGTTCACCCGCCAATTCAAACAGCTGGAGCGCGAGTTCGACGCCCGGTTGGGCGTGTACGCCATCGACACCGGCACCGGCCGCGAAGTCACCCACAACGCCGACGAGCGTTTCGCCCACGCCTCCACGTTCAAGGCACTGGCGGCCGCTGCCGTGCTGCGCAAGTACTCCCTGGACGGGCTGGACGAGGTGGTCACGTACTCCCGGGACGACCTGGTCAGCAACTCCCCCGTGACCGAGAAGCACGTCGACACCGGGATGACCCTGAAGGCCCTGTGCGACGCCACCGTCCGCTTCAGCGACAACACCGCGGGCAACCTGCTCCTCGACCGACTGGGCGGTCCCCGGGGACTGCAGGCCGTGCTCGCCGGGCTCGGCGACCACGTCACCCGGATGGAACGCTACGAACCGGAACTCAACGAGTGGTCCCCCGGCGCCACGGCCGACACGAGCACGCCGCGGGCGCTCGCGAAGGACCTGCGCGCGTTCGTCCTCGGAGACGTCCTCGGCAAGGACGAACGCGCGCAGTTGACGCAGTGGTTGCGGACCAACACCACCGGGGGCGAGCTCATCAGGGCCGGGGTGCCCGGGAACTGGGTGGTCGGCGACAAGACCGGAGCCGGTGGCTTCTACGGCACCCGCAACGACATCGCCGTGGTGTGGCGTCCCGGCGCCGCCCCGATCGTCATGGCGATCCTGTCGAACCGGGGCGAGGTGGACGCCGAGTACGACAACGAACTCATCGCGCGGGCGGCCTCAGTGGTCGCCGGCACACTGTCGTAGCGGGTACCGCCCTCAGGCCGCAGGGGGCCGGATGCCGTGCCGGATCCAGACGTTGGGCTCGACGTAGACGGCGTGGTCGCGCGCGGTGGCGCAGTGCACCGGTGCCAGGGCGCCGGGCACCTCGACGTCGCCGTCCCGGTCGAAGGGCAGACCGGTCCACTCCCGCCACTGGGCCAGCGAGGCGCCGATCGTCATCGAGGCGGGGGCGACCTTCTCGACGGTTCCGCCGGCCCTGACGTGCACCCGCACCCACGGGTCGGCGGGCAGCCCGTCGTGCCGCAGCCGGCGCAGGTATTCGGCCATGGGGACGCGCGGCTCCAGGTGCTTGGCCGTCGGGCGGACCGGTGCCAGCAGGGCGTCGTGCCCCTGACGGCCGGCCGCCTCCCGCATCGCCGTCAGCATGCGGTGGGACAGACCGCGGCCCAGGTATTCGACGTCCACCGAGATCTCGAGCGCGCTGGCCGCCGTCGGGGTGTTCCCGTACTGCCGGTCGAGGAACGCCCACACCAGCACCTGGTCCCAGCCCTGGTCGGGCATCTCCTCGCGCCCTTCGAGCTCGGCGTCGAACGGCACGGCGAACCCTCGCGCGACGATGCGGTCGCCGTCCGTCGCCACCACGCAGTACTGCGGGAACTCCTCGGGAACCCGGTTCAACAAGGCGTTCGCGACCGGCTCGTGCGACATGAAGGCGGGCCACACGTCGTCGATCTCGTAGACACGGGCGATCAACGACGGATTCTCGTGGAGCGGGACGATCCGGATGCTGTCTTTCTCTGTCACGACGGAGCACCCTGCCACAGGCCCATGCCGGAACCAAGTCAATTGTCCCGAGGGAGCCCCCGCCCCTCCGAAGCCGTCGGGGACGCCGGACCCGGGACCTCCTCGCCGCTCGCTGGAGGTCACTTCCCTTCCGCCCCGTCGTCGTTGTCACCGCAGGTGAAACCCCGGTTCTTCGACCTGTCACCAGGTCCCGAGGAGTTCCGCCACGGGGCGTGGCGGGTGGGCGCGGGCACGCGACCCGCGCCCGGGGCCCCACCGGGTGCGCCGTCCGGCCGCCGGGCGGCGCACCCCGGCGGGACGGGGACTATCCGGCCCGTTCCTGCGGGGTCGTGGCCTCAGCGGGCACGGGCATGCGCCAGGCCACGACCGCGCCGATCACGAGCCCCACGGCGGCCGACAGGGCGGTGACCGGGAACGGGTCGAAGGAGTGCAGGCCCGGAGCGAACCCGATCCCGACGAAGACCGCCACCCCGGTCGCCCCGCCCAGCTGGTCGGCCGCGCGCTGGACGCCCGAGGCGATCCCGGCGTCGTCCTCGGTGACACCGCCGACCGCGACGTACTGCAGTCCCACGATGCCGAATCCCATTCCGGCCGCGATCAGGAGCATGGCCGGGACCATCGCCGCCCCGCCCGCCCGCAGAACGGAGACGGCCGCGATCGCGGCCATCGCCGCCGCGGTGAACCCGATGCCGGCGAGCACGCACGCGCGCGCTCCCCAACGGCCCAGCAGACGCGGCACGAGCACGGAGAACACGATCAGCGAGATTGCCAGGGGCAGCATCGCCAGGCCCGCGCCCAACGGGCCGATGCCCAGCCGGTCCTGCAGGTAGAAGGTGAACAGCAGGAACGAGGTCGACAACGCCCCGCTCAGCAGCACTGTGGTCAGATTGGCCGCCACCCGCGTGCGGTCGGCGAAGAAACGCGGCGGCAGCAACGGATGGTGCGAGCGTGCCTCCACGCGCACGAACCCGACCCCGGCGGCCACCGCCCCGGCCAGTGCCCCCAGGACCACCCACGCGGGCGTTCCGGGTTCACCGGCCCCGACCACACCGAAGGTGAACAGCAGCGGGCAGGCGGTCAGCAGCAGTGCGCCGGGAAGGTCCGGCGGCGTGGTGCCCCCCGCCACGGTCCGATCGCCCTCGACCAGGAGGACGGCCGCCAGCAGCACGACCACGATGAACGGGACCGGGACCAGGAAGACCCACCGCCACCCCAGGTGGGCGGTGATGACTCCGGACAGGACGAACCCGAGGACGAGACCACAACTGGCCACCGCCGCCCACACGCCCAGGGCCCGCGACCGGCGCGGACCCTCGGGGAACATCAGGACGACGGAGGCCATCGCCGCGGGCAGCGCCACGGCCTCCCCGGCGCCCTGCAACAGCCGCGCGACCACCAGCAGGGAAAAAGTGGGGGCCAGGCCTGCCAGCAGCGACGCGGCGCCGAACAGGCCGATGCCGAGCAGCAGTACGCGCCGCCGCCCGAACAGGTCGCCCAGCCGGCCACCGAGCATCAGCAACCCGCCGCCGGTGACCGTGTAACTGACCACGACCCAGGTCAGGGAGTGCCCGCCGACACCGAAGGCGGCGCCGATCGAGGGCAGGGCGATGTTGACCACGGTCACGTCGACCGCGATGAAGAACTGCAGCATGGAAACCGCGCCCAGCACCAGCCACGCGCGTACGGGGGACGGGCCGTGCCCGGGTGAGGAGGTAATACGGGGAAACATCAGGTGCTCCGTTGCTCGGAAGAGGTTCCGAGCAGCACGAACGTGCCGCTCCGGTCTGATCACGAAGCGGCCGGACGTCCGGGGAAGTGTGCGTCGAACGCCCCGCCGCTAGCGGGGCGTCCTGGTCACCGCGGCACAAGCGGCCGCGCACGAAGCAGCAGACATGCCAAGGAGGTTAGCAGGGAGGGACGCCCGGAAGGCCGTCCTTCCGGGCGCCCGCTCCCGTCGCCCGGGGAAGGGGGCGGACCCGCAGCCCGGGGGCCTCCCCGCCGGTTCATGTGCGCTTGTAGAACTCGACCTCCCCGAGCGCGACGGGACGTCCCCCGCCCTGCCCCGACGCGTCCCGCAGCACGAGCCGGACGGAGACGACGTCACTGATGCCGGTCCGCAGCGTCTGCGGGCCCGGTTTGTCGGCGAGCGGCATCGCCTTCCTGCGGACCTCGCCGTCCGCCGTGGTGATGAACAGGTCGGCCCGCGTGGGCCGGGCCCCCCGCCGGAACTCCCGGGGATCCTTCGACACCCCGGTGTGCACCGTGACCCCGACCAGCCGGAACGGCTTGTCGAAGGCACAGGTCAAGGACGAGTCGAGCGCGGGCGCCCCCCAGTAGGTGTTGGTCACCCCGTCGACGGCGGCGGAGGCCGGATGGCCGGGGGCCTGGGCGCTCGCGGTGGTCCTCGACGGGCCGATCGGCGCCGTTCCGCCGCGCTTGTCCCGCACGTCCTCGAAGAGGTAGCGCCCGACGGGCAGGAGCAGGAAGCCCGTGAACAGCAGCCCGACGACCACCAGTACCAACAGGATCCGCCGCAGCATCCGGCCCGGTCCGCCCCGCGCACGGCGGCGCAGCGGCCACACAGTGCGCCACCACGGCAACGGCTTCGGCTGCTCCCGGGTTTGCAGCGGAGCGGCGCAGCGCCGGCAGAACCGGCGTTCCGGAAGGTTCGGGGTGCCGCACGCCGGACACGGCGGCCCGTCCGGGGTCTCCTCCGCAGCCACGGGCCGGACGACGGGACGCCGGGCGATCGGCTCGGCCGGCTGCACCGCGACCACGGGCGGGTCCTCCTCCGCCGGTGGTTCCGGCCGGGCGGGTGCGGGCCGCACCGGCTGCGGGGGCGGTTCCGGGGCCGCAGCGGGCGGTGCCGCGGGGGCGGCCCGGCGGGCTCCGGCCCGCGCGAGCGCGCGGATGCCGCCGGTGGCTCGGGGCGCGGGGCGGGCGGGGGCCCGGCCGGGGCTCCGCGGCCCGCGGGCGGCACCGGCCCCGGGCGCGTCCGGAGCCCGGCCCGTGGGCCCGGCGGCCGGTTCCGCCGGGACGGCGGGCTCCTCCGGGCCGGCGGGCTCCGCGGCGGCGGGAGGGGGCTGCGGCGGCCGGGAGGACCAGCCCAGGTAGGAACCGCAGTTCCCACAGAATTCGTCGTCCTCGCGGTTGCCCGCACCGCACGCCGGACATGGGCGCATCGCGTCAGCCTCCTGTCTCCGCCGGCGGACCCGGCAGGATCTCCACCCGGCACGTGAGGTGTACGGGGCACGACGCCGCGACGACCTCCAGGACGCGGTCCGCGTCCACCGGACCCCCGTGCGGAGCCCAGACCCGCACCAGCAGTTCGCCGGTCGGAGCCGGGGGCAGCGCGGTTCCCGGCTCCGGCGACCACACGACGCCCCCGCCGTCACGGATGTCGGCGTGGACACCGAAACAGAGCCGCAGCTGCTCGACCAGACCCCGGCGGGTACCTCGCCACCGGTGCAGCTCGACGGCACGGGCGACGACGGCCCGGCGCAGCTCCGGCGACAGCCCGGGATCGGGATCGGCACCCACCCAGGACGCCAGCCAGGGCAGGAAGTCGGCCGGGGCGAGCGCCGGATCGAAGTAGGCCGGAAGGTTGTCCAGGGTGGACAGGACGGGGGCCAGCACGGTGTCCAGCCCCGCAGTGAACCGCTGGGCCAGGTCGTCGTCGGCGTACAGCGCGGGCAGCAGCCCGCCGATCGGGTAGCGGCTGGGGAGCCCCGGCACCGCGGCCCTGGTCATGAGCCCTCACCCCGCCCGCCCGCGGTGACCACGACCTGGTGCTGGTGCGAGAAGACCAGGGCGCCCGCGGTGACGTCGATCCGCTCCTGCGCCGCCCCGCGCCGGCCGGTGATCGGGTCCGCAGGGAACAACCGCACCTCCTCCACCAGACCCACCCCCGGCACGTTCTGGAGCACCGCGAAGACCTCGCCGTACTGCACCGGCCGGCCGAACGGCCAGCCCGTCCCCTCCGCCCCGCCCCGCAGGGGGTCGATGTGACGGAACAGCGCCGCGAGCGCCTCCGTACGGACCCGGTCCACGTCCCCACCGGACGCCACCAGCCTGGCGACCACGGTGACCCCCTGGTACGCGGGCGGTTCCACCACCAGCCGGGTCCCGACCAGCCGCCGCTCGTCGAGCCGCGCCGCGACCGCCGAGAGCACCGACTCCGACGGGATCAGCTGCTCGAACCGCAGGTTCCCGCCCTCGTCCGGGACCGCGTCGGGCACCACCAGGACCCGCACCGCACCGCCCTCGCCCGCGACGGCGGGCAGGCACCGGACCCTGCGCAGGGAGGGCGCCGCCTCACGGGCGATGACCTCGTGGTCCGCGGCCGTGACGGCCCGCTCCTGGACCCGCAGGATGTTGGGCGCCCGGACCTTCGCGTTCTCCACCGTCTCGCCGTCGACCCCGCCCCGGGCCGCCTCACGGTTGTGCACGCTCGCCACGTACGGCACCGAGCTGCGCAGCACGTTGATGGCGCCCCGGGCGACGTTCCCGGCCGCGCCACCACCCGTCCGGCAGCGGGGGATCCGCAACTGCGCGCCCTTCTCGGGCACGGCGCCGCAGGAACGCATCGTCCCGTCGGCCTCGCGCACCTCCGGCGGGAACGCGAACTCGCCGGTGACGGCGTCGATCCGCACATGACGGTCGTCCGGCAGGGAGGCGCCGAAGTGCTCCACGGCGGTCCACACCTGCCAGCCCTCCGCGGACGACACCTGCACCACCGGCGGCTCCCCGTCCAGCAGCAGCGGCGCCCTGTCCACCAGGAACCGCTGCCCGGCGACCCCCTCCGAGACGCCGAGCGGCACGTCCAGGACGGTCTCCGCGTGCTCCACGTCCGCGGTGCCGCCGACGGTGAACACCTCGGCCTCCCGGATCGTCGGCGACTCGGAGTAGAACGGCTGGCCCGGCTCCGGCGCGGTGACCCGGCAGCGCAGCCACCCCGCCCGGGTCCCCGCCGCCACCGACGTGGTGTGCCCGGCGGGGACGAACACGGTGATCTCGCCCGGCCTGTTCAGCCCGCCGGTGCTGTCGGTGCCGGTCCGGCACGTCACCCAGCGGGCACCGTCCCACGCCTCCCACACCAGCGGCGGCTGCCGCGGGTCGACGCCCACCCCCTCCACCCGGCTGTCCAGACGCACGGCGACGATGCACCGGGGGACGGCGGTCGGCAGCCCGAACAGCACCGCGTCGCCCGGCTCCGGCCGGGCCTGGAAGCACGGGACGTCCTGGCCCGCGCCGAGCGGCGCGGTCCGGTCGGTCTGCTCGCCCGACACCGGCGCGGTGACCAGCCGGACCAGCGAACTCGGCACGATCGAGAGGTCGTCGGAGGTGGAGAACACCACCTCCTCCTCGGCCTCGCCGCGCGAGGTGGCGACCTCCGTCCCCGCCGGGAGCAGCACGGCCTCCGGCTGCGGGGCCGACAGCCAGAAGTCGACCTCCGCCCGCGCCGCCGTCGGCGGGAACAACGTGACGCCCAGCAGGTCGAGGAAGGCCGAGTAGTTCTTGTCCGGCACCCGGTTCAGCCGGTACAGCAACTGGTCGACCATGTACGCGAACGTCTCGATGAGCGTGACGCCGGGGTCCGACACGTTGTGGTCGGTCCACTCCGGGGTGCGCTGCTGGACGTACCGCTTGGCCTCGTCGACGAGTTGCTGGAAGCGCCGGTCGTCCAGGTTGGGGGAGGGCAGGGCCATCAGCGCACCCCCGCTTCGGCGGAGCCCTCGGAGGAGGGGATGGTGTAGAAGGGGAAGACGAGGTTGCGCAGGTCGTTCGTGGCGCGCACGGTGTAGTGCACGTCGATGTACAAGGTGCCCTCCTCGACGGCGTCGAACGCGATCACCACGTCGGTGACCTCGATGCGCGGTTCCCAGCGCTCCAGCGACGTGCGGACCTCGTGCGCGATGCGGCCCGCGGTCGCCCCGTCGCCGGGGGCGAAAACGTGCTCGTGGATGCCGCAGCCGAACTCCGGCCGCATCGGCCGCTCGCCCGGCGCCGTGCCGAGGATCAGCCCGATCGCCTCCTCGATCTCCTGGTCCCGCTCGACCATGCCGATGCCGCCCGTGGGACCGACCCGCAGCGGGAAGCCCCAGCCGCGCCCGATGAAGCCGCTCACACCGGACCCCCGATCAGGACGTTCATCGCGCCGGTGATGATCTGCGCGCCGCAGCTGGTGGTGTCCCGCATCCGGGCGGCGGGCAGCCCGCCGATCAGCACCTGGCCGCCGACCGCGGCGGCGGGACCGGGCAGGACGACGTTCCCGGGCCCGAGCGCGGCGTGCGGAGGGACCACGCACACGTGCAGGCTGCCGGCGACGGCCGCCGGCCTGCCGCCGATCAGCACGGTGGCCACGGCCACGGCACCCGGTGGCGGGGTCCCGATGAGGCCGCCGTGAACGGTGGAGTCGCCCGTCCGGGCTGCAGGGGGCATGATTGCTGTTCTCCTTGCTGGGAAAGGGACTTCGGCCGCCGTACGGGCCGTGTCGGGGCGTCAGTTGATCCGGATGAGCTTGGCCTTGAGGACGGCGAGCAGTCCGCCGTCGACGGTGACCCCCGTTCTGCCGTTGATGGTCACCGAACGTCCCTTCACGTCGACCGCGCCCGTACCGGCGTCGAGCGTGATGCCGGACGCGGAGAGGACCACGGAGCTCAGCACCCGGCCGCCGCCGGGCGCGAACACCTTCAGCGCGATCTCGTTCCGCCGCTCGTCCAGCGTGACGTCGAGCCGCTTGTCACCACTGGCCAGCCGGACGCCGGACGGCCCGCGCGGACTGTCCAGCAGTTCCAGCCGGTGCCCCGAACGGGACACTAGCGAACGGCGGTTGACCTTGCCGCTGGTCGGGTCCACCAGCGGCACGTCGTGGGGCGAGGGCTTGTCGACCCCGTTGTAGAGACCGCCCAGCACATAGGGGCTGTCCAGCAGGCCCTGCTCGAACCCGACCAGTACCTCGTCGTTGACCTCGGGACTGAACACACCGCCGCCGCCCCGGCCGCCCCACTGCACCGTACGGACCCAGTCGGACACGTAGGTGTCGTCGAGCCAGGGGAACTTCAGCCGCACCCAGCCCCGTTCGTCCTTGCCCTCACGGATGTCGGTCACCACACCGATCGCGAGGCCCGGCACACGGGGACCGCGCGCGGGCGCGTTCGCACCACCGGCCAGCCCCGCCAGGGAACGGTCGGGCGCGGCGCTCACCAGCACCGTCGTGCGGTAGCCGCCGTCCGGCTCCAGGACGTGGTGCGCCGCGGTCGCCGTGTAGCGGCCGGAGAACGCGGGCCCGACGTTGCCGAGCGCCACCGGCTCACCGGCCCGCAACCGGGGATTGCCCTCGGCGACCGCCTCGATCTCCCCGAAACCCGAACTCACCGACGCGGCCAGGGAACCGGCGACGGCCGTGGCCTCGGCCTGGGTCCGGTACGGGGTGTCGGCAACCGTCAGCCGGGCACGCGACCCGAACGCCCCGGCCGCCCGCGACGGACTCATCCCCGGGGACACCGTGTCGCTGCGCACGGACTGCTCACGGGCCACCAGCCGCCGCTTGGTCTCGACGTCCCAGCCGCGCACCTCCACCTCGTTCGCCCCGTCCGCACCGGTCAGCACGGCCCGCAGGGCCAGCAGGTTGCGCCCGTACTCGAGCACCATCGGGTTCCGGGCGGCGGAGGTGTCGGGCGAGGGTGCCGACGCGGCGGGCTTCGGCTTCACGAACTGCAACCGGCCCTTGTCGTCCACCCGCACGTGCGCGCCGCTCTCGCCCGCGAGGTACTGGAGGAACTCCCAGTCGGAGACGTTGGGCTGGGTCAGCTGCTTGTACGTGACGGGCGCGGCCTCGATCCGCCCGCAGGCGATGCCGGCGCCCGCGGCGACCTTGCGGACGATGTCCGCGGCCCGCATGTTGCGGTAGGCCACCACCTTCCGGCCGCGCTGCAGCCGGTGGGCCCTGGAGAAGGCCCGGACGACGGTGAACGAACCGGTGGTGTCGCTGTCCAGTTCGAGCGCCGTGACCTCACCGGTGAACAGCCGCTCGCGCGCCCGTTCCTGCACGGTGACCACGGATATTTTCAGCGGGGTGCCGATGGTGAGACCGGTGGCGGTGAGCAGCTTGTGGTCGGGATCCCGGTACGTCAGCACGGCGGTGTCCGGCAGGCCGACGTTCTCGTCGACCACACAGCTCACCAACTGGGTCGCCCAGACGGGGGGCAGCTCACCGGGGGCCTCGACGATCGGATCGGCGGCGAAGGAACGGCCCGGGGCGGTCATCGGCCGCCCTCCGCCGCGGGGGCCTCCAGACCGGGCACGACCAGCTCCCTGCCGGGGACCAACTGCATCGGGTCGTCGATGTCGTTGGCGTGGGCGATGGTGCGCCAGGCGGTGGCGTCGCCGTACTCCCGCCACGCGAGCAGCGGCAGGCTGTCGCCGACGACGACCCGATGGGTGCGCCGCGCCTCCCGCGAACCCGACGTCGGGTTCTGTCCGAGCCGCTCGCCGCTCGCCTCCTCGATCGAGAGGGAACAGGTGGCGCGCAGCGGTTTCCCGTCGACGTCGAAGAGGGTGTACGAGATGGACAGGCCGGACATCACACCGTCGAACGAGGTCGTCCGGGCCGTGCCCCAGTCGAAGCGCACCCAGGGACTGGCCGGGGTCTTGCGGGCCAGGCTCCTCGGAGTGGGCGCACACGCCAGCATCAGCTGCTCCACCGCCTTCTCCACCGAGTTGTCATGGGTGGCCGTGGCGTCGAGGAAGACCTCCATGGACAGGGTCCGGGGCCCGCTGCCCACGAACTCGGGCAGCGCGGACTGCTCGGCCATCCGGGACGGGGTGCGCCGCCACTCGGTGCTCTTGTTCAACGACAGCTGCGACGGATTGAACTGCAGCGTGAGCTGGGCGATCCTCCCGCCCGGCTTGGCGCCGACCTCCGCGGGCGGTTCCATGATGGTCAGCTGGGCGCGAGCACGGCTCGTGCGGGCAACGGGTGACATCGCGTTCCTCCTTCCGGTACGGGGACTTCACGGGTGACGGGCCGCCGGGTCACCGGGCCATCGGCCTTGCCGGGTCACCGGGTCACCGGGCCGCCGGCCTGCTGGGCTGCCGGGTTTTCCGGCGCGGTTCGACGAGCGCTCAGGAGGGCTCCAGACCCTCGTGCGCGATCTCCAGCGTCTCGATCGCCGGCTGGGAGCTGGCGGGATCGAAGGAAGGGCCCTGCCAGCGCACCGGCACGATGCCCTGCACCTGCCAGCCGATGATGCGGCTGAGGTCGGGCCGGAGCGCGACGATCTCGCCGTCCTTGCGCTCGACCCGCTGGATCGTGTTGTTCAGCCACCGCGTGATCTTGAGCGTGTCCGCGGTCACCGGGCGGGTCAGCGTGATGTTGGTCCAGGCGATCCGGCCCGGCAACTGCCAGGTGAAGCCGTTGTTCCCGCCCTCGGCGTACTGCTCCAGCTCCACCTCGGCGCCCAGGCCCGAGCAGGTGTGGAAGGCACCCAGGTCGTTGCCCCCGATCACCAGCTTGAAGAACACGCTCGTCGCGAAGATGTTGTCCGTCATTGCTCTTCTTCTCTGCCGTTTCCCAGTGCCCCGCCGGGCGGAGTCGTCGTCAGCGGCGGTTGTCGTACAACCGGCCGGTGCGTTCCCGGCCCCGGCGCAGGTCCGCGCGGATCAGCCGGCTCACCGGATCGATCAGGCGGCGGGCCAGTTCCTCGATCTCCGCGCCGGTCACCCGGTGCGCGGCCGGAGTTGCTGCCTCGGGCGGGGCGGCCGGTCCGTTCCCCGCCGGCGGACCGGCGGGCTTCACCGGGGCCGCCCTGACCGGCACGCCGGTGATCCCGGCCTCGGCCGCCGCGCGCTGCACGGCCGGGGCCACGGCTCCCGGACCGCTCGTCCCGGTGCCTGGGACGGTCCCCGAACCGGTGCCCGGACCGGTTCTTGGACCGGCTCCCGGGCTCGGGGAGGGACGGGGCGGCACCCGCACCGAGAGGGGCGGTGCTCCGCCCGGCACGACGCCGTCCCCTGACGCCGTGCCGGTGAACAGGGGCCCGGTGGATTCGGGCACCACCGGCATCGCCATCCGCTGCACGGCCGGTGCGGCCGGCACCGGCCCGGTCGCCCCGGGCGGATGCGGGCGCACCACCGGGACCGGCCGGGCGGCGGACGGCGCGGACCCTCCGGAGGGGGACGCCGACGCGTACGGTGCGGACGCCTCCGGGGAGGGCGGTGACGCGTACGGGAGCGCCGCTGCGGGGTGCGGCGTCGGGGACGGCGGAGCGGGCACACGGGCCGGACGGGACTCCCCGCGGTCCCGCGCCGACGGGTGGGCGTCGGGCCGGGACGGCACGACCGGCCCACCACGCGCCGAACGCTGCACGAGCCGCCGCAGGAGGGAGTTGCCGGTCGACGGTCCGCGCCCCGCCCGGCCGGTACCGGCCTCGGCCCGCGCCCCGCCGCCGTCCGGTGCGGAACGGGCGGGAGGCGCGGGACGGGCGGAACCCCCGGACGGCGTCCGGCCCGACGGTGCCCCGCCCGGAGCACCCCCGGACACCGAGTGCTGAACGGTCCCCCCGGGGCCCGGTCCTTCGGGAGCCCGTCCCGTGCGCACCGGCCGCTCGGGCGAGGCGGGACCGGTGGGCGGAGGAGCGGTGGTCGACCGGGGCGACGCACCGGAGGACGGCCGGGGCGGCCCGGGTGACGTGTTGCCGTGCCCCGGCGCCGGTACGGCGGCCTCCGGCTGCGGTACGTCACGACGCCAGGTGGCCGTCACGACCGGGCGGGCCGGACCGCCGCCCGTCGCCGCGACCGGGGCCGAGAAACCCTCGGCCGTGCCGGTGCTGATCTCCAGCGCCCTGCTCGGGAGCAGGGCACGCGACCGCTGGACGACGGGCGCCTGCCCTCCGGCGGGTCCGTACGGGGCTGCCGGGGCCCGCTCCGGGGCGATCCGCCGGACACGTACCGGAGCGGTGGGAGCCGGGGGCGCCGAGGAAGCGGCGGGGGAGGAGGGGCCGGTGGAGGGCGTGCTCGCGGTCGGACGGGGGGCCGCCGCGCGCTGGACGGTCGCGGGGCCCGGCGAGGCCGGGGTGGTCGGGGCGGAAGAACCGGACGCGGGGGACGAGAGCACCGGCATCGCGGAGGGCCCGTCCGGGCGCGCCGGTTTCCGTACAGGCCCGGACGGCTCGGACGAGGGGGAGGACGGGGCCTCACGTCCCGGCGTCGTGCCCTGCCCGGAGCCCATGGCTCCCGGACGCGGCCGACGACGGTCACCGAGCAGGGGAGCGCCGTCCTGGCGCCTGGCGGTCGGGGGGAGCGAGGGCAGCGGGGCACCGATCCCCCCACGGGTGGGCCTCGCCCGGTCGGCCGGTGGCGGTGCCGATGCCCCACCGGGGCCCGAGGGTTTCGACGGCCCGTGCCCGGTGGGCTCCTGATCCCGTTTTGGAGCCGACGGGGACGGCCGGGACGGCTCCGCGGCGCCGGTACGCGCGGACGGCTGCGGGCGTGCGGGTGAGTGCGAAGGTGGGGACGGCTGCGGGCGCGCAGGCGGTGTCGTCGCCTCCGGCAGGCGCGCGGTCACCGGGGCCGGTGCCTCCGCTTCCTGTCGTTGGAGTACGGGCATGCCGGGTTCGGGCTGCCTCGTGGGGTCGGACGGTACGACCGCCCCGTGTTGTCCCGCCGGGCCGGCGGGCACGGCCCCGGAGGGCAGTTGCCGCAGCGGTTTGCCCAGGGCGGGCCGCAGCGCCGTGACCCCGGAAGGGCCGGTGGGGCCGGTCGGCCCGGGCGCGGTTCCGGGCGTCGGGGCTGACGCGGGGGCGTCCGTCCGGCCGGACACGATTCGCCGGGCGTCCCCGCCGTCGGTGCCGGGCGCGGATGCGGTCGGTGTGGCTGCCACGGTCGGTACGACCCCGGTGATGTGCCGCAGCGGCATCGCCGGGCGCCGGGCGACGATCAGCGGCGGCGCGGTCCGCCGGGGGCGTACCGGGGCGGGACGGGCGAGCCGGGGCTCGGCCGGTACCGGCATGTCGCCCCCGCCGGACGGCGCCACCGCTGCCGTGTTCCCGGCCGGAGACGCGCTGGACGCGCTCGACGGGGGCGGTGCGGTTCCGGGCGCGGGCGTACCCCTGCCGTGGGCGGCGCCGCGCGGCGCCACCCGGCCGGAGGACCCGGACGGCCCCGCGCTCGACCGCTGGACGACCGCAGGCCCCCGCCCCCCGCCCTCCGCCCCGGACGGCGGGCCGGCGACGGGCTCGGTGCCACCCTCCGCGTCGGACCGGGCGGCGCGCAACAGCAGCGGTCCACCGGCGGAGACCTCGCGCGCGCCCGCGGGGCGGGTGACCCCCCGGATGAGGCCCACCGGCGCGGACGGCATCACGGCATGGCCGAGTTCGCCGCCGAACGCGACGTTCTGCCACGAGGCGAGGCCGGACCTGAACCGCAGCCCGTCGCTCACCCCGATCGAGGACCGGGCGACGGTCACCGCGGGCGGCGCGACCTGCCGCCAGCCGCCGTCCCAGTCACCGCCCTGCCGATCGGCCCGGCCGGTGTCCGGGGCGGCACCGGACACCGGCCCGGTACCGGCCTCGTCCCTGCCCCCCGAGGGGGCGTCGGACGGTGTCCGGTCCGCCCGGCGGAACCAGTCGCCGAACCCCATACGATCACCCGCCTTCGTTGACGCGGGTGTTGATCCGCGCTATCTCCCGGACCCACTGCTGACGCTCGCCGTGGGTGAGGTCGAGAATGTCCTCACGCTGCCAATGGAAGTGGTAGGCGACGTACGCGATCTCCTCCCGCAGACGGGGAAGCGCGTACGTCACGATTCCCCCAGGCGCCCACCCGAGAGGTCCACCTCGAACGAGCCATGGCACAACGGACACGTCACCGCGGCGTGCGTATGGCCCTCGCTGTTGATCCGCCGGTAGAAGTCCTGGAGGAACGCCACGTCGGTGGCGTACATCCGCTCCACCACCCCGGCGTGCACATCGGTGATGGTGCCGAGCCGGGTGATCACCTGGCTCAGCAGCACCACGCTCAGGTACGCCGGGTTCTCCTTCACCCGCAGGTCGATCTGCGGGCGCAGCTCGTCCCGCGCCGTCGCGAGCCGCATCGAGCCCTGCCGGTGCACCTGGCCCTCGTCGTCGACGTAACCGCGCGGCAGCTCGAACTCGAACTCCGTCCGCAGGTCCGGGCGTTCCCGCTGACGTGCCGCGGGCGGGGCGGGAACTTCCTCGCGGGCGGCGGGCCGGGCGGACGCCAGGGTGTCGAGGACTTCGTCGAGTCCGCCCGACGTAACGGTCCTGCGCCTCATTCGACCACGATCTCCTCGAAGGTGATGGTGACCGTCTCCGTGGCCGGGCTGGACTCGCCGGCCTTCAGGGACGGGCCCTCCCACTTGCTGGCCCAGCCCTGCATCAACTGGATGCGCCGGACCGTGTCACCCTTCGAGTCCTTGATCTCGATGGTCAGGTTCTGGCGCGCGGTGTCGACGGCCCCGTTGTTGAGCGTCTCCTTGATCCACTTGGTGAACTCGCTGCTCTTGTCGAGCCCGCGGGTGATCGTCACCTCGCCCGCCTGGCGCGCGCCGGGCTGCTTGCGGATGATCTGCTTGCCCTCGGCGGTCACCTGACGGACCTCGACGACTTCTTCCTCGACGGTCAGACCGCTGACCTCCTGGATCGACTCGACGAGATAGCCGCCGAGCTGCACGCCGAAGACGTGGGTGGAAAGAGCGTCGCCCTCTGCCATGACTCTGTGTCACCTGTTCCGTTTCGCGGACCCTGCCGGGTCACTCGTTGACGAGGCTGGTGCTGTCGGAGAACTGCGAGAGGCGGAAGACCACGAACTCCGCGGGCTTCACCGGTGCCACGCCGATCTCGCACACGACCTGGCCGAGGTCGATCGACTCCTGCGGATTGTTGTCGCGGTCGCACTTGACGTAGAACGCCTCCTCGGCCGTGCGGCCGAAGAGTGCGCCCCGGCGCCATTCCTCGGTGAGGAAGGCGGTCACGTTGCGCCGGATGCTCGACCACAGGCGGTCGTCGTTCGGCTCGAACACCACCCACTGGGTGCCCAGGAGGATCGACTCCTCCAGGTAGTTGAAGAGACGGCGCACGTTGAGGTAGCGCCAGGCCGGGTCGGACGAGAGCGTGCGGGCGCCCCAGATCCGGATGCCGCGGCCGGGGAAGGCGCGCACGCAGTTGACGCCGATCGGGTTCAGCAGGTCCTGCTCGCCCTTGCTGAGCCGGATCTCCAGGTCCAGCGCCCCGCGGATGACCTCGTTGGCGGGGGCCTTGTGCACACCGCGCTCGCCGTCGCTGCGCGCCCACACGCCGGAGACGTGACCGCTCGGCGGCATCAGGGAGTTGCGGCCGGCCTCCGGGTCGAAGACGCTGATCCACGGGTAGTACACGGTCGCGTAGCGGGAGTCGAATCCGGCGTCGTCGTTGCGCCAGGCACGGACCCGCTGCGCGTTCATGCCCGGCGGGGTGTCCAGTACGGCGACCCGGTCGCCCATCTGCTCACAGTGCGAGATCAGCGCGAGCTGGACGGTCTTGACGCCCTCGGCGTCGACGGCCCCGCGCTGGTGGGCGCTCATCAGGTCCGGAACGGCGACCATGGTGATCTCGTCGATCGCCTCGAGCCCCGCGATCCCGGTGCGCTGCGACGAGTCCCCGACGAACTCGGCCAGGTCCACGGGCGCGGCGCCGGCCCCCGGGCCCGCGGCGGCGGGCGAGAGCGGGAGGACCTGGTTCGCGGGACGGCTCTGGGCCGCGCCGGGCTGCTCGACGACCTCGATCAGCTTGGACTGGCGGACCTGGGTGACCAGGTAGCCCTTGACGCTCTTGCGGAGGGAGACGTCGAAGGTCTCCACCACCTTGCCGGCCTGCCGCACCAGCAGCCGGAACCGGTCCTCCGGGGGGTTCTCCCCCTCCGCGTCGGCGACCTCCACCGAGAGGTCGCCGCCCGCGCCGGGCCGGGCGGACACCTGGAAGCCCCCGAGCGCGACGGACGGGGCAGCCCCGCCGGCGGCCGGGTCCTGCGCGGCGCCGCCCACCCGCACGACGTAGGCCGCGCCGCCGCCGTTGGCGAAGTAGCCGTGGACCGCGCGCGTCAGATACGTGCCGGGTGCGTGGGTGCCGAAGACCTGGACGTACTGGTCCCAGTTGGTCACCAGGGTCGGCTGGTGGAAGGGGCCGGTCTCCGAGAAACCTACGAAGGCTGCGATCGCCGTGCCGACTCCTTCGATGGGCCGTGCTCCGGACTGCACCTCCTCCACGTATACGCCGGGGGTGAGGTACGACGGCATACTCGCTCCTTCGGGTGGTCGTCCGGTCGCCGTCCAGTCTTGTCGGGCCGCCCCGGCGGGCAGTAGGCCCCGGAGTCCTGGGCACGGGGCAAGGTCACTGCCTTTCCGGGCGCCCCGGGGGGCAGGGAATTCTTCCCCGCGCGGACATTCTCGGCGGGCTTCCCGGGCCCGGCCCGCAGCAATTCTTTTGTCCCATTCGATGGACGCGGGATGAACTCCGGTGCGGAGGAAGGCGCGTGTCGGTTCGCCGGGTGTCCGAGTGCCCGGAATACGGATGCCCGGACCCCGGGAATGACGGTGAATGAAGGCAGAGGAACCGGCCCCGACGGGGCCGCGGAACCACTCGCGAACACATGCGTGCCGACGCCCGTCCGGTTCTGTCCCCGGCGGGTGCGCGAGGCCGCGCGTCGCGGCGTCCGTCGACGGGCCCCGTACGCTCCCGCCGCAGCCCTCCGGTAGCCGCGCCGCGCACCCTCCGGCGAGGCCCGCCCATTTCTGCCGGGACAGGACAATCCATGGTCAAAGCCCGATCGAGGGGCAGCCACTATCGGCCAGAATGCGCCACGGGATCGGTCGACCGGTCGGCCCCGCACGGTCGGAGGGACCCGGAGGGCCGGGCGGGCGCCCGTGCGACCCCCGCCCGGACGGCGACGGAGGGGCCGCGGACGTTCTTCGCCCGCCGTCGTTTCACGGGCCGCCACGGCTCCGTTTCATCAGGATGTACGGGGAAAGAGTTTCGCCAACGCCCGGCAAGCCGGGTTTCCCCGGAGCGGAATTTCTGCTGTTCTCTTCCCGCCCGGGGAAGTGGGGTCGGTGCTTTGTTCTACGGTTCGAGGTCGCGCAGGATGCCGCTGACGTTGACCACTTGGTGGCATCCGGCTGCCTGCGTTCCGGTGGCCGGAGTACCCGGTTTGTTGCACGTCACGGAAGCGGTGACCGTTTCGTTCTCCGGAATCTCGATGGGGGTGACCCAGTGATAGTCCTGGTTGCGGAAGGTCTCCAGGGCGATGGTGGTGATCTTCCGGTTCCCGAACGTGATGGTCAGTACCCCTTCGTCGCCCTGGAAGTTCGCCACCACGAGGTCCGTGACGCCGAACACCTTCCCCTCGGGTACCCGGTACGGCTTCTTCCTCGTGCCCCCCGAGCCGACCTGCACGTCGATCGTCTCCGACATCTGCTGGTGGCCGTCGCCGCCCGCGCCCGACGTCGAGCCGGAGCCGCCCGAGCCGCCGGGGGACCGGCCGGGCCGGGGCTTCTGGCTCCCGTCCTGCCCCTGACCGCCGGAGGCGTCGCCCGAGCCGCCGGACGAGGCCCCGCCCTGCTGCCCGCCGCCCCGCCGCTCCTTCTCCGCGGCGTCGGTCACCGCTTGTTTCGCGGTACTTTTCACCGCGGGCCTGACCAGCGCGAACCACGCGAGCAGCAGGGCGAGCAACGCGGCCAGCACGATCAGCAGCCACCTGGGCAGTACCGGGATCTGGGCGAACTCGCCGGGCAGCGTCTCCGGCCGGCGGGGCTGCCCGTCCTCGGCCTCCCCCTCGGTCCTCTCGGCGGCCTCGACCTCGAACGGCCAGGTGGCCGGCGTGCCGAACCAGATCAG
Source organism: Streptomyces sp. ML-6 (assembly GCF_030116705.1). Lineage (NCBI taxonomy): Bacteria > Bacillati > Actinomycetota > Actinomycetes > Kitasatosporales > Streptomycetaceae > Streptomyces > Streptomyces sp. ML-6. Next base: position 7,539,379 of record NZ_JAOTIK010000001.1, read on the forward strand.
CTTCTGGGCCCGCACCCGCAGTCCCACCTCGGCGGACTCGCCCGGCTCCAGGCGCCGTTGGCCGGGGGAGAGGGCCAGCCGGAGCTCCTCCCCCTCCTGCGTGCCGGTGAACACGACGCCGACCGGGGTGTTCCCCCGGTTCTGCACCGCGGTCCGGAACCGGGCCCCCCGCCAGCCGCGGCGCCGACGGGGCTCGAGCTGCCCCCGGAGCTCGTGGAAGGGCTCGACGACCACGGTGGTCTCGGGGACCGCCACCGACTCGGGGCGCTCCGCAGGCAGGACGCGTACCCCCAGGGGCGTCTCCCCGGCCCGGACCTCGTGGGAACGGGGCGGCGCGAGCCGTACGGCCACCACCTCGGAGGTGCCCGGATAGAGCGAGACGCGCGCCGGCTCCACGGTGCTCCACGCGGCGCAGTCGCCGACCACTTCGAGCGTGTAGGCCTCGACGATGTCGCCGTCGTTGCGCACGGTCAGGGTCGTCGTCGCCTCGGCGCCGGGCGACACCGTCACCGTGGACATTTCGAATTCGGCAGATGTGGTCACGGTGCGACGTTAGGCCGAGGACACGGGGGCGCAGCAGAGACGGGAGGGCAACGCACGGGCAGGGCTTGTGCCCCCGGAGCCCCACAGCACGGTCTCCCCGAGCCCCTCTCCCGCGCCAGGTCCCCCTGACGGGGCCGGGCACGCACGGGCAAGGCGACCGGCACACCGAGGCAAGAGCACCTGAGGAAGACGAGCACGGAACGATGACGACGACAGACGTGAAGAGCGAGGCGGCGGCGCGCGGACAGTTCCGCAGGCCCACCGCTTCGGAACGCTCCGCCCAGCGCCGCGCGCGGAAGACTCCCGCGGGCAGGGTCTCCGTGGCGGTGTACGCGGAGGACCTGATCCTCCAGACAGGCGTGATACACCAGTTGCGCCCGCGCCCCGAGATAGAACTGACGACGGAGGCCGAGGCCGACCGGGCCCAGGTCTCCTTAGTGGTGGTGGACATGGTGGACGAACCCACCGTCCGGCTCCTCTCCAGACTCCAGCGCAACACCGCCACCCGCACCGGACTCGTCGTCGGCTTCTTCGAATCGGGCGCGCTCCAGACCCTGATCGAGTGCGGTGTGGCCGCCGTGCTCAGGCGCGGGGAGGCCGACCAGGACCGCCTCGTCCATCTGGTGACGGCGATAGCCAACGGCGAGGGCGTACTCCCGGGCGACCTGCTCGGAAAGCTCCTCGACCACGTCAGCAGCCTCCAGCGCACGGTCCTCGACCCCCGGGGGCTCTCGCTCTCCACCCTCACGGCACGGGAGGCGGAGATGATCCGACTGGTGTCGGAGGGCTTCGGCACGGCGGAGATCGCGCAGAAGACCTCGTACTCCGAACGCACCGTCAAGAACGTGCTGCACGAGATGGCGACCCGGCTCGAACTGCGCAACCGGGCCCACGCCGTCGGCTACGCCATGCGCCACGGGCTCATCTGAGTCCCGCCCCGGGCTCCCGTGCGGGCGGTGTGCCGACGCCGCCGCACGGGAGCGCGCCGGGCCCCGGGGAAGGGGTCGAGGGGCGGACGCAAAGGGCAGCGGTTCCTTCCCCCGGTACGGGCCCTCGGGGCCTGTTCCCGGCCCGGGCCGGGCGGGATGCTGGCGGAGGGGAGCGTCATCAACCAGACTGTGAGGTGGGCCGTGACCGGCACTGCTGGCCCGGTGGGGCGAAACCGGCTGCACCGACTGGCGGGCGTGGTGGTGCTGTTGGCGCCGCTGCTGGTGGCGGGGTCCGCGTCCGAACCGCGGGAAGCACCACGGTTGGCCGCGGCGGCGGACGAGACCCCGGTCGACGCCGGACGCATCACCTACGCCGGGACCGAGCACCGCAGCATCGGCAGGGCCGTCGGCGAGAAAAGCTCCGACCCGCTGTTCGGGCCCGGGCCGGCCCACTACGACCAGGACCCGTTCGTACGCGGCGACACGATGGTCTTCACCAGCCTGCGCGACAGCGTGCGCCCGCAGGTGTACGTGCGCGAGGCGAACGGAGCCGTCCGCAGGCTCACCAGCGACCGGGACGCCGCGCACCCCGAACTCTCCCCGGACGGACGGACCGTGGTGTTCGACTCCGAGGAGCGGGGCGAGGACGGCAAGGTCCAGCGCGACGTGTGGATCGTCGACGTCGACGGCACCGGTCTGCGGCGGCTGATGGACACCCCCAACAACGAGACCTCCCCGACCTTCTCCCCGGACGGCACCCGCATCGCGTTCTCCTGCGACTCCGGCGACGAGGGCGCCGGGATCATCTACGAGCAGGCCGTGTCCGGCGGACCGGCGAGGCCCGTCAGCCATGTGACCGGCAACGCGACCGAACCGGCGTGGAACCCGGTGGACGACGACGCCCACCGCGACCAGATCGCGTACACCCTCACCCCCGGCGTGGAGGAGGACGATCCGAGGCTGTGGGTGACCGAGGGCCGCCCCGGCACCGACCGCGCACTGCTCGCCGGCGGGCAGGCGACCTGGCGCACCCGCTCGGCCGCCTGGCTGGCGGACGGAACGGGTCTGGTCTTCCTCGGCCGCGACTGCACGTGCGAGTACGAACGTGTCTACCGGGCAACCGCCTTCGACAGGGCCGCGCCGACGACCGTACTGGACGAGAACCGCAAGCTCGATTCGCCCACCTGGACCGGCCCGCCGGCCACCGGGACCGTCATCGTCTCCCGGCAGACGCCGCACAGGCCGAAGAAGGAGAACAACGAGGCGGGGCCCCAAGATCCGGTCGCCGTGACGCTCCAGGACGTCCGGCAGGACGGCTCCGACCCGCGGGACCTCGGAATTCCCGTCCTGCGCGAGGACCCGGGCGCCGTCGACAACGCGGACCTGCTGTTCAACCCGGGGAAGGAATACGACCCGTGGACCGAGCGACAGAGCTACACCCCGGACGGCCGGCGCATCGTCGTGACCCGCTTCGAGGGCCCGGAGGACGCACGCTTCGAGCGGATCTGGCTGGCCGACGCCGACGGCGGCAACGCGGCCGTGATGCCGCTCGCCGGGCGCAGCCCCGGTGACCGGGACACCGACCCCGCGTTCTCCCCGGACGGCACCAAACTGGCGTTCACCAGGACCTCGCCCGGCGGCGCCGGAGACGGGGCGGGGCCGAGCAGCGTCCTCGTCGCGGACGTCGCGACGGGGGCGATCATCGGCAAGGTCGTGCCGCCGGCCGGGCAGTTGACGGGACAGGACGCCCAGCCCGCCTGGTCGCCCGACGGCACCACCCTCGCCTTCACCCGCAACCACGTGATCCGGGGCCTCGGCGGCATCAAGCACATCTGGACCGCACCGGTGAACGCGCTCGACCAGCAGCGCGACCTCAGCGCCACGATCTGCTCCGGCGAGTGCAAGAAGATCGACGACAGCCCCGCCTTCTCCCCGGACGGCACCCGCATCGCCTTCAACCGCAAGGACGGCGGCAACGACCAGAACAGCGGTCGCGGCGGCATCCTGATCACCTCGCCGAACGGCGACGAGTGCCGGGTGGTGCTCCCCGCCACCCGGCGGGACGACCCCGAAGCCTGCCGCCAGGACCTTCCGGACACCCCGCCGAACGGCCCCTTCCAGCCCCGTGACGTGGCCTGGTCGCCGGACGGCGGACGGCTCGTGATGAGTTCGCGCCGGGAGGCCGCGCCGAACTCCCCGGAGCAGCTGTCCGTGCTGGACCTCTCCTCCGGCACCCTGACACCGTTCGGCGGGCGGCTCGGCGGACGGCAGAAGGAGCCCGCCTTCCAGCAGTCCGTCGACCTGTCCCTGACCGCGCCGCCCACCGCCCCCTCGATCGAGGTCGGCGACACCGGGAAGGTGACGGTCACGGTCACCAACCGGGGCCCCGCCCCCTCGCCCGGCACCGTGTTCACCATCGACGCCCCGCCCGGGGTGCGCCTGGAGGAGCTCACCACCCCGGCCGGGTCCTGCGCCGCCGCCTCGCCCCAGTGCGACCTGGGGGTGCTCCGGCCGGGCCGGAGCGTGACGGTCACCGCCCGGCTCACCGGGGTGAGCACGGGGGACCAGCGGATCGGCTGGTCGGTCACCGGGGCCGTGGTGGACCCGAACCCCACGGACAACGCCACCGGAACCGTCGTCCCGGTCCGGGACGCACCGGCACCCACTCCCACTCCGCCCCCGACGCCGCCCACCCCGGCCCCCACGCCGCCCGAGCCCGAGGCGGGCCCCGGCGTCGTCGTACGGGCCCAGCCCGGTCCCGGTTTCGTCGGCGGCCGGGTGGTGGTGACGTACACCGTGCGCAACGGACGCAACGCCCTCGCCACCGGGCTGCGGCTGCGGCTCGGCCTGCCCGCGCGCGTCCCGACGGCCCCGCTTCCGGCGGGCTGCGCGGCCGGGGTGTGCACCCTGCCCGACCTGGCTCCCGGGGCCTCCACGGTGGTCCGGGTCGTGCTCGAACCCGACCGGGCACTGAGCACGACCATCACCGGCAGACTGACCACGACCGGTACCGACGCCGACCCCCGCGACAACGTCGCCAGGACCGCGCTGCGCATCCTCCAGCCCCGCATCGTCGCGGTGCCGGCCGTCGGCAAACCGGGGTTCGTCACCTCCGTACGGGGCAAGGACTTCCCGCCGGGGGCCCCGGTCCGGCTCACCTGGAAACCGGGGATCACGGCGGCCGCGCCGCCCGCCGTCCCGCGTACGGACCGTACGTTCATCGCGCAGTTGCTGGTCCTGGTGAAGGACCGGACGGGGCCGCGCACCATCACCGCCACGGGGCCCGGGTTCAGTCCGGTCACCACCCGCTTCCTGGTGGTCGACGGCACCATGGTCCCGCCGGACGAGGTGGGGCGCCGGTGATCCACGAAGTCGACGAGGGGCTGCGGCTGCTGCTGGTCGAGGCGGGCCTCCAGGAGAGCGGTGTCGACCTGGTCTTCGACGCGCCGACGAAGGAGTGGTCCGCCCGGCGCAACGCACCCACGGTCAGCGTCTTCCTGCACGGCATCCGCGAGGACGCGACCCGGCGCCGCACCGGCACCGCCGAGGAGCACGACGAGCAGGGCCTGGTGGTCGGGCGGCGGACCCCGCCGCGCTGGTTCGAGCTGACCTACCTGGTGACCGCCTGGACCAACCGCCCGCAGGACGAACACCGGCTGCTCTCCGAGGTGTTGCGCTGCCTCGTACGGGCGGACGTGCTGCCCGCCCGGATGCTCACCGGCAGCCTCGCCGAACTGGGGCTGACCGTGGACATCGAGGCGGCGGGCCCGAACACCGACCGGCAGTCCACCGCCGACGTGTGGTCCGCGCTCGGCGGCGAGCTCAAGGCCGCGATCGACCTGCGGGTGTGGGCACCCCTGGCCGGCGAACAGGAGCCCGCCGGCCCGCCGGTCACCGAAGGACTGGTGGTGCGGACCGCGCCCGCCCGCGACGGCGACGGGGCGGGCCCCGGGCGCCGGCTGCGTTATGCCGGGGCCTTTGACCCCGGCGGGCAGGGCTTCGCCGCGGAACGCGACCGGCAACTGCCGCCCGGCCGGCGCAGGCGCGGGGGCGCGGCCCGGTGACCACCGCGCAGGACACCCCCCGGACCACCGCGGAACCGCCCGGCGCCCCGACGGCCGTCGAGGAGCTGTGGGAGCGGCTGGGCCATGTCGAGCAACGGGTCAGGAACGCCGTCGCGGCCCGGCGGGCCGTCGACCCGCAACCCGACGACCCCTACCGGGGGCAGTACCTCACCCCCGAGGGGGCCGAGCGGATCCTGGCGGCCCGCGACGCGTTCGGGCCCGTACCGCAGTACGCGTCCGAGCCCCCGGCGCGGCCACGTCCCGGGAGCCGGCTCGGCCGGCTCGTCGAGGACTTCGGCCTGACCCCGCTCGACGTCGACCTGCTGATGGTGGCGATGGCGCCGGACATCGACGCCCGGTTCGAGCGGCTCTACGGCTACCTCAACGACGACCTCAACCGGCGCAGGCCGACCATCGGCCTGGCCCTCGAACTCTGCGGGCTGCCCGCCGCGAGCGCCGGCCGCTTCCGGTTCTCGCCGTCCGCCCCCCTGGTCGGGGGCGGACTGCTGACCGTCCTGGAGGCCGACCGCCCGCTGCTCTCACGGGTGCTGCGGGCACCGGACCGGGTCACCGCCCATCTGCTCGGCGACGACGAACCCGACGGAAGGCTGCGCGGCCTGGTCCGGGTGGCCGGGCCCGGGGACGAGCAGCCCGACCCGGTGCCCGGGACACCGCGGGTCGCGGCGGCCCTGGGCACGGGCAGCGGCCTGGTGCATCTGCTCGACCGGGGCGGCGACCCGGGCGGACTGGCGGTCCAGGCCCTCCTCGCCGCGGGGCGCCGTCCGCTGGTGGTCGACGTCACGGCGTTCGCCACCGCTCCCGGCCCGGCGGACCTCGTACGGACCCTGGCGGCCGAGGTCCGGCTGAGCCGTGGCGGTGTCGTCCTCGGGCCGCTCGAAGCGCTGGCCCCCGAACGACCCGAGGGAGCCAGGCTGCTCGGTGAGCTGTGCGCGGCGCTCCGCGGCGCCCCTCTGGTCGTGTACGGGACGAAGAACTGGGACCCCCTGTGGGCCGGGGACAGCCCGGTCCCGGTGCACGTTCTGCCCTCCGGCCCCGAGGACGTGGCGCGGCAATGGCGTCGGGCGCTCGACCGGGCCGGTACGGACGTCGGCCTGCCCGCCGGGAGGGCCCGGGTCGAGGCGGGGGTGGTGGAGGCCACCACCGCCTACCGGCTCGACGCCGAGCAGATGCGCAAGGCCGCCGCCGTCGCCTCCCGGCTGGCCGCCCTGGAGGAGCGCCCGGTGGGCGTGCGGGACCTGCGCACGGCCGTCCGGGCGCAGAACGGCGCGGGGCTCGAACGGCTCGCCCGCCGCATCGAGCCCGCGGTCGGCTGGGACGACCTCGTACTGCCTCCCGGGACCCACCGCCAACTGTCCGAACTCGCCCTGCGCGCACGCCACCGCGGGCAGGTGCTCGGCGAGTGGCGGATGCGGCCGGGGGGCGGCCGGGGGAGAGGGGTCGTCGCGTTGTTCGCCGGTGAGTCCGGCACCGGGAAGACCATGTCCGCCGAGGTGGTGGCGTCGGAGCTCGGCATGGAGCTCTACGTCGTGGACCTGTCCATCGTGGTGGACAAGTACATCGGCGAGACCGAGAAGAACCTCGAAAGGATCTTCGTCGAGGCGTCCGACGTCAACGGCATCCTGCTGTTCGACGAGGCGGACGCCATCTTCGGGAAGCGTTCCCAGGTCAAGGACGCGCACGATCGCCACGCCAACGTGGAGTCGGCCTATCTGCTGCAACGCATCGAGTCCTTCGACGGGATCGCGGTGCTCACCACCAACCTGCGGGCCAACCTCGACGAGGCGTTCACCCGCCGCCTCGACGTGATCGCGGAGTTCCCCATGCCGGACGCCCGGCAGCGACTGGCCCTGTGGGACCGCTGCCTGGGGGCGGAGATCCCGCGCGCCGCGGACCTCGACCTGGAATTCTGCGCGCAGCGTTTCGAACTGGCGGGAGGATCGATCCGCTCCTGCGCGGTGACCGCCGCCTACCGGGCGGCGGAAGCGGGGGGACCGCTCGGCATGGGACAGATCGTCTCGGCCGTGCTCCAGGAGTACCGCAAGCTCGGCCGACTGGTCATGGAGAGCGAGTTCGGCCCGTGGCTGGGCCGCGCGCAGGGGCGCGGCAGGGGGTAGGGCCTCTCGTTCGGATCGTGCCGGGCGGAAGGCGGCCGTCTGTACAACGGTCTTGTCTACGCGCATCATTGAGGTGTTTCGCACGAACGAACCACCCTCGGCCGGAACGCGGGCGTCCCTCTCTGTCCCGAGGTGACACCCGGTTCCAGAATTGTCATGCATGCGTCAATCCTGAGAAAGGGAACACGATGGCTTGCGGATCGACCAGCCTGTGGGCCGGCGAGACCAGCTGGTTCTGCTGCGGCAACTCCTGGGGACCGTGCTCCAGTGCCGGCGGCGGCGCCTGCGGCAACTGCCAGTCCGGCGCGCGCCACGGCGCGTGGCCCAACGCCTCACAGGCCTGCTGGAACATCACCCGGCCCGACCTCTGCGGCGAGAACATCCCCAGACGCGGCTGCGGCGCGGTGATGAACGTCAGGCACCAGTGCTCGGGCGCGACGGTGTGCATCACGATCACCGACTGCGGCCCGCGCACCAAGGAGTGGTGCGGCGAGGCGACGTGCTGCAACGGAGCCTGCCGTACCAACCGCGTCCTCGACCTGACCCCGGCCGCCTTCTCGGCGATCGGCAACCTGAGCTCGGGCAAGCTGCCGGTCTACATCTACGAGTGAGGAGCATCGGCATGACCGCACGACACGACCGGACCGACGGGATGCGCCGTCGCCGCTTCCTCACCAACGCCGCCCTCGGCGGCGCGACCATCATCGGCGCCTCCGCGCTCGGCGGCTTCGACGCGGACGCCGCGTTCGCCGCGGAACCCTCGCTCGACCCCGCGATAGCCGAGTCCGCCTTCGTGGAGGGCCGCATCACGGGCATCACCGGCAGTATCCTGGAGGTGGCCGGATCCAACGGCGGCCACTCCCGGGTGCAGATGACCAACGTGACCAGCGTGTGGAAGGTGCGCGCCACCACGGCCGAGGCCATCGACATCGGCGACGGGCTCTACGCGCGCGGCGTCGAGATGCCCGACGGCACCGTGGCCGCCGACGCGGTCTGGGTGAACATCGTGAACCTGGACACGCGGATCCGGGGCATCGCGAAGAACCGGCTGCACCTCGCCCACGGACAGCACGAACTGGTCGGCCACGTCGCCCCGGACACCAGCGCCTCCTACGCCGGCCGCGCCCTGACGTCCGACCTGTCCCGGCTGCGCATCGGACAGAGCGCCCAAGTGCTCGGCGCCTGGCGGCCGTCCGACGACTCCGTGGACGTCGTCCGCATCTCCGTCGGCCACTGACACGGTCCCGAGGGAACGGAGAGAGGAAGAGATGCTGTCACTGACAACGAGCCTCGCCCCCTTGGTCCTCGCGGGCCTGCTCGGGTGGACCGGGGCGGTCAAGGCGTTCGGCCGGGACACCGCCCGCCAGGCGCCGAAGACGGCGCTGGCCCGCATGCTGCGCAGCAGCGAACGGGCCACGACGATGCTGCGCCTGACCGGAACGGCCGAACTCCTGATCGCCGCAGGCCTGTTGGCGATTCCCACGAACCCGGTTCCGGGGGTTGCGACCGCGGTCCTCGGGGCGGGCTTCCTCGGCTATCTCGGCTACGGCCGGGCCGTGGCACCGGAGTCCTCCTGCGGCTGCTCGGCCGGTGACGACACCCCCATCGGTTGGCGGGCGTTCGCACGGGCGGCCGTGGTGCTGGCCGGCGGTGCGACCGTCACGGTGGCCCGGGGCACCTGGTGGCCGACGCTCCGGGACCGGCCCGCCGCCGCCCTCGCCCTCCTGGCCGGGGCGGCGGTCGTGCTGATCGCCCTCTCGGCCGACCTCGACCGGTGGTGGCTGCTGCCGCTGCGCCGGACGAGACTGCGGGTCTTCGGCCACCCGCTCCTCGGCACCGCGGGGAGGGGCCGGGTGCCGGTGGCGGCGAGCGTCGAACTCCTGGAGAACTCCCTGGCCTGGCAGGCCGCCGCACCCGTGGTCAGATCCGCCCTGCTGGACCACTGGGAGGACGGCGGCTGGCGCATCCTCCAGTACTCGGGGGTGTACGGGGACCGGGCGGAGGCCCGCCCGGTGGCGGTGCTGTTCGCGCTCGACGCCACGGCCGTGCGCGACACCGGGAAGGACCCGGTCGTCCGTGTCGGCTACGTCGATGCGGAGAGCGGGGAGCCGGTGGCCGTGGACGAACTCCACGCGGTGCCGTCGCGCAGGAGCCTGCCGATGGCGGGCTGACACCACGTCCCGGCCACCTCGCGGCGGCCGGGACGAAGCGGCCGGCCCGGGCCGCCCCCCGGTGTTCCCACCGGCGCGGCGGAGCGTTCCCTGCCGGTGTCGCCGGTGCCGCCCCGGGGCAGTGTGGTCCCGCGGAGACCGGGCGGGAACCGCCCGGCAGGAAGCACGGACGACGACAAGGGGCAAAGGGATGAACACCGACGACGTGACGGCCACGGCACTGGTGGTCCAGCACGAGCCCGGCGGGGGACCGGGCCGTTGGGCGGCCTGGCTGGAGGAGCGGGGTGTGACGATGCACGTGGTCCGGGCGTACGAGGGCACCCCGCTTCCGGACCGGCTGGAGCACCCCGGGCTCATCGTTCTCGGCGGCGCCCGCCTTCCCGACGACGACGCCCGCGCACCCTGGCTGCCCGCGACCAGGGCCCTCGTGCGTCAGGCGATCGACGAGGGGACACCGATGTTCGGCATCTGCCTCGGGGGCCAGCTGCTCGCCCACGTCGCCGGTGGCGAAGTACGCGGGCAGCACGGACCGCCCGAGTTCGGCAGCACCCGGCTCAGCCTGCGCCCCGAGGCGGCCGGGGACCCGCTGTTCCACGGGCTGCCCGCACATCCTCCGGCCATCGAGAACCACGTCGACGCCGTCACCGCGCTCCCCGCCGACGCCCACTGGCTGGTCCGCAGCGAGCGCTGCCCCTACCAGGCATTCCGCATCGGTTCCGCGGCATGGGGCGTGCAGTTCCATCCGGAGACCACGGCCGAGCGGATCCGCGGCTGGAACCGCGAGCGACTGGACCGGAACGGTGCTCCGCCCCCGGAGACCCTGCACGCCCTGGCGCTGCGGGACGAGCCGGAAGCCGCCGAGACCTGGCGCACCGTCGCCCACCGCTTCGCGGACACCGTGACCGCGAGAGCCCGGCAGCCGGAGCCGCAGGCCCGTTGACAGGCCCGGAGACCACCGGCGATTTCACCCCCGGCCGACTGCCCGGACCCCGCCCGGCCGCGTCGGGGCAGATCGGCCCCGCGAGCCGCGCGAGGGCGTCGAGACGCACGCTTGAGCCCTCCCGGACGACAGGGCAGGGTGGGCTCATGACATGGACAGCGCCACCGGCCGAGTACACCGAACAGCTGGGCGATCTGGGGACCGTGACCGAGCGTCGGATGCTGGAGGGCTGGCTGCGCCGGCACCGGGAGACGCTGCTGGCCAAATGCGCCGGGCTGGAGCCGGCCCAGTTGGTGCGGACGACCGTGGAGCCGTCGAACCTCACCCTCCTGGGTCTGGTCCGGCACATGGCGGAGGTGGAGCGGTGGTGGTTCCGGCGCTCCTTCGCGGGCGAGGACATCGGCGATGTCTTCACCGGCCCGGCGGACGGCGACGAGGGGTTCGCCGGGGTGCGCGCGGCCGATGCGGAGAGGGACTTCGCACTGTTCCGCAACGAGGTCCGCGCCTGTGACGCGGCAGCGGCCGGGCATGACCTCGATGAGACCTTCATGTCCTCCCGAGGGGTCGCCCTCAGCCTGCGTTGGGTCTACCTGCTGATGATCCAGGAGTACGCCAGACACAACGGCCATGCCGACCTCCTCCGGGAGCGGACCGACGGGGCGACCGGGGACTGAGGTCTTCTCCCGGACCGGCCGGGTCCGCCGGTGTGGGGGAGCCGGCCGCCGGCCTATGTCGCGGCGGTCCGGACCCCGAGGGCGAGGAACATCATGGCCGTGGCCCTGGCGGCCGTGCGCTTGAAGCGGGGTCCTCGCAGGATGTGCGAGGCGCGCCGGACGAGGCCGGTCCAGGCGAGGAGCCAGAGCGTCATCAGCAGCGCGTGGGCGGTGGCCAGGGCGAGGACCTGGCCGCCGAAGGAGGCGTCGGCGTCGATGAACGGGGGGACGAGGGTCAGGTAGATGGAGGCGGCCTTCGGGTTGAGGACGTTGGCGAGCAGGGCCTGGACGTAGACGGAGTCCGCCCGTACCGGCGGCTGCCGGCGGGCGGGAGCGCGGGCCGGGGCCGAGGCGGATCGCCAGGTCCACAGGCCCAGGCCGATGAGATAGAGCGCGCCGACGACCTTGACGGTCGTGAAGGCCCGGCCGGAGTGCATGACCAGGGCCGACAGCCCGGCCACGGCGAGGGCGGCGTGGACGTACAGGCCGGTGGTCGTGCCGAGGATGACGGGAAGGGCCCGGCGGCGGCCGTGGTCGGTGACGTGCTGGACCAGAAGGGCCAGGCTGGCTCCGGGGGTGGCGACCAGGGGAAGGACCGCTGCCAGGAACCCGAGGACGGCACAGGGGTGGACCATGATGCCTCCGTGGTGGGCGGACGGGGTCAGAGCACGACGCGGTAATGGGTGGTCAGGCGCCGGTCGTCATCCAGGACGTGGAAGGCGAGACCGGGCGGCTGGTCGCGGTCCGCGGGGCGGTCGCCCTCCCAGGGCATGCGCAGGGTCCAGGTGACGGCCGGGCCGACGATCAGGGGGCGGCCGGCGAAGGTCGAGGCGGCCGCGGTGTGGGCGTGTCCGGTCAGGACGGCGACGACCTGCGGATGCGCGTCCAGCAACGCGGCCAGGTTCCCGGGCTGTTCGAGCAGGCTGGAGTCGGGCAGCGGGTGATGGAGCTCGACCGGTGGCTGGTGGAAGGCGATCAGCGCCGGGGTGTCCCGCGGAAGTGCGGCGAGCCGGCTGTCGATCCAGTCGAGCGTTTCGGGGTCGAGACGCCCCTCGTCGCGGCCGGGGACGGTGGAGTCGCACATCAGGACGGCGGTCCCGGCGATGTGGTGGATCCGGTTGACGGGCCCGTGGCCGGGTGCCTCGTCGAGCAGGCCCTTGCGGTAGGCCGGACGTGCGTCGTGGTTGCCGGGGCAGGTGAGCACGGGGAAAGGGGCCGTCAGGATGCGGGCCGCCTCCTCGTATTCGGCCTCCTCGCCGTGATCGGCGATGTCCCCCGTGACCAGCACCGCGTCGACCGGGCGGGGCAGGGCGCGCAAGTGGTCCATGACGCGGACCGCGCGTTCGGTGGCCCGCTCACTGCCGTCCAGGTGCAGGTCGCTGATCTGGGCCAGCAGCACCGCCATGGTCCGTCCCCTCCCGTGGCGGCCGTGGCCACCGGTTCACCGCGCGGCAAGGCACGTCGCCCCGCCCCACTGTCTAACGGAAATTATTTTTTTACCGTTAGGAACTCTAGAGTGCGCGCGGGAGTGTGATCAAGTGGTCGACGACCCGGCAGGGGCAGGAAGGGAGACACCGATGGAACGCTGGCCGGCGCTGGAACTGGCGAGCACGATCCGCCACGACGGGGAGGGCGGTGTCGCCGACGACCTCGCCACGGCACACGGCGCGACCCGCTGGATCCGGGACCGGGCCGACCTGCTGACCGACTGTCCTCCGGCCGGGGGGATCACCGCGGACGGGGGCCTCAGGGCCGAGATCACCGAGCTGCGGCGGGCGGTCCGGACACTGTTCGCCCGGGCGGTCAGCCCCGCTCCTCCCAGCCCGGCGGACGCCCGGCGGCTGATGTCGGACGATCAGGCGCTGGCCCACCTCAACTCGGTCGCCGCCCGTGAACCGGTCGTCCCGCAGCTGGACTGGCCGCGGGGGGACGCACCGAGGGTCCGTCTGCCGTCGGCGCTGGACGATCCGGAGACACGCCTCCTGGCGGCCCTGGCGCGCGCGGCCATCGACTTCCTGAGCGGCCCGCAGCGCGAGCAGTTGCGCGCCTGCACCGCCCCCCGTTGCGTGCGCTACTTCGTCAAGAGCCACGGCCGGCAGGAGTGGTGCAAGCCCTCGTGCGGAAACCGGGCCCGAGCGGCGCGGCACTACCGCCGTCAGCACGTGACGACCGATCGCGATCCCGCTTCGTCCTGACCGCCACCCGGCGTGATGCCGGGGGAGATGGGGACCGGCACCACTGCTCCGAACACCCCCGGACCTGCTACGGGACACACAACGACCCCCCGCTCCGTCCCGCCCGGTCGTCCGGCCCGATCGGGCCGGACGGCTGTTACACAACGATCATTGAGTGCCTTCGAACGCCCCTGGAACAGTCGGAGCCCGGGGCCGTGAACGCATTCGACCGAGCCCCGTACGGGCCGGGCCCCCGCCCGCCCGATCCACTCCTGAGCAGGGGCAATCTTGCGTAAACGATCGAAACAGGCGTACGCCGTCGTCGCTGCGGCCGCCGTCGTCCTGACCGCGGGCATGACCGGACCGGCATCGGCGAAGAACAGTGGACCGAACAATGAACTCCCGTTAACCACAAAGGATTTGAAGGAATCCGGCCAGGCCGTCCACACCGTCACGCTGATCACCGGCGACCGGGTCCTCGTGGACGCCCGTGGCCGGGTCGGCGGCATCCAGCGGGCCAAGGGCCGGGAGGGCATACCCTTCTTCACCGAGACCCACAACGGCCGTACCTACGTGGTGCCGCGTGACGCCCGGCAGCTGATCGCCGACGGCACACTGGACCAGCGGTTGTTCGACATCACCGGACTCGCCGCGCCGGAGAGCCGCAAGGCCAACCGGGCCGGGCTCAAGGTGATCGTCGGCTACCGGGGATCGGCGGCAGGGTCCGCCCGCGCCGAGGTGCGATCCTCCGACGGCACCACCGTACGCCGGACCCTGCCGGCCCTCGACGCCGATGCCGTCACGGGCGCCACCGACAGCGAGGGCGCGCTGTGGGACGCCCTGACCCGTCGGAAGGGTGACGGTTCGACGGCCATGACCTCCGGCATCGCACGGATCTGGCTGGACGGCGTGCGCAAGGCCTCGCTCGACCACAGCACCGGCCAGATCGGCGCCCCGGCGGCCTGGTCCCGCTCGTACGACGGCACCGGTGTGAAGATCGCCGTCGTGGACACCGGGATCGACGACACCCACCCGGACCTGGCGGGCCGGGTGGTGGCGGAGCGCAACTTCAGCAACTCCCCGGACGCCGGGGACCGGGTCGGGCACGGCACGCACGTGGCCTCCACCGCGGCCGGTACGGGGGCGAAGGACTCCCGGTTCAAGGGCGTGGCGCCCGGGGCCCAGCTGATCAACGCCAAGGTGCTGAACGACCAGGGCAGCGGCGACGACTCCAGCATCCTCGCCGGCGTCGACTGGGCCGTCGCCCAGGGTGCCGACATCATCAACATGAGCCTGGGCAGCCCCGACACCGTCGGGATCGACCCGCTGGAAGCCCAGATCAACAAGATTTCGGCGGAGAAGGGCGTGCTGTTCGCGGTCGCCGCGGGCAACAGCGGGCCGGACGGGGGCACGCTCGGATCACCGGGCAGCGCCGACGCGGCCCTGACCGTCGGCGCCGTCGACGACAACGACCGGATGGCCGACTTCTCCAGCGCCGGACCCCGCATCGGGGACGGCGCCGTCAAACCCGACATCACCGCCCCGGGCGTGGACATCACGGCGGCCGCGGCGACCGGCACCCCGGACCAGAACCCTGCCGGGTACGTCGGCATGAGCGGCACGTCGATGGCGACCCCGCACGTCGCGGGCGCCGCGGCGATCCTCAAGCAGAAGAATCCCACCTGGACGGGCGCCCAGATCAAGGCCGCCCTGACGGGCTCGGCCAAGGACGGCTCCCACCCGGTCTTCCAGCAGGGCGCGGGCCGGCTCGCCCTCGACCGGGCGATCGACCAGACGCTCGTCTCCGAACCGGGCTCGGTCCACCTGGGCATCCAGCAGTGGCCCCACACCGACGACACCCCCGTCACCAAGCAGGTGACGTACCGGAACAACGGCACCTCCGACGTGACCCTGGACCTGTCCCTGGAGGCGCCCGCCGGCGGGGACGGAAAGCCCGCCCCGGCCGGGTTCTTCACCCTCGGGGCACAGCGGATCACGGTTCCGGCGGGCGGCACCGCCGCCGTGGACCTGACGGCCGACACCCGGCTCGGCGGTACGGTCCACGGCGCGTACGCGGTCACGGTCGTCGCGTCCGGGGACGGCCGGAGCGTGCGCACCCCGGCATCGGTGGAGCGCGAGGTCGAGTCGTACGACGTCACCTTCAAGACCCTGGGACGGGACGGCGCGCCCAGCACCGGCTGGCAGGCAGACCTGAAGGGCTACCGCGGTTTCGCCGACGACCGGTGGTTCCTCCCGGATCTGTCGTCGGGCTCCGCCACGGTCCGGCTGCCGCGCGGTACGTACAACCTCTCGGCCGACATGCTGGTCGATCCTGCGGACCCGAAGAAGGGCTTCGACATGATCGACAATCCGCAGTTCACCGTGACCGGCCCCACCACCGTCACCCTCGACGCCCGGACCACCCGGCCGGTGACGGTCAAGGTGCCGGACCCGGCCGCCCGTTACACGCGCGCGGGGATGATGTACAGCCTGAGCCCCGAGACGGGCGTCATCCAGTGGCGCGAACTCAGCGGCTTCGACAACGTCCGCACCGCGCACCAGGGGCCCAGGATGCCCGACGGCTTCCTCACCCAGCAGTGGTCCGCCCACTGGGCGCGGGGCACCGCCGAGTACAACTTCCTCACCGGCGGACCGGTCCGGGAGCTGGCCACCGGTTACGACAAGACCTACGCGGCCAAGGACCTGGCCCTGGTGAAGGTGGGGATCGGGTCGTCCGTACCCGGCCTGGAAAGTGCCCTCGCGGCGCACGGCACCCTGGCCAACGGCAACGGCGTCATCGCGCCCTATTCCCTGCAGCCGGCACCGGGGACACGCAAGGTGTACCTGTCCGCGGACGACGGGGCCGCCTGGAACATCGCCGCGGGTGTCCTGGGCGAGACGGCCCCGGACGGTTCCCGGAAACTGGATTCGGTGTACGACCTCGGCGAGCGACGGTTCGAGGCGGGGAAGACGTACACCGTGAACGTCAACACCGGTGTGCTGGGACCGCGGATGAACGCGGACGAGGGACTCGTGCGCGACGGTGACCACATCTACGGCTCGCTGCCGCTGGTCAGCGACGGGGCGGGCCACTCCGGGTTCGTCCACTACGTGGACGCCGGCACCACCATCCACCGCAACGGCGAACTGTACGCGCAGGAGGACGTCGCCATCGACCAGGGGGCCTTCACACTGCCGTCGGAACCCGCCGCGTACAAGGTGTCGACCACGATCCACCGCAACACCGCGATCAACCGCACCGCAACCCGGATCGACGCCTCGTGGACCTTCGACTCGGCCCGCACCGAGAGCTCCACCCAGCTCCCGGTCTCCATGGTCCGTTTCCTGCCGCGGCTCGCGTTGGACTCCACTGTCCCGGCAGGCAGCAGGCAGACCTTCCCCGTCCAGGTGCAGGGCGCGGCGGCCGGCGCCGGCCTGAAGTCCCTGCGAGTGCTGGTGTCGTACGACGACACGACGTGGCTGCCCGTCCCGGTCACGGCGGGCAAGGTCACGGTGAACGCCCCGAAGAAGGACAAGGCGATCTCGCTGAAGGCCGTCGTCACCGACAAGGACGGCAACCGGTCGATGGTCACGATCCACAACGCCTTGTTCGGCAAGTGAGGCGACCCGGGACCGGAGCCCACGAGCGGCGCACGACCGGATGAGACCCCGGCGGGCGGGCACGGTCCCGGGTGAACCGGAAGGAGCGGTTGGCCGGAACGGATGTTCCGGCCAACCGCTCCTTCTGCACGGGTGCGTCGGGAAGCCCCGGTCCCGCCACGGCTCAGCGGGCCGGCACCGGGACCGGCCGCACGGGGCACTCGGCCGGGGCGAGACGGTCCCCCCGCCCGATCAGGGTCACGGACACGGCCCCCCGCGCATGCGCCGCGTACGCGGCCGTGCAGACGATCTGCTCACGGGCGGAAGCGGTCAGCCGAGTCACCCGCAGGCGCAGCGCGACCTCGACGGCGGACCCCGACGTCACGACCCGCTCCACGGCGGACGCCGCACGCGACAGCGAGGGTGCGTTGCGGAGCCCCGCCCGCCGTTCCGCCTTGTCCGGCCCGGCAAGCAGGGCGGTGACGGCCGCGAGCGGTGAGGGGCCCTCGTTCGTCACCCCCGCCCCCGGGGACGGAGCGTCGAGATCGACCTGTCCGCGCGACGGGTCCGGTCCGCCCGACGGGCCGTCCGGTGCGGCGGAACCCACGACACCGTCCGGCCACGGTGACTCGACGAACCGGGGCACGGGCAGCAACTCGCCGTCCGGGGAACGGAAGAACAACAGCACGCGCTCCTCGCGCGGGGGAAGCAGATCGGCGACGGCCGGTCCACCGGCCTCGACCACGGCCGTCTCCTGGATGCCGCAACCCACGAGCGGGCCCCCGACGAGGACCAGCAACGCGGCGAACCGCACCGCTCGACGCCCACACAACACCGGTCCCTTCACGTGGCGGCCCCCGTCCGGTCACAGCGGTCCGCGGGCCCCGGGCCACCCTGCACGGACGACGGGCCGTCCGGCGCACCGCTCCCGGACACGGGCCCGTCGAAGGGCAGCTCCACGGTGAACAGCGCACCACCGCCGGGCGCGTTCCCCGCCCGGATCGTGCCGCCGTGCAGCTGTACGTTCTCCTCGGTGATCGCGAGCCCGAGGCCGCTGCCCGACGAGCGGGAACGCGCGGCGTCCGCCTTGTAGAAACGGTCGAAGACGTGCGGCAGCGCCTCCGGCGCGATCCCGGGGCCGCTGTCGCGCACCTCGATGACCAGCACACCCCCGCGCGCCGACAGCCGCACGGTGACCGGCTCGGCACCGTGGTGCAGGGCGTTGCCGACCAGGTTGGCCACGATGACGTCGAAGCGGCGCAGGTCGAGACGGATGCGGAAGCCCTCGGGCAGTTCCGCGTGGACCCGGTCGAGCCACTTCCTGTCGGCCAGGGTGCGGCGCACGGCCTCCGCCGCGTCCACCTCGTCGGTGTTGAGCTCCGCCGCACGGGCGTCGAAGCGGGAGATCTCCATCAGATCCTCCACCAGCACGGCCAGTTTGCCGGTCTCGGCGCTGATCAGACGCACTGCCCGGGCGGTGTCCGGGGAGAGCTCCGCGGCGTCCTCGTCCACCACGTCCGTGACGGCGAGCATGCCGGCGAGCGGGGTGCGCAACTCGTGCGAGACGTCCGAGGCGAAACGCCGGGCCCGCGCCCCGGCATCCCGCAACTCCTGCACGGAGTGCTCCAGGCGGGCCGCCGACTCGTTGAACGTCCTGGCCAGGTCGGCCATCTCGTCCCGGCCGTGCACGGGAATACGCGTGTCGAACCGCCCACCGCCCATGGAGTGTGCGGCCCGCCGCAGCTCACGGACGGGACGCAGCACACTGCGCGCCGCGAGCAGCGCGGGCACCAGGGCCACGGCCAGCCCCGGCAGCGCGCCGTCGCGGGCCGCGGTCACCAGGGCGTCGATGTCCACCTCCTCGTCCGTCATGGGCATCACGGCGAAGAGCACCAGCCCGCTCGGCACCGCGTCGCCGCCGGCGACGATCCGGGTCATCACCGGCATCCCGATCGTCAGATACGCCTTCCCCTCCTTGACGACCCGCTCGAAGACACCGCGCGGCGAAGCGAGCGCGGCGCGGCGCAGCCTCGCGGTCAGCACGTCGGAGACGGGCCGGTCACCCGAGGAGGCGCGCACCGAGCCGTACTCGGCGAAGACGATCCACGGATGTGGTTTGGCGCGCGCCGCGATGTCGTAGAGGTCCCACCGCAGTGAATCCGGCTCCAGGGGAAGACGGGGGACGAACCGCTCGACCTCCTCGCGGAAGGAGGTGACGGCCGTGTCCTGCGCCCGCACGAGGACCGCACTGCGCGCCTCCCGGTAGGTCAACGCGGCGGTCGTGACGGCACTGACGGCCGCCACCAGCAGAAACGCGATCACCAGCCGGGTGCGCAGCCCGAACGCGACGGTCGCTCCGGGCATCCTCACAGCGGGCCGAAGCGGTAGCCGAAGCCCCGCAGGGTCTGGACGTACCGGGGGTCGCCGGACGGATCCTCGATCTTGGCGCGCAGCCGGCGCACACAGGCGTCCACCAGACGGACGTCGCTGTGGTAGCTGTGCTCCCAGATCTCCTCCAGGAGCCGCTGCCGGCTGAAGACCTGTGCCGGTGCCGCGGACAGGTGCAGCAACAGCTTCAGCTCGGAGGGCGCGAGAGAGACCGGGGCACCCGACTTGAGGACGGTGTGACCGGCGCGGTCGATGACGAGTTCACCGTGGCGCTCGACGGCGGGCCCCGCGCCGACCGGGCCCTCGGCGCGGCGCAGCACGGCACGTATGCGGGCCTCGATGACCTCGGCACGGGCGGGCTTGACGATGTAGTCGTCCGCACCCGCGTCCAGGCCGACGACGATGTCGACGTCGTCGCCGCGCGCGGTCAGCATGACGATCGGCAACTGGCTGGTCCCGCGCACCCGGCAGCACAACTGGACGCCGCTCATGGCGGGGAGCATCAGGTCGAGCAGCAGGAGGTCGGGGCGGAAGGAGCCCATCGCCTCCAGACCGGCCTCACCGGTCGCGACGGCGAGGACCTCGTGCCCCCGTCGGCGCAGTCCAAGTTCGATGCCCTCGCGCACGGAGGGGTCGTCTTCGACGAGGAGGACGCGTGGCATGGCAGTGTCTCCGGGATCGTGTGGAAAACGGACAGCTCGTCAGGGACCCGGCGACCGAACGCCGGAGGTGGCGAGCATGCCGAACGGGGCGGTCACGCAGACGGTGTCGATGCCCTCGTACAGGGCCCACCGGTCCGTGAAGGCGCCTTCCCGGACGCAGACGTTGCCCGCGACACCGCACTGCGACGGATCGGCGCCCGACACCGGGTCGGGCGGGCGGTCTCCGGCCCGGCCGTGTCCGGTGCGGGGCGCAGCCGGTCGGCGAGCATGGCGAGGTCCGCCCGCCGGACCTCCGGCCCGGCCGGATCGCTGCCGCCGTCCGTCGGGTGTTCGTCCCGGGCCGGGCGCTCGCGGACGAACGCGCAGACCGCCTCCGCCACGTCCTGTCGCAGCTCCGGATGCTCGTCGCCGAGCCGGGCCAACTCGGCCACGGCATCCCGCCGGAGGCCGGCGCCGCCACCGCGCAGTCGGCTGGCGACCACCCGCACCGCCTCGGCCGCCTGCGCGCCGTCACCGATGATCACCATGGCCCCCACAGGTTTTAGGACGGTCAAGTTCCTTGATTCCCAAGAGATTAGCGATGCGTCCGGAGCCCATCGAACGCAGCCCGTCAGTCCGCCCGCCGATCACCCACCACTGACCGCCGATCACCGACCACTGACCCTCGATCACTGACCGACGAACACCGATCACGCGAAACGATCGTGCCGAGCGACGACCTCTCCGGACCACGGCGGCCACCAGCCGATTCCCTTGACCAGGCATGCCCACTCGGGCGGCAGTTCGGCCGCACCGGGAACAGCAGGTCCGGTCGGCGAGGTTGCACCGATCGAGGGACCGGCGCCGTACGGGCGGGGAGACACGGGGACCGCAAGGTCGTCCCCGCCCCGCCAGGAACCGGGCCCCAGGGTCGCGGTATGCCCGCCGCGCACTCGGACCACCCCTTATTTCTGCAGGAGGACTTTTCCATGACTGACCGGCCCTTGACGCTCATGGCCGTGCACGCCCACCCCGACGACGAGGCGACCGGAACCGGAGGGGTCCTCGCGCGGTACGCGGCGGAAGGCATCCGCACGGTTCTCGTGACGTGTACCGACGGAGGCTGCGGTGACGGACCGGGGGGTGCCAAGCCGGGCGACCCCGGGCACGATCCGGCGGCCGTCGCCCTGATGCGCCGCCAGGAACTCGAGGCGAGTTGTGAGGTCCTGAAGATCAGCGATCTGGAGATGCTGGACTACGCCGACTCCGGGATGATCGGCTGGCCGAGCAATGACGCCCCCGGGTCCTTCTGGCGGACCCCCGTGGAGGAAGGCGCCGCCCGACTCGCGGAACTCATGCGTCACTACCGACCCGATGTGGTCGTCACTTATGACGAGAACGGCTTCTATGGTCATCCCGACCACATCCAGGCCAACCGCATCACGATGGCGGCGCTGGAGATGATCGAGCTGACACCGAAGGTGTACTGGACGACGATGCCCCGCTCGATGATGCAGCGGTTCGAGGAGACCATGCGCGAGTTCAGTGAGGACATTTCCGAGCCGGATCCTGCCGAGGCCGCCGCGATGGCCAAGATCGGTCTGCCCGACGACGAGGTCACCACGTGGGTGGACACCACCGCCTTCAGCGGTCAGAAGTTCGATGCGCTGGCCGCGCATGCCAGTCAGGGCGAGAACATCTTCTTCCTCAAGATGGGCAAGGAGCGATTCGGCGAGTTCATGGGCACGGAGACCTTCGTACGCGTCAAGGACACCACCGGCGCGGCCGTGCCCGAGAACGATCTCTTTGCAGGACTGCGCTGATCCGCCGAGGGCCGTCATCACCGCGTCGACACCGGCGCGGACCGGACGGGCCGTCAGTCGGGTGGCGGCCGACACAACACTGGGTTTCTGCCCGCAATCGGGTTTCCCGCGATGCCTGAATGTCGTGGCGTGGGATCCATGAGCTGATTCCGCCCCGTTGACGGTGTGCGTCGACCGGGCCGGCTCCACAACGCGATGAAGCTCCTGGTGGGAGGAGTCACGGTCGAGATCCACACCGTGCCCCGCCAGGAGCTTCACGTGCTTGTCCACCCCTCGTCGACCGACCTGCATGGCCGGAACCTACGTTTCCCGAGCGCTCAACTACGTTCCCGGCTGCGGGAGATCGGGCGCGTCGACGGCGTTCGCCCGAATGTCGGCAGGACCTGCCCGCCTTGTTTCACCTGCGGTGCGGCGATGCCCGCGCCCGACTCGCCACCGGGTTCCGCGACGGAGCACAGCCGTGAAGCGGTGTTGTCATCAGTCCGCGCGCCAACGGAATTCAGCCACCTCTGCGATTGCACAGACTTCTGTGCACAGGAATCTGTGCACAGAAGTCTTTGTCGTTTATCTTGGGGCTCATGGAACATCCTGAGCAGCCCTCCCAAGTGCAACTGAACGTCCGTAACCTGCGGGGCATCGCGCATCCGTTGCGGGTGCAGATGCTGACGGTCCTGCGGACGGAGGGGCCGGCCACGGCCACCACGCTCGCCCGGCGGCTGAACCAGAACACCGGCGCCACCAGTTATCACCTGCGCCAGCTCGCCGAGTACGGCTTCATCGTGGAGGCGCCGTCCCAGGGCGGCGGCCGGCGTGAGCGCTGGTGGCAGGCGGCGCACGTCAACACGGTCCTGCCGGACGATTCGGTGCTGGCGGACGGCGGCGGTCTCGGGATCGCCTATCTGCAGTCGCTCGGCCGGGTCTGGTCCGACGCGATGACGGCCGCGATCGACGCGACCCCCTCGCTGCCGTCCGAGTGGCGCGACGCCCAGGACTTCAGCGACTACGCGCTCACGCTCACCCCGGCCGAGGCCGAAGAGCTGTCGGCGGAGATCCACCGACTGATCCGCCGACGCAACTCCTCGCCCGAACCGGCAGGTTCGCCGCTGCCCGAGGGGGCGGCACGAGTCACCTTCCAGTTCCAGTTGTTCCCCACCAGCGCAGACCGGCACGTCTCCCGCCCCACCCACCCGGAGTGAGAAAGATGACTTCTCGGCACGCGGCCGCCCAGCAGGCGGCGGACAGTGGCACACGCACACCCTCCCCGGGCGCCGCCCCGGACGCCCCGGACGCCGCCCCGGACACCCCGGACACCCCGGACACCCCGGACGCTCCGGACACCCCGGACGCCCAGGGTGTTCCGGACGCCTCGGGTGCTTCGGCCGACGAACCCCGGGTCCTGCGCGGACTGGTCGGCATGCTGTCGGCCAACGCGGCGTCCCTGTCGGCCAACCGGGTGCTCTCGATCGCCCTGCCCTGGTTCGTCCTGACGACGACCGGCAGCGTCGGCAAGACGGGCCTGGTCGCTTTCTGCCAGATAGTCCCCTACGTGGTGGCCCAGGCGCTGGCGGGGCCGATCATCGACCGGGTCGGCCCCAAGCGCATCAGCGTGGCCGGTGACCTGGCCTCCACCGTCGCCACGGCCGCCGCCCCGTTGCTCTATTTAACGGGCAACCTGTCCTTCGGCCTGCTGCTGGGGTTGTTGGCCGTGGTCGGTGCGGCGGACGGCCCGGCCAACGGGGCCAAGGGGCTCTTCGTGCCCGCGGCCACCCGTGCGGCCCGGGTCCCGCTGGAACGGGGGACCGGTCTGTCGACGGCGGTCGAACGGACCGCGACGACCGTCGGCCCGGCCATCGCCGGGGTGGTCGTCGCCTCCTTCGGCAGCCTCTACGCCCTGTGGATCACGGCCTTCCTGTTCGGTGTGTCGGCGCTGATCATCTCCACCACCCTCAGTGATCCGGTGCCCGAGCCGCACGAGATGCCGGTCGAGGACGCCGAGGGCTATTTCTCGCGGCTGCGTCAGGGCGCCGTGTTCCTGCGCGACGCCAAACTGCTGCGGTCCATCGTCTGCATGCTCGCCGTGACCAACCTGCTCGACCAGGCGTTCATGTCCGTGCTGCTGCCGGTCTGGGCGAAGGAGACGGGCCACGGTGCGGGAGCCATCGGCCTGGTGGTCAGCGTCTTCGCCGCGACGTCGATCATCGCCGCGCTCGTGGCCGCAGGGGTGGCCGACCGGCTGCCCCGGCGTACCGTCTATCTGATCGGCCTGACCCTGGGCGGCGTCCCGCGCTTCGTGGCCATGGCCACGGGGGCGCCCCTGTGGGTGGTGCTGGCGGTGCTGGCCGTGGGTGGTCTGGGCTCGGGCTTCGTCAATCCGATCGTGGGGGCAGTGACGTACGAACTGATCCCCACTCCGCTGCTGGGACGGGTCAAGACGATGGCCCAGGCCGTCACCTGGGCGGGCATCCCCTTCGGCGGGCTGCTGGGCGCGGGACTGGTGACGGTGGCGGGCACCTCGGGCGCGCTGTGGATCGTGGGCGGGATCTACCTCGTCGCCATCGGTGTGCCGGCCCTGAACCGGGAGTGGTCGGGCATGAGCAAGCGGACGGTGCCCGACCCGGGCCCCGCCGGCACCGAGGACGGGAAGGAGAGCGTGACCGGTACGGCTCCGGTTCCCGGGGAAGCGGTGGCCAAGGAAGCCGTGTGAGCGTGGGTACGGTACCGGCACCGGCCGGGCGGTGGACCGCCCGTCGACCGCCGGTCCCGTATCCACGCCCCTGCCTCTGCCCGGTCGGTGGAACTCCGCCGACCGGGCGTTGTGTTCCCACCCGGACCGGCGGAAGCATCCGCGCTCAACCAGTGTGGGTGCCCACGTACGACGGTGTGAGTGCCCACGCCCGAGTGGCGTGAGTGTCTGCGCATGACCGGTGTGGGTGCCCACGCCCCACCGACGTGAGTGTCCGCGCACGGCGGGCAGAAGTGACCACGTCCGGCGGGCAGAAGTGACCAGTTATCTCCTCCGGACCGCTCTGCGAGCATCGGATTCGGCTGAGTTTCCGAGGGTTTTCGCAAACGGTCGATGACGAGGAACTGGTGGACACATGACGACGAACCCGATGATGGCCGCGGCCTCCGGCCAGCGGGTCGAGCAGGGCGGTTTCTCTCCCGCGGAAGCCCGCATCGCGGCAGTGTGGAATGCGGTGCTCGGTGCCGAGGTGACCGGGGCGGAGGACGAATTCTTCCGGCTCGGCGGCACCCTTCCGCAGGCGGCGGAAATGGCGCGCCGGATCGGGGAGGAATTCGGTTCGGAATTCAGTGCGGAAACACTGCCGGAGCCGTTGACGGTGCGGGCGGTGGCCTCGTTCCTCGCGGAGGAAGCCCTGTTGCGGGCCCGCCGGCTTTTCGAGTCGGCCGACTTCGATGCCGGGGACGCGACGGACGTCGTGGACGCCCTGGTGGCGGCCGGGGCCCCGGACGACGCCCCGGCCATACCCCGTGCGCCCCGGCACGGACACCCGCTGCCGCTGTCGTTCGCGCAGCACCGACTGTGGTTCCTGGACCAGTTGGAGCCCGGCCGGGCCGAATACCTGATCCCCATGGGACTGCGCATCAGCGGCCCGCTGGACGTCCCGGCACTGCGCGCGTCGCTGTCGGACCTGGTGGGCCGGCACGAGGTGCTGCGCACCCGCTTCGTCGTCGATGTGGACGGGAACCCCGGCCAGGTCGTCGACCCGCCCCGACCGCTGCCGCTCGCCGTTCATGACCTGCGGTCCGTCGCCGGGCGGGACGCCCGCGAGGAGGCGGCCGCCGCCCTCGTGGACACCGAGGGCTTCCGGCCGATGGACCTCGGCACCGGACCGATGGTGCGTGCGTTGCTGATCCGGCTGGCCGACGAGGAGCACCTGCTCTCTCTGACGGTGCATCACATTGCTTTCGACGGATGGTCGGTGGGGGTGCTGTCCCGGGAACTGACCGCGCTGTACGGTGCGCGGGTCGCGGAAACGGCCGCCGGACTGTCCGAACCTCCCCTCCAGTACGCCGACTTCGCGTCCTGGCAGCGCCAGTGGTTCACCGGCGAGGTACTGACGGAGCAACTGGACTACTGGCGCGCCCGACTGGCCGGCACCGAACCGCTGGAACTGCCCACCGACCGCCGACGCCCGGCACGGCGCAGCGGCAACGGTGCCATGCTCACCTTCCGCGTGCCGGCCAAGACCGCGGACGGCGCCCGCAGGCTCTCCAAGGAGGCCGGCGCGAGCCTGTTCATGACCCTGCTGGCGGTCTTTCAGACGGTGCTGGCGCGCTACAGCGGCCAGGAGGACATCGCGGTGGGCACGCCGATCGCCGGCCGCAACCGGGCCGAGATCGAGAACATGGTCGGCTTCTTCGTGAACACCCTGGTCATGCGCACCGACCTGTCGGGCGACCCGGTGTTCACCGAGCTGTTGGACCGGGTCAAGGACACCGCGCTCGGTGCCTACGACCACCAGGACCTGCCCTTCGAACGCCTCGTGGAGGAACTGGCCCCGCAGCGGGACCTGTCGCGCAATCCACTGTTCCAGGCGATGTTCGTCCTCCAGAACACCCCCGACAGCCAGTGCTGGGAACTGCCGGGCCTGACCGTGCGGCAGCTCGGCGTGTCCGCCCAGGACTCCAAGTTCGACTTCACCTTCTACGCCACCGAGGCCGCCGACGGCGCCCTGGACGGCACCATCGTGTACTCCACCGACCTGTTCGACGAAGCCACGATGGTGCGGCTCGCCGGGCACTTCGAGACGCTGCTGGCCGCCGCCTGCGCCGCCCCGGACGCCCGGCTGTCCGAACTTCCGATGCTGACCGCCGCCGAGCGCCGGACGATCCTCGGCGAGTGGAACGGGGCCGACACCGACGCGCCGGACACGGTGACCGTGACCCGGCTGATCGAGGAACAGGCCGCTCGCCGCCCCGACGCGCCGGCCGTGACCTGCGGCCCCGACCGACTGACCTACCGTCAACTCGATGAGCGGGCCGAGTGGATCGCCGACCGGCTGCGCGAGCGCGGCGCCGGACCGGGCACTCTGGTCGCGGTCTGCCTGGACCGCGGTACGGACATGGTGTGCACCCTGCTCGGCATCCACAAGTCGGGGGCGGCATACGTGCCGCTGGATCCGGCGTACCCCACGGACCGGCTCGCCCACATGGTCGAGGACAGCGGCACCCCACTGATCGTCACCCAGTCCGCGCACACCGGCCGCCTGCCCGACCGCACACCGACGCTGCTGCTGGACGGGCACCGGACGGAGCGGGCGCACACCGCCTCCGCCGCTCCGGTGGCGCAGGCCGGCCCGGACGACGTGGCCTACGTGATCTACACCAGCGGTTCCACCGGCCGCCCCAAGGGCGTGCAGATCACCCACGGCGCGCTGCGCGCGCGGATGCGGGAGACCCGCCGTGAGCTGGGACTCACGTCCGAGGACCGGGTCCTGCAGTTCGCCTCGATCGCGTTCGACTCGTCGGTCGGCCAGATGTTCGCCCCGCTCGTCTCCGGAGCCGCTCTGGTGCTGCGCGACGACACCTGGGACCCGGGTCGGCTGGCGGCGGCGCTGCG
Source organism: Streptomyces sp. ML-6 (assembly GCF_030116705.1). Taxonomy (NCBI): domain Bacteria; kingdom Bacillati; phylum Actinomycetota; class Actinomycetes; order Kitasatosporales; family Streptomycetaceae; genus Streptomyces; species Streptomyces sp. ML-6. The sequence goes on from NZ_JAOTIK010000001.1 coordinate 7,567,084, forward strand.
CGAGCACCGCGTCACGGTGGCATGGCTCACCCCGTCGGCGTTCGGGGCGCTGGCCGCCGACCTGGACGGGCCGGACGCGCTGGGCCCGCAGCTGCGACTGGTCCGGCTCGGCGGCGAGGCGCTCCAGCGGGAACAGGTCCGGCAGTGGTTCCGGCACTGCTCGGTGCCCCTGGTCAACGGCTACGGTCCCACGGAGGCCGCCCAGGAGGCGACGACCGCCAGGATCGACGGCCCCGTCGACCGGGTGCCGATCGGCCGGCCGGTCGCCAACGCGAAGGTGTTCGTGGTCGACCGCCACGGCCGGCCGGTGCCGGTGGGCGTGCCGGGCGAGATGTGGATCGGCTGCCCCGGACTGGCCCGTGGCTATCTGAACCGGCCCGAGCTGACCGACGAGAAGTTCACCGTCGTGGACGTGGACGGCACACCGCGGCGCGTCTACCGCACCGGTGACCTCGCCCGGTGGCTGCCGGACGGGCGGCTGGAGTTCGTGGGCCGCTCCGACAACCAGGTCAAGCTGCGCGGCTACCGCATCGAACCGGGCGAGATCGAGACGGCACTGCTCACCCACCCCACGATCACCGGCGCCACCGTCGTGCTGCGCGAGGACGTCCCCGGGGTGCAGAGACTGGTGGCGTACGTGGTGCCCGTGGGCCCCCTCGACGCGAGCGCGCTGCGCACCCACCTCCAGCGCGACCTGCCGGACTACATGGTGCCCACGGCGTTCGTGCCGCTGGAACGCATCCCGCTCACCCCGAACGGCAAGACCGACCGCCGGGCACTTCCCGCGCCCGCCTCCGACCGGTCCGGACTGGACGCCGCGTACACCGAGCCGCGCACGGACACCGAACGCACGGTGACCGAGGTGTGGTCCGAGGTGCTGGGCGTCGACCGGATCGGCGTGCACGACGACTTCTTCGCACTGGGCGGGCATTCCCTGCTGGCCACCCAGGTCGTCTCGCGGCTGCGCCGACGGCTGGGTGCCGATGTGCCGGTGCGCATGCTGTTCGGCGCGCCGACCCCGGCGCTGCTGGCCGCGGCCGTGACGGAGCTGGACGGCACCGAGGCCGACCGCATCCCGGCGGCACCGCGCCACGGCACCCCGCCACCACTCAGCTTCGCGCAGCAACGGCTCTGGTTCCTGGACCAGTTGGAGCCGGGCCGGGCCGAATACCTGCTGCCCTTCGCCTTCCGCATCCACGGCCCCCTGGACACCGACGCCCTGAACGCCGCGTTCACCGCGGTGGTGGCGCGCCACGAGATCCTGCGCACCCGGTTCGGCACGGACCCGACGGGCTCCCCGGAGCAGCTGATCGACCCGGCACGGCCGGTGCGGATGCTGGTACGGGACCTGCGCCGGACGGGTGACCCGGCCGCCCGCGAGGACGCCCTGGCGGAGGTGCTGCGCGAGGACGGACTGCGCCCGGTCGACCTCGGCACCGGACCGATGCTGCGCGCGCTGCTGGTGCGGCTGGCCGACGAGGAGCACGTCCTGGCGGTCACCGTGCACCACATCGCCTTCGACGGCTGGTCGGTGGGCGTGCTGGTGCGCGAGCTGTCCGCACGGTACGCGGAAGCCCTCTCGGGCCACGCCGGAACGCCCGGACCGGATCCGCTGCCCGTGCAGTACGCCGACTACGCGGTGTGGCAGCGCGGCTGGCTGTCCGGCGCACCGCTGGAACGGCAACTGAGCTACTGGCGCGATCAGTTGGACGGACTGGAGCCGCTGGAACTGCCGACCGACCACGCCCGGCCGACGGAGCGCGGCGGTCGGGGCGAGGTGGTCCGGTTCTCGGTGCCCGCCGAGGTCGCCGCCCGTGCCCGCGCCGTGTCCGCCGAGAGCGGCGCGAGCCTGTTCATGACCCTGCTGGCCACCTTCCAACTGCTGCTGGCCCGCTACAGCGGGCAGCGGGACATCGGGGTCGGCAGCCCGGTCGCCGGCCGCAACCGGGCCGAGACGGAGGAGCTGATCGGCTTCTTCGTGAACACCCTGGTCCTGCGCACCGACCTGTCCGGCGACCCGGCGTTCACCGAGTTGCTGGACCGGGTCAAGGACACCGCGCTCGGTGCCTACGACCACCAGGACCTGCCCTTCGAACGCCTCGTGGAGGAACTCGCCCCCGACCGCGACCTGTCCCGCAACCCCCTGTTCCAGACCATGTTCGCGCTGCAGAACACCCCGGGCGCGGACGCCTGGAACCTGCCGGGCCTGACCGCGGAACCCGTCGAGTCCCCGGTCCGGGACGCCAAGTTCGACCTGTCGATGTACCTCGCGGAGGCGGCGGACGGCACCCTGGAAGGCGCCGTGGTCTACGCGGACGACCTCTTCACCGAGGACACCGCGCGCCGCCTGGCCGGCCACTTCACCAACCTGCTGGCCGCGGCCACGATCCGCCCGCACAGCGCACTGTCCGAGCTGGAGATGCTGGACGCGGGGGAGCGGCACCGTGTCCTCACCGAGTGGAACGACACCGCCTCGCCCGTTCCGGCAACCACCCTGCACCAGTTGTTCGAGCAGCGGGCGGCACAGGACCCGGACGCGGTCGCGGTCGTCTGCGGCACGGAAAGCCTGACGTACCGACAGCTCGATGAGCGGGCCAACCGGCTGGCCCACCGACTGCGCGCCGTGCCGGGCATCGGCCCCGACGTACCCGTGGGCGTCTGCCTGGAACGCTCACCCGCCATGGTGTGGACGCTGCTCGGCATCCTGAAGGCCGGTGCCGCGTACGTCCCGCTCGACCCGGAACACCCGGAGGAACGGCTGGCGTACCTGGTGACGGACTCCGGCGCCCCGCTGATCGTCACCGACCTCGCGCACGCCGCCCTGCTGCCGGCCGGCCCGGAACTCCTGACCGTGGACCGCCCCACCGACCTGCCGGACACCCTGCCCACGGACGCCCCGGAACCCGTCGCGGACCCCGGCGACCTGTGCTACCTGATCTACACCAGCGGCTCCACGGGCCGCCCGAAGGGCGTCCGCATCGAACACCGCGGAGTGGTCAACTACCTGGCCGGCATGCAGCACGCGTTCCCGATCGCCCCGGGCGAGGGCTTCCTCCAGGCCACACCCCTGTCCTTCGACGTATCGGCGTACGAGATCTTCTGGCCCCTGTGGCAGGGTGCAACGGTCGTACTGGTGCCGGGCTCGGACCGGCTCGACATGACCGAGGTGTCCCGCCTGATGCGCGCCCACCGCGTGGTCGGCCTGCACTTCGTGCCGAGCTTGCTGGACATGTTCGTCTCCGGGGCCCGCCCCGAGGACTGCGCGCACCTGCGGTACGCCTTCGCCAGCGGCGAGCCGCTCCAGCCGACGCTGGTGAGCCGGTTCACCGAGAAACTCCCCGGCGACCTCATCAACCTGTACGGCGCCACCGAGGTCTCGGTCGACACGACGTACTGGCGGGCCTCGCGCACCGACCCCACCGGACCGGTCCTCGCGGGCCGCCCCATGGTCAACCAGACCGTGTACGTCCTGGACCCCGACCGCCGCCCCGTACCCGCGGGGGTGCTGGGCGAGGTGTACCTCGGCGGCGACAGCGTCGGGCGCGGTTACCACCAGCGGCCCGACCTCACCGCCGAGCGGTTCGTCACCGACCCGTTCCGCGGCGGCCGGATGTACCGCACGGGCGATCTCGGCCGGTTCACCGCCGACGGTGAACTGGACCTGCTGGGACGGATCGACCGCCAGGTCAAACTGCGCGGCGTCCGGGTCGAACTCGGCGAGATCGAGGCGACGCTGCTCACCCACGACACGGTCGGGGTCTGCGCGGTGGTGGTCCGGGAGGACACCCCCGGCGACAAGCGGCTGGTCGCCTACTGCGTGCCCGCCCCCGGCACCACGGCGGACATCGGCGCGTTGCGCGAATGGGCAGCCGAACGCCTGCCGCGCGCCATGATGCCGTCCACGTTCGCGATCCTGCCGGAACTGCCCCTCAACCGGAACGGCAAGGTCGACCACGCGGCACTGCCGGCCCCCGGCAACGACGGCGACAGCACGGCCGGATACACCGCACCACGGGACGAGATCGAGGCGGAGATCGCCGGGATCATGGCCGCCGTGCTCGGCGTCGAACGCGTAGGAATCCACGAGGGGTTCTTCGAAGCCGGCGGGCACTCCCTGCTCGCCCTCCAACTCGTCAACCAGGTCGAGTCGGTGACCGGAGTACGCATCGGCCTGCGACGCCTTTTCCAGTCGCCGACCGTCATCGGCATCAAGCAACAGCTCGTCGAATTGTTCGACGCGCAGGAACAGCTTTCCTGAAACAGCGGCCCATTGCCCACACGAGAAGACGAAGAGGACGGAACATCATGGGCGAGAACTCGGTGGAGGCACGGCTGCTGTCCCGCATGCGGCGGCGTGCGGAAGCGGCTCGGATCGTACGGACCGACCGGGAGGCCGGACCACTGCCGCTGTCGTTCGCACAGCAGCGGCTCTGGTTCCTGGACCGGCTGACGCCGGACAGCGCGGAATACCTGGTGCCGACGGTGCTGCGAGTGCACGGCGCGCTGGACGTCCCCGCGCTCGGCACGGCACTGTCAGGCCTGGTGGCCCGGCACGAGGTGCTGCGGACGGCATTCCGGGCGGACGACAACGGCACACCGTGGCAGGTCATCGGCCCACCCCGGCCGGTGGAAGTCACGGTCCACGACCTGCGGACCGAGACGGACGCGGAGACCCGCGCGGGCGAGGTGCTGCGCACCGAGGCGATACGGCCGTTCGACCTGGAGGCCGGGCAGCTTCTGCGGGCCGACGCGGTGAGGATCGCGGACGACGACCACTTCCTGCTGCTGACGGTGCACCACATCGCTTCGGACGGTTGGTCCTCCGGGATTCTGGCCCGTGAGTTGCGTGAGTTGTATGCGGCTGCGGTGGCCGGGCGTGCGGCGTCGCTTCCCGAACTGTCCATCCAGTACGCGGATTTCGCCGCCTGGCAGCGGGAGCAGCTGGACGGGGAGTTCCTGGAGCGGCAGCTGGCGTACTGGCGCGAACGTCTCACGGGGGTTCCGGCCCTGGAGCTGCCGACCGACCACAGCCGGCCGGCCGAGCGGGAGGGCGCCGAGGGCGACACCGTGTACTTCTCGGTGCCGTCGGAGGTGACGGAGGCGCTGCGGGCGACGGCGCGAGGGCAGGGCGCGAGCCTGTTCATGGCGTTGCTGTCCCTGTTCCAGATCGTTCTGGCCCGTTACTGCCGCCAGGACGACATCGCGGTCGGCACCCCGATCGCCGGCCGCAACCGCGCCGAGACGGAGGGCCTGATCGGCTTCTTCGTGAACACCCTGGTCCTGCGCACCGACCTGTCCGGCGACCCGGCGTTCACCGAGTTGCTGGACCGGGTCAAGGAAACCGCGCTCGGTGCCTACGACCACCAGGACCTGCCCTTCGAACGCCTCGTGGAGGAACTCGCCCCTGACCGCGACCTCTCCCGCAACCCCCTGTTCCAGACCATGTTCGTCCTCCAGGCGCCCGGCAGCGCCGAGGACCAGGCATGGGAGCTGGCGGGCACACGGACCGAGCCGGTCGAGATCGAACGGGGAGTCGCCAAGTTCGACCTGACGCTCACGGCGGTCGAGTCGGCGGAAGGACTGCGCGCTGTCCTGGAGTATCGGACGGATTTGTTCGAGCGGGCGTCGGTGGAGCGGTTGGCGGGGCATTTCGTGACGTTGGCGGGGTCGGTTGCGGCTGCGCCGGGGGCGCGGTTGTCGGAGCTGAACATGTTGACGGTGGGGGAGCTGCGGGAGGTGTTGGTGGAGTGGAATGGTGTGGCCGGTGGGTATCCGGAGACGGCGACGGTTCACCGGCTGGTGGAGGAGCGGGTGGCGGCGGGGCCGGGTGCGGTGGCGGTGGTGCAGGGGGAGCGGTGCTGGAGTTTTGGTGAGCTCAACGCGCGGGCGAACCGGCTGGCCCATCATCTGCGCGGGAGGGGCATTTCCCCGGACATGTTGGTGGGGGTGTGTCTGGAGCGTTCGCCGGAGCTGATCGCCACGCTGCTGGGCATCCTGAAGGCGGGGGCGGCGTTCGTTCCGCTGGACCCGGAGTACCCGGCCGACCGGATCACCTACATGGTGCGGGACGCGAAGGCCCCGCTGGTCATCACGAGCACGGGGCTGGCGGGCCGGCTGCCCGACGGGATCGAGCGCATCCTGGTCGACGGGCAGTGGCCGGAGGGTCCGGTGACGGATCCGGGGCCGGTGGGGTCGCCGGACGATCTGGCGTATGTGATCTACACGTCGGGTTCGACGGGCCGGCCGAAGGGGGTGGCCCTGGAGCACCGGGGGGTGGTGAACTATCTGCACTGGTGCGACCGGAACTACCCGGCCGGTGCTCCGGGCGGGGTGGGGTCGGTGCTGTATTCGTCGGTGACGTTCGACCTGACGATCACGGCCCTGTTCCTGCCCCTGATCCAGGGCCGGCGGCTGGTGATCCCGGTGACGGACGGGGAGCGGACGGCGTTCGACGCGGCGATCGACCTGGTCTGCACCAACACCCCGATCGGTTTCCTCAAGGCCACTCCCTCGCATCTGGAGGTGCTGGCCGCGCATCTGGAGACCCGCGGGGCGCGGCATCACATCACCACGATCGTGGCCGGCGGGGAGAACCTGGCCCCGCAGCTGGTGGCCCGGCTGCTGGCCGCCAGCAGCACGAAGACGACGATCAGCAACGAGTACGGCGCGACCGAGGGCTCGGTGGCCAACGTGATGAGCCTGACCACCGCACCCGACCCGCACGGGGGCACCACCACCCTGGGCCGGGCGATCACGAACACCACCGCCTACATCGTCGACCACCACAACCAGCCCGCCCCCATAGGTGTCCCCGGCCACGCCCTGCTCGGCGGGATCTGCCTGGCCCGCCACTACCACGACCGCCCCGACCTCACCGCGCAGCGCTTCACCCCCAACCCCTCGCCCCGCCCCGGCCCGACCCGCGTGTCTACCACACCGGCGACCTGGTCAAATGGCGGCCCGACGGCACGATGGAGTTCATCGGCCGGATCGACAACCAGGTCAAACTCCGCGGCTACCGCATCGAGCTCGGCGAGATCGAGGCCGCCCTGAACACCCACCCCCACATCCACACCACCACCGTCACCACCCGCGAAGACACCCCCGGCAACAAACAACTCGTCGCCTACATCGTGCCCGTCCCCGGACACACCCCCGACACCTCCGCACTGCGCGCCCACCTCCGCCGGCAGCTGCCCGACTACATGGTCCCCGTCCTCTACGTCCCCCTGGACCACCTCCCCCTCACCCCCAACGGGAAGGTCGACACCAAGGCCCTGCCCGCCCCCGGCCCCCACCGCCCCGAACTCGCCACCACCTACACCCCACCCCGCAACTCCACGGAAGAGACCATCACCGCCGTCTGGTCCGACGTCCTCGGCATCGACACCATCGGCATCCACGACAACTTCTTCGAACTGGGCGGGCATTCACTGCTCGCGACCCAGGTGACGTCGCGTCTGCGGCAACGGCTCGGACTGGACGTCCCGGTGCGTGCCCTCTTCACCTCGCCCACCCCGGCCGCACTGGCCGAGGTCGTGCGAGAGCTGGAGACGGCCGACGAGGCGCCGCTGGTACCGCTCGACCGCAGCAGGGATTCACTGCCCCTTTCGTTCGCACAGCAGCGGCTCTGGTTCCTGGACCAGTTGACGCCGGGCAGTGCCGAATACCTCGTGCCGTTCGGCCTGCGGGTGCGCGGCACGCTCGACGCCGGTGCACTGGGCGCGGCGTTCACCGGTCTGGTGACCCGGCACGAGGTGCTGCGGACCCGGTTCGTCACGGACGACTCGGGCCGCCCCTCGCAGATCGTGGACGCACCGTGGTCGGTCACTCCGGTGGTGCACGACATCCGGACCCGCCCGACGGCCGAGCGGGAGGAGGCCGCACTGGAGATCATGGCGGCCGAGGCACGACGGCCGTTCGAGCTGGACGGCGGGCAGCTTCTGCGGGTCGACGTGGTGCGCGTCGCCGACGACGACCAGTACGTGCTGATCACGCTGCACCACATCGTCTCGGACGGTTGGTCCTCCGGGATTCTGGCCCGTGAGTTGCGTGAGTTGTATGCGGCTGCGGTGGCCGGGCGTGCGGCGTCGCTTCCCGAACTGTCCATCCAGTACGCGGATTTCGCCGCCTGGCAGCGGGAGCAGCTGGACGGGGAGTTCCTGGAGCGGCAGCTGGCGTACTGGCGCGAACGTCTCACGGGGGTTCCGGCCCTGGAGCTGCCGACCGACCACAGCCGGCCGGCCGAGCGGGAGGGCGCCGAGGGCGACACCGTGTACTTCTCGGTGCCGTCGGAGGTGACGGAGGCGCTGCGGGCGACGGCGCGAGGGCAGGGCGCGAGCCTGTTCATGGCGTTGCTGTCCCTGTTCCAGATCGTTCTGGCCCGTTACTGCCGCCAGGACGACATCGCGGTCGGCACCCCGATCGCCGGCCGCAACCGCGCCGAGACGGAGGGCCTGATCGGCTTCTTCGTGAACACCCTGGTCCTGCGCACCGACCTGTCCGGCGACCCGGCGTTCACCGAACTCCTCGACCGGGTCAAGGACACCGCCCTCGGTGCCTACGACCACCAGGACCTGCCCTTCGAACGCCTCGTCGACGAGTTGGCCCCCGACCGCGACCTGTCCCGCAACCCCCTGTTCCAGACCATGTTCGTCTTCCAGAACACCCCGGACGGGGAGTCGTGGACTCTGCCCGGCCTGACGGTCGAGCAGGTCGGCGTGGGCGGTCAGGACGCCAAGTTCGACCTCCAGCTGACCGCGGCGGAGACGGATGGTGAGCTGCTGGCAGCCCTGGAGTATCGGACGGATTTGTTCGAGCGGGCGTCGGTGGAGCGGTTGGCGGGGCATTTCGTGACGCTGGCGGCGTCGGTTGCGGCTGCGCCGGGAGCGCGGTTGTCGGAGCTGAACATGTTGACGGTGGGGGAGCTGCGGGAGGTGTTGGTGGAGTGGAATGGTGTGGCCGGTGGGTATCCGGAGACGGCGACGGTTCACCGGCTGGTGGAGGAGCGGGTGGCGGCGGGGCCGGGTGCGGTGGCGGTGGTGCAGGGGGAGCGGTGCTGGAGTTTTGGTGAGCTCAATGCGCGGGCGAACCGGCTGGCCCATCATCTGCGGGACCGGGGTGTCACGGCGGATACGTTGGTGGGGGTGTGTCTGGAGCGTTCGCCGGAGCTGATCGCGGTGCTGCTGGGCATCCTGAAGGCGGGGGCGGCGTTCGTTCCGCTGGATCCGGAGTACCCGGCCGACCGGATCACCTACATGGTGCGGGACGCGGGGGCCCCGCTGGTCATCACCAGTGCGGGTCTGGCCGATCGTATTCCGGAGGGGGTGGAGCGGCTGCTGGTCGACGGGCAGTGGCCGGAGGGTCCGGTGACGGATCCGGGGCCGGTGGGGTCGCCGGACGATCTGGCGTATGTGATCTACACGTCGGGTTCGACGGGCCGGCCGAAGGGGGTGGCCCTGGAGCACCGGGGGGTGGTGAACTATCTGCACTGGTGCGACCGGAACTACCCGGCCGGTGCTCCGGGCGGGGTGGGGTCGGTGCTGTATTCGTCGGTGACGTTCGACCTGACGATCACGGCCCTGTTCCTGCCCCTGATCCAGGGCCGGCGGCTGGTGATCCCGGTGACGGACGGGGAGCGGACGGCGTTCGACGCGGCGATCGACCTGGTCTGCACCAACACCCCGATCGGTTTCCTCAAGGCCACTCCCTCGCATCTGGAGGTGCTGGCCGCGCATCTGGAGACCCGCGGGGCGCGGCATCACATCACCACGATCGTGGCCGGCGGGGAGAACCTGGCCCCGCAGCTGGTGGCCCGGCTGCTGGCCGCCAGCAGCACGAAGACGACGATCAGCAACGAGTACGGCGCGACCGAGGGCTCGGTGGCCAACGTGATGAGCCTGACCACCGCACCCGACCCCCACGGAGGCACCACCACCCTGGGCCGGGCGATCACGAACACCACCGCCTACATCGTCGACCACCACAACCAGCCCGCCCCCATAGGTGTCCCCGGCCACGCCCTGCTCGGCGGGATCTGCCTGGCCCGCCACTACCACGACCGCCCCGACCTCACCGCGCAGCGCTTCACCCCAACCCCTCGCCCCGCCCCGGCCCGACCCGCGTGTCTACCACACCGGCGACCTGGTCAAATGGCGGCCCGACGGCACGATGGAGTTCATCGGCCGGATCGACAACCAGGTCAAACTCCGCGGCTACCGCATCGAGCTCGGCGAGATCGAGGCCGCCCTGAACACCCACCCCCACATCCACACCACCACCGTCACCACCCGCGAAGACACCCCCGGCAACAAACAACTCGTCGCCTACATCGTGCCCGTCCCCGGACACACCCCCGACACCTCCGCACTGCGCGCCCACCTCCGCCGGCAGCTGCCCGACTACATGGTCCCCGCCCTCTACGTCCCCCTGGACCACCTCCCCCTCACCCCCAACGGAAAGGTCGACACCAAGGCCCTGCCCGCCCCCGGCCCCCACCGCCCCGACCTCGCCACCACCTACACCCCACCCCGGACGGACACCGAACGCACCCTTGCCGCGATCTGGTCCGAGATCCTCGGCATCGACACCATCGGCATCCACGACAACTTCTTCGAACTGGGCGGGGATTCGATCGTCAGCATCCAGATGATCGCCCGGGCCAAGAAGTTCGGCGTGCACCTCACGCCGCGGCTGATCTTCAAGAACCAGACGATCGCCGAGATCGCGGTCCACGCGGCTGCGGCCGCACCGGTCGACGCGGAGCAGGGCCGGGTGGCGGGCGAGGTCCCGCTGACACCGATCCAGCACTGGTTCTTCGAGAAGGACCTGCCGACGTTCGACCACTTCAACCAGGCCGAGCTCCTCGTCACCGACGGGCTCGCCCCCGACGTGCTGCGGCTCGCGCTGGCCGACCTGATCGAGCACCACGACGCGCTGCGCCTGCGCTGTGTGGACGGACCCGACGGCTGGCGGCAGTACCTGGACGAGACCGTGGACACCGACATCCTCGACGTGCACGACCTGTCCGGCGTCCCGGACGAGTCCCTGGCGTCGGTGGCGCTGGACATCGCGGAAGAGACCCAGCAGAGCCTCGGCCTGGCCAAGGGCCCGTTGCTGCGGGCCGCCCTGCTGGAGCTGGGGCCGAAGCGCGGGCAGCGGCTGCTCACCGTCGTGCACCACCTGGCGGTCGACGGTGTGTCCTGGCGGATCCTCCTCGAGGACCTGGGAAGTTGCTACGAGCGACGGGCTGCCGGCCTCACGCCCCTGCTGCCGGCGAAGACGACGTCGTTCCGGTCGTGGGCCCAGCGGCTGAACGGCTTCGCCGACTCCGCCCAGGCACGGGCCGAGTACGCCTACTGGGCCGAGCCCAAGCCCTCCGGCAGGGTGCCGCGTGACCGGAACGGCCGCAACGACCTGGGATCCGCCGCCAGTGTCATGGCGGCGCTCAGCCCCGAGGAGACCCGTGCCTTGCTGCGGGACGTACCACGGGCCTTCAGCACCCAGATCAACGACGCGTTGCTCACCGCACTCGCACACGCCCTGCGGGACTGGACGGGGGACGACGAGATCCTGATCGGTCTGGAGGGCCACGGCCGTGAGGACCTGTTCCCGGACGTGGACCTGTCGCGGACGGTCGGATGGTTCACGTCCGTCTTCCCCGTCGCACTGCGGCTGGCGCCGGGAACCACCGACCCGGTGGCCTCGCTCGACTCCGTCCGCGAGCAGGTGGCGCGGATCCCCAACAAGGGCGTCGGCTACGGCATCCTGCGCCATCTCGGCGCCCCGGACGTGACCGCCGTGCTGGGACGGCAGCCCACCCCGGAAGTGAACTTCAACTACCTGGGGCAGTTCACCAGGGACCTGCCGGGCATCGGGCGGTACGCGGACCCCGGCGAGTCCAAGGGCCACTCGATCAGCCCGGACGGCATGCGCTGGAACGTGCTGGACGTGACTGCCGCCGTCGAAGGCGACACGTTCGGCCTGTACATCAACTACTCGACCGAGCTGCACGAGCGGCGCACCGTCGAGCGCCTGGCCGAAGGCGTCGTCGGTCACCTGCGCGAGCTGATCGCCGGCAGTGCCGACGGAGCCGCCGACGCCCGCCGGGAGTCCCCCGGTGTTCCCCTCACCGATGTCGGCGATGCCGACATGGCCGCGATCCTGAAGAGGTTCTCGATATGAGTGCGCACAACGTGGAAGACGTCTACGGACTCTCGCCCCTGCAGTTCGGCATGCTCTACCACTCGCTGGAGGACACTTCCGACACGCGCCCGTACATGGTGCAGATGACGGAGGAGGCCGAAGGACCCTTCGACGACGCGCTGTTCGGAGCCGCCTGGCAGCAGCTCGTCGACCGGCATTCGATCCTGCGCAGCGCGTTCGTGTGGGAGGGGGTCTCGGAGCCGGTGCAGGTGGTGCAGCGCCAGGCCCCCCTCCCCTTCGAAGTGCGGGATCTGCGCGGCCTGTCCGATCAGGAGGAGCGGCTGAGCGCCTTCCTGGCCGAGGACTGGGACCGGGGGTTCGATCTCTCACGGGCCCCGCTGGTCCGGGTCACCGTGCTGCGGATGGAGGAGGAGCGCCGGATCGTCGTCTGGTCGTTCCACCACATCCTCCTCGACGGCTGGAGTGTGCAGATCCTCCAGAAGGAGCTGTTCGCCCTCTACCGCGCGTTGCTCGACGGTACTTCCGCCGAACTGCCGATGACCGTCCCCTACCGCCGCTACATCGAGTGGCTCAACTCCCGGCAGGACGACGGCTCCGCGGCGTTCTGGGCCGACTACCTGGCGGGCGTCACCGAGCCCACCGCCCTGAACGTCGACCGGGACACCGGTGACACGGGAGTCGGCGAATTCGAGGTGGTCGCCTCCGCAGAGCTGTTCGCGCGGGCCCGGGACTACGCCAAGTCCCAGCGCATCACGATGAACACCCTGGTGCAGGGCCTGTGGTCGATCCTGCTCTCACGGTACAGCCGCCAGGACGAGGTGCTGTTCGGCTCCACCATCTCGGGCCGGTCGATCGATCTGCCCGGCGTGGATTCGATGATGGGCCTGTTCATCAACACGCTGCCGGTCCGCGGCCGGCTCACGGGCGACCTGGTCGTCCCCGAGTGGCTGAGGGATCTCCAGGACGAACAGCTGGAGATGCGGCAGTGGGAGTACTGCCACCTCGTCGACGTGCAGAAGCACAGCAGGATCCCGCGCGGCGAGCCGCTGTTCCGGTCGATCCTCGTCTTCGAGAACTACCCGGTGGTGCAGAAGCCGTCGGACTTCCCCGAGGGGCTGACCCGGCGCCTGGTCAACTGCGTGGAGCGTACCGGGTACCCGCTGACCCTCGTCGCATCGGCGGGCCGGGCCCTGGAGTTCCGTTTCGTCTACGACCGGAGCATGTTCGACGCGGAGACGATCGAGCGCATGGCCGGCCACCTCGAGACCCTGCTGACCTCCGTGGTGGACTCGCCCGACGCACGCATCGGCGATCTGAACATGTTGACGGTGGGGGAGCTGCGGGAGGTGTTGGTGGAGTGGAATGGTGTGGCCGGTGGGTATCCGGAGACGGCGACGGTTCACCGGCTGGTGGAGGAGCGGGTGGCGGCGGGGCCGGGTGCGGTGGCGGTGGTGCAGGGGGAGCGGTGCTGGAGTTTTGGTGAGCTCAACGCGCGGGCGAACCGGCTGGCCCATCATCTGCGGGACCGGGGTGTCACGGCGGATACGTTGGTGGGGGTGTGTCTGGAGCGTTCGCCGGAGCTGATCGCCACGCTGCTGGGCATCCTGAAGGCGGGGGCGGCGTTCGTTCCGCTGGACCCGGAGTACCCGGCCGACCGGATCACCTACATGGTGCGGGACGCGGGGGCCCCGCTGGTGATCACCAGTGCGGGTCTGGCCGATCGTATCCCGGAGGGGGTGGAGCGGCTGCTGGTGGACGGGGGGTGGCCGGGGGGTGCGGTGACGGATCCGGGGCCGGTGGGGTCGCCGGACGATCTGGCGTATGTGATCTACACGTCGGGTTCGACGGGCCGGCCGAAGGGGGTGGCCCTGGAGCACCGGGGGGTGGTGAACTATCTGCACTGGTGCGACCGGAACTACCCGGCCGGTGCTCCGGGCGGGGTGGGGTCGGTGCTGTATTCGTCGGTGACGTTCGACCTGACGATCACGGCCCTGTTCCTGCCCCTGATCCAGGGCCGGCAGCTGGTGATCCCGGTGACGGACGGGGATCGGACGGCGTTCGACGCGGCGATCGACCTGGTCTGCACCAACACCCCGATCAGTTTCCTCAAGGCCACCCCCTCGCATCTGGAGGTGCTGGCCGCGCATCTGGAGACCCGCGGGGCGCGGCATCACATCACCACGATCGTGGCCGGCGGGGAGAACCTGGCCCCGCAGCTGGTGGCCCGGCTGCTGGCCGCCAGCAGCACGAAGACGACGATCAGCAACGAGTACGGCGCGACCGAGGGCTCGGTGGCCAACGTGATGAGCCTGACCACCGCACCCGACCCGCACGGGGGCACCACCACCCTGGGCCGGGCGATCACGAACACCACCGCCTACATCGTCGACCACCACAACCAGCCCGCCCCCATAGGTGTCCCCGGCCACGCCCTGCTCGGCGGGATCTGCCTGGCCCGCCACTACCACGACCGCCCCGACCTCACCGCGCAGCGCTTCACCCCCAACCCCCTCGCCCCGCCCCGGCCCGACCCGCGTGTCTACCACACCGGCGACCTGGTCAAATGGCGGCCCGACGGCACGATGGAGTTCATCGGCCGGATCGACAACCAGGTCAAACTGCGCGGCTACCGCATCGAACTCGGCGAGATCGAGGCCGCCCTGAACACCCACCCCCACATCCACACCACCACCGTCACCACCCGCGAAGACACCCCCGGCAACAAACAACTCGTCGCCTACATCGTGCCCGTCCCCGGACACACCCCCACCCCGCACCAGCTCCGCACCCACCTCCAGCAGCAGCTGCCCGACTACATGGTCCCTGTCCTCTACGTCCCCCTGGACCACCTCCCCCTCACCCCCAACGGGAAGGTCGACACCAAGGCCCTGCCCGCCCCCGGCCCCCACCGCCCCGAACTCGCCACCACCTACACCCCACCCCGCAACTCCACGGAAGAGACCATCACCGCCGTCTGGTCCGACGTCCTCGGCATCGACACCATCGGCATCCACGACAACTTCTTCGAACTGGGCGGACAATCGATCAGCTCGGTGCGGGTGGTTTCCCGGCTGCGGGAAGCCGGTCTGGGCGTCACCCTCCAGCAGTTCGTGCGGCACCCGACGGTGGCCCGACTGGCAGCCGCGCTGGACGTCCCGCAGGCGACGTCGGCCGGGCTGGTGGTGCTTCTGTCGTCCGTGGTGGATCCGGAGCTGCCCGTTCTTTTCTGTGTGCACCCGGGCGGCGGCAGCACCCACCCGTACCGGGCTCTCGCCCGCTGCCTGACGGGCAGGTTCACCGTGTACGGCATACAGGCGCCGGGGCTGAACGCGGACGAGGCGCCGCTCGTCGGGTTCGAGTCGATCGCGGACCGGTACTGGCAGGAGATCCGCCGCGTGCGGCCCACGGGCCCCTGCACCATCCTCGGCTGGTCGACCGGCGCGGTGATCGCACACGCGATGGGTGTGCGGGCCCCCGAGGAGGTGGCCGGTCTGTACCTGCTGGAGCCGGCGGTGACCGGCGACGACCAGCGGGACCGCTTCCGGCAGTACGCCGAGGTGTACCGCCGGGTGAACGAGTTGTGGCACCGCGGTCAGGACGAGCGCGGTGACCGACGAGCGGCTACGGAGCGGGAGTTGAAGCGCCTGGCTCCGGAGATGAACCTAGCCGAGGATCTGGTCACGCTCGACGAGTGGCTTCCCTTCGAGGTGCTGGAGGCCGAGGTGCGCTCGCTCGCCGCCTACCGGCCCGGCCGCTCGGTGGCCAGGGCAACGCTGTTCGTCAGCGACACGGTGCGCGACGGCAGTGGTGAGGAGGTGCCGGAGGCCCAGTACCTCGCCCACTGGCGTGGGCTCTACCCAGAAGGTCTGGCCCAGCGGACGATGCCGGGGCGGCACATGGAGATGGTCAGGGGCGACGAGCAACTGGACGCCGTGGTCTCCGCGTTGCAGGAGACGGTGCCGGTCGACGGCACCGACCGGGAACAGGAGCTGCTGCAGGTCTGACCGCGGATCGTCGCCGGAGCAACGGGAGCCGGCAGGATCGACGAGGGGTCCACCACGGAAACGTGGTGGACCCCTCGTCATGTTCGTCGGCTCTTCGCCGTCCGGGGCTCTTCGCCGTCCGTGAACGGCGATGGCCGTGCCCCGGGAGCCCGCGCCGCCCTGCCCGGTCCCGCCGGGGCTCCCTCAGCCCCGCCCGGCCAGGCCCGGTGTCCCCCAGGCCCCGCCCGGCCAGGCCCGGACCGCGTGGAGCCCTGGGGCCGGAAGCCCGCTGCGGGAGCCCGGGCCGCGCTGGGGCCCGGGACGGCGCGGGCTTTCGGGACCTCGGAGCGTCGGGACCTCTGAGCCTCGGGGGATCCCCGCCCGGCGCTGCCCCGGCACCCGCTGCCGGGCTGCCGCTGACGTCTCGACCCCGGCTCTCCCGCATCCCCTCCTCGCTTCCCCTTCCCCTCCTTCCCCTCTCCTCTTTCGGCGCACATGCCGACGCCCCGGTCTCGTCGTCCCACCATGTGTTCGGTGGGAACGCGAGACCGGGGTGTCGGAGGGAGCGGCCGGTGCCGCCCGGCTCACCAGCGCTTCAGCTCGGGGAAGAAGCCCGGTATCCCGGTGGCGCGACCGGTGGCCAAGGCGGTTCGGTAGATGTGGTGACCGACGGCCAGGTCGAGGACGCCGAGGCCGAACGGGGAGAAGATGGTGGGGCGGTCGTGGGACAGGGTCACGTCGCCGCGCAGCACGTCGGCCAGCGTGCCGTTGATGAAGTCGCGCGTGCCGTACTCCATCTCCGTCAGATGGGGCGAGGTCTGCGCGGTGAGGCAGTGGTCGATGTCGTCCAGGACGTTGTTGCACTTGATCATGACGGTGGGGTGGATGTCGCGCAGGGACAGGTTCAGGATGAGCTGGCCCGGCAGGACGGTCTGCTGGTCCGTCAGCCAGGGCGCCGGGGCGGTGGTGGCGAGGACGACCAGGTCGGCGGTGGCCAGGGCCGCGTCGACCTGCGGCACGGTGCGGGTCTGCCAGCCATGGGCCTCGGCGGCGTAGGAGGCGAAGGTCTTGGCGTACGTGTCGACGTGGTCGTGGACCAGGCATTCGCGGATGCCGGTGCCGCGCGCCGCGAGGAAGTCGGAGACCGTCCGGCCGATGACGCCGGCGCCGACGAAGAGCACCGTCTTCGGGCTGTCGTCGGCGGCGAGGGTCTCCACGGCGAGCGCGGCGGACGCCGCGGTGCGGGCGGCGCTGATGCCGGACGCCTCCAGACAGGCGAACGGGTAGCCGGTCTCGGCGTCGTTCAGCAGGAGGACGGCGGAGGCGCGCGGCAGGTTGTGGTTCACGTTCTGCGGATAGCTGGCGATCCACTTGAGGCCGGAGACCGGTGTGTCGCCGCCGAGGTGGGCGGGCAGAGCGATGATCCGGGCGCCGGGATCGTGCGGGAAGCGCAGGAAGTGGCTGTTGGGGTTCACGGTGGCCCCGCGGCTGTGCTGGAGGTAGGTCTCCCGTACGAGATCCAGGACGGCCGACGGCTCGGAGCCGATGACATCCTGGGCAACGGAGCCGTCGATCACGTGGAAGGTTGACATCGGTGGTTGCCTTTCGCGGGCGGGATCAGGTGAGGACGCCGAAGTTCCGCTCGACCCAGTCGTTGTTGTAGACCGTGCCGAGGTAGCGCTCGCCGAGGTCGGGAGAGATCGCGGCGATGCGGGAGCCGGCCGGGATGGTGTCGGCGCGGCGACGGACGGCGGCCAGGACCGAACCGGTGGAGCCGCCGGTGAGCAGGCCGTGGGTGCGGGCGAGCAGCCGGCACTCGCGTACGGCGTCCTCCTCGGCGACCATTACCACGTCGTCGGCGAGGCCGGGTTCGAACAGTTCGGGGATGCGGCTGGCGCCCAGTCCGGGGATGCGGCGCGGGCCGGGCGGGGCGCCGAAGAGGACGGAGCCGAGGGCGTCGACGGCGATGATCCGGGTGTGCGGCGAGAACTCGCGCAGGTAGTGCGCGCAGCCGACGAACGTACCGGTGGAGCCGACGCCGATGAACAGGTAGTCGAGATGCTGGACCGTCTTGAGGAGGGTGCGGGCGGTCTGTTCGTAATGGGCGCGCGGGTTGGCCGGGTTGGCGTACTGGTTGAGCCAGACCACGGCCGGATCCGCCTCGATGTGGCGCCGGATGTGGGCGATGCGGGACTGGAGGAAGCCGCCGTTGGCGTCGACGGTGTCGACGACGACCACCTCGGCGCCCAGGGCCCGCATGTGATCGATGCTGGCGGCGTTGGTGTTCGGGTCGACGACGCAGGTGAAGCGGTAGCCCTTGGTCGCGCAGATGGAGCTGAGGGCGATGCCGAGGTTTCCGGACGAGGACTCGATGACGCGGGCGCCCGGCGCGAGGACGCCGCGGTGCTCGGCGTCCTCGATGAGGCTCAGCGCGGTCTTCAGCTTGACGGAGCCGGCCGGGTTGAGGCCCTCGATCTTCAGGAAGAGGTCCGAGCCGGGCACCAGCCGAGGCAGCAGGACGAAGAGGTCGTCGGTGACCAGTTCGTAGGCGTGCTCGTAGATCATGACCGGGGCTCCCAGAGGTCGTCGGGGCCGGTCTCCTCCGCCGCGTAGCGGCCCAGCGCGCTGACGGCCATGCGCAATTCCAGTGCCATGGCCTCCAGCAGGCGTTCGAGGCCGTGCTCGGGGTCCTCGTCGGCGGCGATCAGCGCGGCGCGGCCGAGGCCGACGGCGCGGGCGCCGAGGGCGAGCAGCTTCACGGCGCGGATGCCGTCCCAGACGCGTCCGCTGGCGAGGAGGGTGCGGCCGGCGGGGTCGACGCGGCGCAGGCATTCGGCGAGAGGCAGCCCGACGTGGCCGAGGAAGCCGGTCGGGGCCCAGCCGGTGCCGCCCTCGGCACCGTCGACGGCGACGGCGTCGGCTCCGGCGTCCCAGGCGATGGTGGCGGCCCGGCCGACGTCACGGCCGGGGAAGAGCTTCACCCAGCAGCGGGCGCGCGGGTAGTTGTTGCGCATGAGCTGGATCTGCCGGCGGAAGATCTCGTCGGTGAAGGTGCCCGGGCTCGCGCAGCGCAGGACCGAAGAGGCGCCGGCGCCCAGCCGTTCGACGGCGTACTGTCCGGCGAGGTCGGCCGCGACCGCTTCGCTGATCATGGTGAGGCCGCCGAGGCCGGGCTTGGCACCCTGGCCGACCTTGAGTTCGAAGCCGAGGCGGCCGGTGGTCAGGAGCCCGGTGACGGCGGGGTCGCTGTAGACGTGGTTCCAGACCTCGGAGTCGGCGTCCTCGGTGCTCTGCTGGACGCAGATGCCGCCCACGCCGTCGGGGAGTTCCTCGCAGTATGCCTGGACGCGTTCCAGCAGGCCCTTGCGGTGGTCGTCGCCGCTGGAGCGGAAGCCGTTCATGGGGGCGACGTTCTCGCCGATGACCATGGGGATGCCGAGCCGTCCGGCCTGGCGGCTGAGGGCGAGACTGGTACTGGTGACGCGGGTGGAACCGAGCGCCGACAGGTAGACCGGCAGCGGGGCGGTGAAGCCGCCGAGGGCGGTGCCGAGGCGGACGTCGGAGTAGAGGGGTTCGCGGCCGAGGTCGATGAGCTTGGCCAGGCGGCCCGGCATGAAGACGGGCGGGGCCAGGCGCAGTCCGTCGATCTCGTCGCCGGCGGATTCGGGGACGGCGCCGAAGACGGCGGTGCCGTAGCTGTCCAGGGGCGGGAAGACGGCGGCGGCGCCGTCGCGGGCCCGGGCGCGGACGGCGTCCTCGGGCAGGCCGGGTGCAGCCAGCTGGGTCACGGCGACACGACCCCCGCGATCTTGGGGAAGGCCGTGGTCCGCCAGACGGAGTCCAGGCCGGTGACCCAGCGGGTCAGGCGCTCCAGGCCGATGCCGAATCCGGCGCTGCTGGGGATGCCGTGCCGGGCGACGTCGAGGTACCAGGCGTACTTGGCGGGGTTCTCGCCGGTTTCCCGCATCCGGGTGACCAGGGCCGTGTAGTCGTACTCGCGTTCGCTGCCGCTGCACAGTTCGCCGCAGCCCTCGGGGGCGATGAGGTCGAAGTTGAGCAGGGTGCCGGGCTCGGCCGGGCTCTCCTTGTCGTAGAAGCCGCGGGAGCCCTTGGGGTAGCCGACGATGAAGAACGGGGCGTCGGCCTGGCGGGAGATGCGCTCCTCGGCCTCCCACTCGATCTCGGTGCCGGCGGCCTGCGGGTACCCGTCGCGGCGCAGGCCATCGACGACCTCGCCGTGCGGGACGCGGGCGAACGGCCGGGCCACCAGGCGGCGCAGGACGTCGGGGTCGCGGCCGAGGACGGCGAGGTCGTCGACGCACTCGTCGACGACGGTGGTCACGGCGTGGCGGACCAGCCGCTCGGCGACGCCCATGGCGTCGTCCTGGG
This sequence comes from Streptomyces sp. ML-6, assembly GCF_030116705.1. Taxonomy (NCBI): domain Bacteria; kingdom Bacillati; phylum Actinomycetota; class Actinomycetes; order Kitasatosporales; family Streptomycetaceae; genus Streptomyces; species Streptomyces sp. ML-6. The sequence goes on from NZ_JAOTIK010000001.1 coordinate 7,587,621, forward strand.
TGGCGCCCGCGTACTCGACGTCGATCTGCCGGAACTCGGTGAGATGACGGTGGGTGCTGCTGGTCTCGACGGGTTCGAGGCGGACGTTGGGCGCGACGAGGAAGATGCGGTCGAAGGCCAGCAGCGATGCCTGCTTGTAGAGGATGGCGCTGGTCATCAGCTTGTAGCGGTGGCCGTAGTAGTCGACGTCGACCTGCTTGGCGCCGCGCGAGCCCGGGTCGGTGACGGGGCCGATGATCGGATGGGCCATCTCCACGGCGCCGTCGGAGCGCAGGAAGGAACGGGCACCGGCCACCAGCGCCTGCTGGACGCGCAGGGCCGCTCGGGTGCGCGGGTCGCGCAGGTGCTCCAGCGGTGAGGGCAGCGCGGCGGCCTCGGGTGTCGCCGGGAGATCTGTCTGAAGTGTCATGTCTGTCCTGTCCTGTCGTTGCCGGGTCGGGGCACCCGCCACCGATGGCGGAGAGGCGCCGGGGCGGGGGCCGCTCGGATCAGCTCGCCCTCTCGAGACGGGCAGCGGGATCGTCGTAACGGTTCTTGACGTGGTTGAGCGCCTGCAGCAGCCCGGACGAGGTCAGCCGCCGGGACGGCTGCGCGGCGGTGGGCCGGCCGAGCGGGAGCGACCCGGTGCGGGACCACTCCAGCCGCCCGCGGTCGGAGATGAAGCTGCGGGTGCGCCCCGCGTTGTCGGGGTGCAGGCAGAAGGGGACGTCGAGGTAGCCGTGGGCGAAGGCGCGGATCAGGGCCTGGCCCAGGTCGTCGTGCAGGTTCAGGACGGCCTCGACGAGGGAGCGGGCCTCCGCCTCGATGCCGGTGGACGGCGGCGGAGCGGCCGGCCGCGTGGTGCGGGCGGCAGCGGCGGCGGTCTCCAGCGCGATGACGTTCTCCTCGACGGAGGGGATGCGGGCCGACTCCGCCGGTGTCTTGACGATGAGCCGGGCGGCACCGGTGCGCACGGCGAGCCGGGCGGCGTCCGCCCCGAGTCGCAGCGCCCCGTCCCAGGTCTCCGGGTAGACGCCCATGTACGCGTAGACGACCACGTGCCAGGAGACGTCCGGGAGTTGGTCGGCGGCGATGGCGCGCAGCGCGTGGACGGCCTCCTCGTCCTGCTCGCGACTGGTCTGCTGGGCGTAGCTGAGGGAGACGCTGCGCAGACCGTGCCGACGGAAGAACATGGCTTCCAGGACGGAGAGGGCGACGAGCAGGGAGGGCGGGCAGAGCTGGCCCAGCATGCAGCCGCCGAAGGTCTCCAGGTGCGGTTCGGCACCGGTCTCGCGCAGGGCGGCGAGCCTGCGGGACGCTTCGGCCCAGGCATGGACCGAAGTGGCCAGCGGGGTGCGGCCGTAGGGCAGGCAGTAGGAGACGGGGCCGCCCTCGGTGGCGTCGAGACCGGCGGCGATGAGGGCCTCGACGATCCGGCCGGGTTGTGCGGAGCCGTGCCGCACCTGGACGGGGAAACCGGGGCCGTGGACGCCGTCGAGAAGACCGGTGGTGGTCTCGACGGGCATGCTGACCAGCGGATAGCCGTTGAGGTGGTGGTCCTGGGCGACGGCCCGGGCGGCGGCGGCGTAATCACCGACGCGGGTGAAGCTGTCCAGGGTGAGGGTGCCGACGGTGGTGGCGTCGGCGGCCCGGGTGGCGATCAGGCCGGTGCGCATCAGGGCGGGGTCGGCGAAGCCCATGCGGGGCTGCACGACGAGGCTGCCGGCGCGGGCGGCGTCGGCGACGAAGCGGTGGAAGGCGCCGCCGGCGGGGGCGGGTTCAGCGGACGGCATCGGCGTGGGGCCTTCCGTGCCGGTGCTCGGGCAGGGCGTCGAGCAGGGCGAGCAGCCCGGGGACGGCGTTCGGGCCGGTCAGGACGGCGTCGAAGCCGGCGTCGGTGAGCGAGTCGTGGACCTCCGGGGCGACGGTGCCCGAGGTGTCCAGCTTCCCTCCGACGACGAGCGGTATCTCGGCCAGCGCCGGCACCGCACGCACCGCGCGGGCCAGGCCCGTGGCCTCCTCGGCGCCGTGTCCGTTGACCGTGCTGACGACGACGAGGTCGGGCGTGCGGGCCGTGGCCTCCTCGATCAGGACGTCGACCGGGACGCACGCACCGAGATTGGTGACTTCCCAGCCCTGTTCCTCCAGCAACAGTTGCAGGAAGAGCAGGTTCCAGGTGTGCGAGTCCGAGGCGATGGTGGTCAGGACTGCGTGGCGCGGGCTGTCCGGGGGCTGGCGATGCGGGTACACGACCGGCTTTTCCTCTCGACACCGTGATGGGCCGCGACCGCTGTGATCGGGCCGGGTACCCGTGAAATCGCCCTCCGTGGGGGCGTCCGGGCTGGGCGTTGGTAACCCGGTCCATGGTGGCCAGCGGTGATCGCGGGCGGCACTGGGCAGTTGTGACCATCCCCGGGGGAGTCATTTGTGTCCACTGGGGTCATGTGTCCGTGCGTCCTAGCCTGCTCGTCGCGGACGTTCGGCGCCGGCGGTCGCGGTTCCGTCGGCGGCACGGTCCCGGCCCGCCCGGAGGCCCCGCCCCGCCCCTCGCCGCGCGCCGTACGACGTGCCGCCCGTGAACCGCTTGTACCGCTGACGATGTCCTGACGATGGGGAGAGAACGGTGGCTGATCACCAGCTGGGGGAGTGGCGGCACGCACTGGCGGGCCTCGAGCCGTTGGAACTGCCCTCGGACCGCCGTCCGTCGGACGACGGGCCGGGCCCTGCGGACCGGGTCCCGTTCGACGTGCCCGCCCGCACCGCCGACGCGCTGGCCGCGCTGGCCCGCGACCGGGGCGTGGAGCTGCCCGCGGTCCTGCTGACGGTGTTCCACACGCTGCTGGCGCGGCACGCCGGCCGGGGCGACGTCCCGGTGGCGGTGCCGGCGGACGGCACACGGGACACGGACACGGCGACCGTGGTGCGGGGCCCGGCCGGCGACCCGGCGCTCACCGAGGCCGTGGCACACGTCGCGCGGGGCATGGCGGACGCCGTCGCCCGCGGTCCGGTGCCCCTCGCGGCGCTGACCGAAGCGGCCGGCGGCGCGGAGGCCGCGGCGGCGTGGTTCGCATGGCGCACAGCCGACCGGGAGGCCACCGCGTTCCCGCCGGACGCGCACGTCACGCTGGAGGTCCTCGCGGACGGCGCGCGGCTGAGCGGCGTCCTCGGCTACCGCACCGACCTGTTCGAACGGGCCACGGCGGAGCGGATGGCGGGGCACCTCGCGACGCTCGCGCATTCCGCCGCCCACACTCCCGGGGAGCCGCTCAGCGCGCTGGAGATGCTGACGGAGCCGGAGCGGCACCGGATCCTGACCGAGTGGAACGGGCCGCGTTCCGTTTTCCCGGACACCACGACCGTGCACCGGCTGGTGGAGCAGCAGGTCGCGCACCGGCCCGACGCGGTGGCCCTGGAGCACGGCGAACAGCGGCTGACCTACCGGGAGCTGGACGAGCGGGCCGAGGGGCTGGCACGGTACCTGGCGGAGCGCGGCGTCGGCCCCGGCACGCTGGTCGCGGTGTGCCTGGACCAGGGCCCGGACCTGGTGTGCGCGCTGCTCGGCGTACTCAAGTCGGGTGCCGCCTACGTGCCGTTGGACCCCGCCTACCCGGCCGAGCGGCTGCGGTACATGGTCGAGGACAGTGCCGCGCCGGTGGTGGTGACGCAGTCCGTGCACGCGGACCTCTTCGCACCGGGCACCGCGCTGCTGCTGGCCGACCGGGAGTGGCCGGCCGCCACCGGCACCGCCCCGGCCACCGCCGCGGGCCCGGACGACGTGGCGTACGTCATCTACACCTCGGGTTCGACGGGCCGCCCCAAGGGCGTGCGGGTCGGGCACCGGGGTGTGGTCAATTACCTGCACTGGTGCGACCGGAACTACCCTCCGGCACCCGGTGCGCGGATCGGTTCGCTGCTGTGCTCGTCGGCGGCCTTCGACCTGACGGTGACCGCGCTGTTCCTGCCGCTGGTGCAGGGACTGTGCCTGGTGGTGCCGGAGCCGGAGCCGGGACGGACGGTGTTCGACGCGGCCGTGGACATCGTCGCGACCGGTGTCCCGATCAGCTTCCTGAAGGCGACGCCCGCGCACCTGGAACTGCTGACCGCCCGGCTGGAGCAGGACGGCGTACGGCACGGCATCGCCACGATGGTCGTGGGCGGCGAGGACCTGGCACCGGCGCTGGCGCACCGGGCCCTGACCCTGGGCACCGGGAACACCGCGATCGTCAACGAGTACGGCCCGACCGAGGGAACCGTCGGCAACGTGGTCAGCCGGACGACGACGGTGGACCCGGCGGCGGACCACGTGCCGATGGGCCGGGCGATCGACAACACCGAGGTGTACGTGGTCGGGGCGCACGGCGAGGTCCAGCCGGTCGGAGTCCCCGGCGAACTGCTGATCGGCGGCGTCAACGTGGCCCTCGGCTATCTGGACCGGCCCGACCTGACGGCGCGGCGGTTCGTACCCCACCCGTTCTCGGCCGACCCCGAGGCACGCGTGTACCGCACCGGCGACCTGGTGAAGTGGCTGCCGGACGGGCGCCTGGTCTACCTGGGCCGCATGGACGACCAGATCAAGCTGCGCGGGCACCGGGTGGAAATCGGAGAGATCGAGAACGCCCTGCTGTCCCGGCCGGCCGTCGCGGCGGCCACGGTCGTGGTCCGCGAGGACGTTCCGGGCGACAAGCGCCTGGTGGCGTACCTGGTCCCGGCCGGCGGCACGGCCGTGGCCGTGGCCGGGCTGCGCGCGGCCCTGGCGCGGGAGCTGCCCGAGCACATGCTGCCCGCCCGGTACGTCGTACTGGAACGGCTGCCGCTCACCCCGAACGGCAAGGTGGACCGGCGGGCGCTGCCCGCGCCCGAGGGCCACCGCCCGGACGTCTCCGCTGCATTCGCCGCGCCCCGTACACCCACCCAGCGAACCGTCGCCGGCATCTGGGCCGAACTCCTGGGCGTCGACGAGGTCGGCGCGGACGACGACTTCTTCGAGCTGGGCGGCCACTCCCTGCTGGCCGCCCGGGTCGCCGCCCGGCTGCGTCGGGACCTCGGGGTGGACGTGCCGTACCGGACCCTGTTCGACGCGCCGACACCGGCCCTGCTGGCAACGGCCGTGGACGCGCTGGACCCGGGCACCTGCGCCACGATCCCGCGCGCGGACCGGTCGACGGGCGCCCTGCCCCTGTCCTTCGCACAACAACGCCTGTGGTTCCTGGATCGGTTGGCGCCGGACCGGGCCGAGTACGCGATCCCGGTGGGGCTGCGGGTCGAGGGAGACTTCGCACCGGACGCGTTCGGCGCCGCGCTGACGGCCCTGACCACCTCGCACGAGATCCTGCGGACCCGGTTCGTCACGGACGCCGGGGGACGCCCCTGCCAGGTCGTCGACGCCGTGCGAGAGGTGGCGGTGGACGTCCACGACGCCCGGCACCTCGGTGCCGACGCCGCGCGCGAGATGCTGCGCGAGGCGGCGGGACGACCGTTCGACCTGGCCACCGGGCCGCTGCTGCGCGCGATGGCGGTGCGGGTGGCCGACACGGAGTGGCTGCTGCTGCTGACGGTGCACCACATCGTCTCCGACGGCTGGTCGGAGGGCATCCTGGCCCGGGAACTGGGCGAACTGTACGGCGAGGCGGTGGCCGGCCGGCCGTGCGCCCCGGCCCCCCTCGCCCTCCAGTACGCGGACTTCGCGAGCTGGCAGCGCGAGGTGCTGGACGGCCCGGCGCTGGCAGGGCAGTCGGCGTACTGGCGGGAGCGGCTCACCGGAGTACGACCGCTGGAACTGCCGACCGACCACCGGCGGCCGGCCGAGCGATCGGGCCGGGGCGGCACGGTGTCCTTCTCGGTGCCCGCCGACCTGACCGGCGCGGCCCGGCGGCTGGCGGCGGGACAGGGCACGAGCCTGTTCATGTCCCTGCTGGCGGTGTTCCAACTGCTGATGGCGAAGTACAGCGACCAGGACGACATCGCGGTCGGCAGCCCGGTCGCCGGCCGCAACCGGGCCGAGACGGAGGAGCTGATCGGTTTCTTCGTGAACACCCTGGTCATGCGCACCGACCTGTCCGGCGACCCGGCGTTCACCGAACTCCTGGACCGGGTCAAGGACACCGCGCTCGGTGCCTACGACCACCAGGACCTGCCCTTCGAACGCCTCGTGGAGGAACTCGCCCCCGACCGCGACCTGTCCCGCAACCCCCTGTTCCAGACCATGTTCGCGCTGCAGAACACCCCCGACGGCCACACCTGGCAGCTGCCCGGAACAACGGTGGAGCCGTTCGCCGTCCGCGAGGAGGAGGCCAAGTTCGACCTGACCCTCATCCTCACCGAGCGGCCCGACGGCTCGCTCGACGGCGATCTGGTCTTCGCCCTCGACCTGTTCGCACCGGACACCGTGGAGCGGCTGGCGGAGCACTTCACCACGCTGCTGCGCGCGGCGGTCACCGGCCCGGAACGCCGCCTGTCCGAACTGGAGATCCTGACCGGCGCGGAGCGGCACCGGGTACTGGCCGAGTGGAGCGGCACGGCGTCCGCCACGGCCCCCGGGACCGCAACCGGGGACGGGACGACGGTGCACCGGCTCGTCGAGGAGTGCGCCGCCCTGCGGCCGGACACGACGGCGGTGCTCTCGGCCGACGGAGAACTGACCTACCGGGAACTGAACGCGCGGGCCAACCGGCTCGCCCACCACCTGCGCCTTCGCGGGGCCGGACCCGGAAACGTGGTCGCCGTGTGCCTGGAACGCGGCCCCGAACAGATCACCGCACTGCTCGCGGTACTCAAGTCCGGCGCCGCCTACCTGCCACTGGACCCGGACCACCCCGCCGACCGGCTCGCCCACATGATCGCGGACGCGCGGGCCGTGCTCGTGGTCACCGACAGCACCCGGGCCGCCCGGCTGCCCGACGGGCCCGGCCGGTTCCTCACCGACCTGGACCGGCCGTCCCTCGCGGACCTGCCGGCCCACGACCCGGAACCCGCGGCGTCCGCCGACGACCTGGCGTACGTGATCTGCACCAGCGGATCCACCGGCCGGCCCAAGGGCGTCGAGATCGAGCACCACAGCCTGGCCGGCCTGGTCCGCTGGACGGCCGACACCTTCGGCGCGGCCCCGGGACGGCGGGTCGCGCTGCTGGCCGGGGTCGGGTTCGACGCGGCGGCGTGGGAGCTGTGGCCCGCCCTGGCGACCGGCGCCACCGTGTGCGTACCCGACGACACGGTGCGACTGACGCCCGCGCTGCTCCAGCGCTGGCTGAACGAACGGCGGATCACGGGCACCTTCGTCTCGACACCGGTGCTGGAGTCGCTGGCGGCCCTCGACTGGTCGGAGCCGACCTCCCTGGAGTACGTGCTGACCGGTGGTGACGCGCTGCGCCTGCCGGCCGGGCTGCGCCTGCCCTTCCGCATCGTCAACAACTACGGGCCGACCGAGTCGACGGTGGTGACGACCTCGGCCGAAGTCGTCCCCGGCACGCCCGTGCCGCCGATCGGCCGCCCGGTGCCCGGCACCTTCGTGTACGTGGTGGACCGGTACGGCCGACCGGTGCCGGCCGGGGTAGCGGGCGAACTCCTCGTCGGTGGCGCCGGACTGGCGCGCGGATACCGAGGCCTGCCCGACCGGACGGCGGAGCGGTTCGTGACCGCCGACCTCGACGGCACACCGCGCCGGGTCTACCGCACCGGTGACCGGGTGCGCTGGCTGGCCGACGGGCAACTGGAGTTCCTGGGACGGCTGGACGACCAGGTGAAGCTGCGCGGGCACCGCATCGAACCCGGCGAGATCGAGGCGGTCCTGCTGGCCGGCCCCGAGGTCGCCGCGGCCACCGTCGTCGTCCGCGAGGACGCTCCGGGCGACAAGCGGCTGGTCGCTTACGTCGTCCCGGCGGCGGGCGCCACGGTGCGCGGCGAGGAGCTGCGCGGGCGGCTGCGCCGCGAACTGCCCGACTACATGGTGCCGTCCGCCTTCGTGGCGCTGGAGCGGCTGCCCCTGACCCCGAACGGCAAGGTGGACCGGCGGGAGCTGCCCGCGCCCGAGCCCCGCGCCTCCGGGGCCGGCGGAGCGGCCCCCCGCACCCCGGCCGAGCGCGCGATCGCCGCGGCCTGGTCCCAGGTGCTGGGCACCGAGGTCACCGGTGTGGACGACAACTTCTTCGAGCTCGGCGGCCACTCCCTGCTCGCCACCCAGGTGACGTCACGGTTGCGGGACGTGCTGGGCGTGGAGATACCGGTGCGGGAACTGTTCGCCTCACCCACCGTCGCCGAACTGGCCGCGGCCGTGGCGGAACTCGCCACCGACGGGACGGCCGGTGCGGAACGCATCGAGCCGGCCGACCGGACCGGCGGGCCGCTGCCGCTGAGCTTCGCCCAGCAGCGACTGTGGTTCCTCGACCAAATGGAGCCCGGAAGCGCCGAGTACGTCGTGCCCTTCGCCCTGCGCGTCAGCGGTGCGCTGGACCCCGAGGCCCTCGACGCGGCGCTGACCCGCATGCTGGCGCGGCACGAGATCCTGCGGACGAGGTTCGTCGCCGCAGCCGACGGTGAGCCGACGCAGATCGTCGATCCGCCCCGGCCGGTGCACACGGCCGTCCACGACCTGCGGCACATCACCGACCCAGGGGAACGCCAGGAGGCGGCCCGGCACCTGGTCCGTGCGGAGGCCGCCCGCCCGTTCGACCTGGCGGCGGGACCGCTGCTGCGCGCCCACCTGGTGCGACTGGCCGACGAGGAGGCGCACCTTTTGCTGACGGTGCATCACATCGCCTGCGACGGCTGGTCGGAGCCGGTCATGGCACGCGAACTGCGGGAGGGCTACCGGGCGGCGACGACCGGCACCCCGCCCGAGGACCCGGAACTGCCCGTGCAGTACGCGGACTTCTCCGTGTGGCAGCGACAGCAGCTCACCGGTGAGGTGCTGGAGGGGCAGTTGGCGTACTGGCGGGAGCGGCTCGCCGGGATCGAACCTCTGGAACTGCCCACCGACCACCGCCGTCCGGAGCGACGGTCCGGAGGCGGCGACACCGTGACGTTCGAGGTGGGCGCGGCAGTGGCCGCCGGGCTGAGAAAGGCGGCCAGGAGCGGCACCGCGAGCCTGTACATGGTGCTGCTGGCCGCCTTCCAGGTGCTGCTGGTCAAGTACGCCCGCCAGGACGACGTGACCGTCGGCAGCCCGGTCGCCGGCCGCAACCGGGCCGAGACGGAGGAGCTGATCGGCTTCTTCGTGAACACCCTGGTCATGCGCACCGACCTGTCCGGCGACCCGGCGTTCACCGAACTCCTGGACCGGGTCAAGGACACCGCGCTCGGTGCCTACGACCACCAGGACCTGCCCTTCGAACGCCTCGTGGAGGAACTCGCCCCCGACCGCGACCCCTCCCGCAACCCCCTGTTCCAGACCATGTTCGTGTTCCAGAACACACCGGACGAACACGGCTGGAGCCTCCCGGGACTGGAAGTGGAGCCCTTCGCGGTCACCCTGCCGGACGCCAAGTTCGACCTCACCCTGATGATGTCCGAGGAGGCGGAAGGCGGACTGCGCGGCACCCTGGAGTACCGGACGGACCTCTTCGAACGGGACACGGTCGCCCGGATGGCCGGCCACCTGGGCACCCTGCTGGAAACGGTGGCCCGTGAACCCGCGGCCAGGCTGTCCCGGCTGTGCCTGCTCACCGCCGAGGAAGGACGGCGGACGGTGGTCGAGTGGAACGACACCGCGGCCCCCTTCCCGGACACCGCCACCCTGCACGGCCTGTTCGAGGAGCGGGCGGCACGGCAGCCGGACACGATGGCCGTCGAGGGGCCCCAGGGCACGCTGACCTACGGCCAACTGAACGCGCGCGCCAACCGGATCGCCCACCACCTGCGCACCCGGTACGGAGTGCGGCCGGACATGCCGGTCGCGGTGTGCCTGGAACGCGGCCCCGATCTGGTGACGGCCGTGCTGGGCGTCCTGAAGGCGGGAGCGCCGTACGTGCCGCTGGATCCGGAGTATCCCGCGGAGCGGCTGGCGTACATGGTGCGGGACACCGGGACTCCGGTCGTCCTCACCGGCTCCGCGCACACCGGCCGGCTGCCCTCGAACGTACCGCTGCTGCTGCTCGACGAGGACACCACGACGCTGGCCGACGAGCCGGACACCGACCCCCGGCCGGCCGCCGCAGCACACAACCTCGCCTACCTGATCTACACCAGCGGTTCCACCGGCCGCCCCAAGGGCGTCCAGGTCGAACACCGCAGCCTGGTCAACCTGGTGCACTGGACGGCACGCGAGTACGGACTGGAACCCGGACAGCGGATCGCGCTGCTGGCCGGGATCGGTTTCGACCCGGCGGCATGGGAGCTGTGGCTCGGCCTGATCCGCGGCGCGACCTGCTGCGTCACCACCGAGACCGTCCGGCTCACCCCGCATCTGCTGCGGGACTGGCTGTGCGAGCAGCGCGTCCACACCACGTTCCTGTCCACGCCGATGCTCGAGGCCCTGGCGGCGCTGCCCTGGGCGGCGGACAGCACCCTGGAGTACGTGCTGACCGGCGGCGACCGGCTGCGGATGCCGCCGCGGGCACGGCTGCCGTTCCGCGTGATCAACAACTACGGACCCACCGAGGCCACGGTCATCGTCACCTCGACGGTGGTCGAACCCGGCGACGCGGTCCCGCCGATCGGCCGGCCCATCTCCAACACCCTGGTGTTCGTGGTCGACCAGCACGGCCGGCCGGTGCCGGTCGGGGTGCCCGGGGAACTCCTCATCGGAGGCACGCCGGTGGCCCGCGGCTACCGGGGCAGGCCGGATCTGACCGAGGAGAAGTTCGTCGGGTACGAGGCCGAAGGGGTGAGCACCCGGGTCTACCGCACCGGTGACCTGGTGCGGTGGCGGGCGGACGGACAGATCGAGTTCCTGCGACGGATCGACAACCAGGTGAAGATCCGCGGCAACCGCATCGAGCTCGGCGAGGTCGAGTCCACCTTGCTGACTCACCCCGGGATCGGCGAGGTCTGCGTGATCGTCCGTGAGGACACGCCCGACGACAAACGGATCGTGGCGTACCTCGTGGTCACCGGCGCGGACGCGCCGAGCACCGCGGAGCTCCACGCCCATCTGGGACGATTCCTGCCCGACTACATGATCCCGACGGCGTTCGTCACGCTGGAGCGCCTCCCGCTGACCGCGAACGGCAAGGTGGACCGGGCGGCCCTGCCTGCGCCGGACCACCAGCGGCCGGATCTGGGGAAGGAGTACACGGCGCCGCGCAACGCCGTCGAGCGGACCGTCACCACCGTGTGGCAGGAACTGCTGGGCATCGACCGCGTCGGCGTGCACGACGACTTCTTCCAACTCGGCGGGCATTCGCTGCTCGCCACGCAGGTGGCCTCACGGCTGCGGAAGGCGCTGCGGATCGATGTGCCGGTGCGATCCGTCTTCGACTCTCCCACCCCGGCGCAGCTCGCCCAGGCCATCGCCGACCTGATGATGGCGGAGATCACGGCACAGTTCGCACCGGCCGGGTGACCGCACCCGGTGCCACACCGTGAAGGGGCCGGACCTCGACGACGAGGTCCGGCCCCTTCACGACCGGTCACGCCCAGGGGGAGGGGTCAGACCATGTCCTCGGCGCGGATGCCGCCACTGGCGAGCGCGAGGGCGCCGAGCTGGAACCGGCTCCGGGCGCCGAACCGGTCGGTCAGCTTCTCCGAGAGCCGGCGCACCGTGCGCAGCGAGACGTCCATCCGGCGGGCCGCCGCCGCGTCCGTGAGCCCCTGCGCCCACAGCCGGAGCACGTGCTGCTCCTGGAGGGAGAGGTTGCCGCGGGTGCGGGGGCGCGCCTCCGCGAGCGGCAGGGCCTCCTTCCACAACCGGGCGAACAGGGTCGCGAAGGCCTCCGTGACCGACTCGATGCCGCACGCCATCGCACCGACCACGCTGGGGCCGCTCGTGACCGGCACGACGGCGTGCCTGCGGTCGGAGACGATCATCCACACCGGCAGCGACGGCAGGGTGCGGACGGCGCCGCCGCACTCCTCGTTCCGGCGCAGGCGCTCCGTCGCCTCGGGGTCGTTGCGGACGCTCTCCAGCACGATGGCGCGAGCCGGCGTACCGCGTCGCCGCAGGATCTCGTCCAGCGAGTGGCCGGCCTCGAAGGCCGCCGCGTCCGGCCGCTCGGCCGGTCCGACGGTCAGCCACTCGTTGGCGCACTCATCGGCGAGAAAGTTGATGTGCCGCCACACGGCGTCCGCGCCGGCCAGCCATTTGACGTCCGTGACGCTTTCCCGGCCGCCGCGCCCGCGCTCCGACAGCAGCCGTGTCACCTCCAGCCGGCTGCCCTCCACCTGGAGCCGGTGGCGGGCTAATTCCTCCTGTTGCCGGGTGAGCATCGCCGCCAGTCCGACCTCCGGGTCGACCGGTCGCCAGCCGCTGGCGGAGTCCCCCGGGACGACGAGCAGCAGGGCGGACAGCCGCTCCAGCCCGTCCCGGACCGTTTCCTCGGTCTCCTGCAGTTGCTCGGCGAGCTCGGCCACTTCCGCGCCGGGCCGGTCGACCATCGATATGTACACGCTCCGTGCAATGGAGTCGATATCCAAAGAGGTCCGCATGTCGTGCGCTCCCGTATGTTTTGTCGTACGGCACCTGTTGGCTGTGGGACACGAGTCGATTCCGGACCGGCGGTGCTCCCTCGGGACGCCACCCCGGGAACCGCCGACCGGACATCAGTAGAACGGGTGCCGTAGTGGGGGCGGATGCGGGAAGTTCCCCCAAGTTCCTTTGATCTCAGTCGAGTTCATTCGGAACAACCACTCGTGAGACAGGCGAAGGCACCCCGCGGGCGGCTCCCGCGCCTCGACGGGCCGGTCTCCACCGGCCGTCCTCCGACGCCGCGGCCCTCCGTACGTCCCTCTGCTTCACCGGTCAGGGGGCCGAGGATATGGGGGACAGTCCCCCATGCGGGATTCCCGGCACATCTGCGATCTTTGCCCCGTGGCCGACCCGGCCGTACACGCCACCCCACCGACCGTGTCCCTCGGCGCCGACCGCGGACTGTCCTGTACCGGTTCCCGGCGTTCCTGAACGCCGGGAACCGGCAGGCACCGATGCGGAGCGCCTGCGGTGCGGGGCAGAGGCAGCACCGCAGGCCGATTTCGCAGCAGCCGTCCTCAGGAGCGGCTGCCTCCGGTCGGGCACCTTCCGCTCATCGACCTGCAAAAACAAGGTGCAGGTCGGTTCCGTGGCAGCCGGGCATCTGCTTGACGTCGACTTCCATCCCGTGCCTGCGGAAGACTCCTTCCGTGGCCGCAAGTCTGCCGTCCTCATCGGCGACTTCCACGACGATGTTCTTCAGCAGCGGCCAGTCCGCCTCGTCGATCCCGCTGATCACTTGCATTTAGGAACCTTCGACGCCCGGCACTGCCCCGATGGCTGAAACCTGCACGTGTGATCAAGACAAATCGCGAGGCGTACTGGATCTTCCAAGGTTGGCTTTGATAAAGCATTGACTTCATTCGGGCCGAGGCTTGTGGGGTTGTTGAAACCGGTGTTACGGTCCTGTGGTGCCTGATGAATCGACCCGATTGTTCAGAGACCAAGGCTTTCGAAACCTGTTCGCGGCCACAATGGCAAGTGCCGCAGGAGCAAGCGTGGCCAGGATTGCGATTCCGCTCACCGCGGTTGTGGCCTTGGGTGCCGATGAGTTCGAAGTCGGGCTTGTCTCGGTATTCTTGACGCTGCCTTTCCTGCTGGTCGGACTTCCGGCCGGTGCCTGGGTGGACCGAATGCGGCGTCGACAGGTGCTGATATTCTGCCAAGGGGCGCGATCTCTGATTCTGATGTCGATTCCGGTGCTGTGGTGGATCGATTTCCTGACCATTTGGTGGTTGAGTGCCGCAGTTCTGTTGTTCGGTATCTGCAACGTCTTCTACGACGTGGCCTACCAGAGTTACCTCCCCGGCCTGGTCGGGCGGGAGAACCTTGTTCAGGCACATACGAGGACAACCAGTGTCCAGCAGGTTTTCACGTTGGGCGGGCCGGCTCTTGGAGGGCAGCTCGCAGCTCTCCTCACGGCGCCGGTTTCCCTTGTCGTGACAAGTGTCGTCCTGTCCCTGTCGTCACTCTTCATCCTTCGCATTCGTCAGGTCGAGGAGCGGAGAGAGAGCAGCGGGAAAAGAGACCTGCTGGGCGAGATCCGGGAGGGGGTTCTGCTCGTCCGCACAGACCGCCGGCTCCGGGCGCTGGCGGAGTCCTCTGCCTGGTTGAACCTGACCTCCTATGCGGCATACTCCATCACCGTGGTGTTCCTGGCGCGGGATATCGGCCTGTCGGTCCTTTCGGTCGGCATCTTCTTCAGCATCTCGGGAATAGGGGGTGTCGCCGCCGCGTTTTCCTTCAAGTTCCTGGCGGGCAAGGTCGGCCATGGCCCCCTGCTGTGGCTCCCCCTGTTTGTCGGTGCTCCTTTCGGCCTCCTTCTTCCCATGGCTCATCCGGGCTGGACCGTATGGCTGGCCGCAGCCGCCAGTTCGGTCGTCGCATTTACCACCGTCATCTTCAATATTGGTTTTATGAGCTCGTGTCAGGCAGTGGTTCCCGACATGGCGCTGGGCCGTGTCAATGCCACCCTGCGTTTCCTCACGTGGGGCGTGATGCCGCTCGGATCGCTGCTCGGGGGCACGCTGGCGGATGTCCTGGGCACGCGACAAGCGCTCTGTGCGGCGGCAGCGGCAGGTCTCCTGTCCTTCCTCCCCACTTTCCTGTCGCCGTGGCGGAAAGAGCGCTCTCTTCCTGAGGAGCCGACAAGCCTCGGCGATCTGCTCGGAGCGGGGCCCGAGCCGGTGAAGGAATAAGAAGGTCCTCGGTTTCGGCGTGCGATCAAATTTCTCTGTCTGCGACGGGGTTCCGTCACCGGTACGCCGGCCAGTTCCCTGCCTTGCCGGTGGGCATCCGGGCGGCAGCCGGAACGGAAACCCGCCCTACGCTCAGAAAGGGACTCCTCGGAGTGCTCGGCTTGGGTGTGTGGAATTTTCTTCCCCGGGTGAAGAGTGGCGACGGCAGGAAAATGCCGGAAGTGCACCTCATGGAAGAACTCGACGTAACGCCCGAGGAGAGCGTCCCGGCCACAGTGGAAGACTTTGTCCGGGCGCGCGCGGTCTGACCTCCGAGCTCCTTGCCCAGAGGATCTGGGCCTCGCCGACTCTGCCCGCCTCGACTCACGACCTGACTTCCGCGCGGCAGCACGGGATCATCGAGACCCTCACCGAAGCCGGACTCGGATGTTGGGCGGACAAGGCGTATCAAGGCGTCGGCGGACCCGTCCGCGTACCGTTTCGGGGCCGGCGCCTCAAGCAGTGGAAGCGCCGCCACAACACCACCCACGCCAAGATCCGCTGCCTCGGCGAGCAGGCCATGGCCACTCTCGAGGGGTGGCGCCTCCTGCGGAAGCTCCGCTGCAGCACCAACCGCATCACCGACTTCGTGAAGGCCGTCTTCGTCCTTCCCCTCGCATCAACGTGAGGGTGGAAAACGCTCACTCGTCGGATCCAACAGAAGGAGAACCTTGTCGCGGCGCTCGATTGAGCAGATGGTCCCGTGGGGCTGTGCCTCATGAAGGTCTCCAGCGAAAACCACCGGGCACGGCGCTCGTGGGGCATCTCGGGCAGGTCTGTCGGTACTCCTCGGATATCCCCGTGCCCGCTCAGAACAGTTCCAGGTCCTTGCCGCTGGTGTCCGCGATGACCGGCCGGAACCGGGTAGGGAGGTCGTCCAGGCGGTCAGGGCCGGCCGCGGCGGCCACGGCAGGGGCCGTCTCGGCCAACCAGGCACGAAACCGCTCGACGGCTTCGCGGTAGGGGACTTGCGCCAGGACACGGTGCTCGCCGGAGGGGCAGAAGTCGACGGCCACGGTGAGCAGGCAGGAACGCGGCGCGTTCTGACTGCCCGTCCAGGACACGCGCAGACCACCGCAGGGCTTGCGCCCGCGGGGCGCGGGGTGGGTCGGGCGCAGCGATCGGCAGGCCACGTGGGCGGTCCATGCGGCGAGGTGCGGCAGGGGCAGGGTGGTGCGTGCGCGGCAGCCGGGGCAGCGGTGCCAGTGACGGAGCCAGTCATCGGTGTCGGTGTGGAAGAGGCGTGTGTAGCGGCTCCCCACGCGGATGTCGTTGCTGTACAGGTGATCGGGGCGTTCCTGGGTGTTGCAGGACTGGCAGACGGGGGCGCGGACGTAGCCGTGTTCGTGGCAGTGGTCGAGCACGGTGGCGGGCGCGGTGCGGCAGACCGCGCACGCCCACCCGGCCACCTTGCGGGAAGTACCGGGCTTCCTGCTGAGCACCGAGTACAACTGGCCTTCCAGCTCTTTGCCGTACGGGCGCAGTGGGGCGGCGGGGCCCTCGGGGCCCGTCGCCTGCCGGCCGCCGGCCTCTCGGGCCTGCCGGGGGCGGGAGGGCGGCTCGGTGACGGCTGTACTCACCCGGCGGGTGCGTGCGGCTTGCGTCCACTGCTTCTCGGCGTGCTCGGCCGCGTCCAGCAGCCTGACCGGAGCGCGCGGCAGCCACCACGTGCGCTGTGCCCCGTCGCGGGTCTGCTCCACCAGTATTTGTCGCCAGTCGATGCCCGCCAGATGGTACGGCCGGCCGACTTCACGCCGTGCTGCCCGCTCGTGACTGCTCAGTTCCTGCAGTTCCCCCTGGATGCGCCGGCGCCAACGCAGCGGTGTTTCCTCGTGGTGCTCCTGTCTCGGCACCCCACGGAACGGGCCGATGCGAACCAGGTCCTGCCGGTCCATCCCCACCGCGTTCAGTTCCGCGGCGGCCCGGCGCACCTCGGCCTCCGGAACGCTCCACCGACCGTCGTTCGTCCTCACCGTCGCCACCACACGGCTGCCGAGCAGCACGTACCCCACCTCGGCACGGGCAGGGGAGCAGGTGAACGCCGCGGAAGCCGTCGGCACAGCACTGTCGGCCGTCAAATCGACCCACAGAGCGTCCGCGTCAACCAGGGTGATCAGGCCGTCCGGGCGACCGGGCATGACACGCTCTGACATACCGACAGGCTAACGGCCTGTGGTCATCGGCGAGAACGACACCGAGGGCCCCGCCGAGCCGTGCAGGGCCGCGCTGGCACGATGGCGAGCGCGGCGGCGATCTTCTGGACGCCGGCACGGATGGTCGAGACACCGGAGACGCAGCGGGCCCTCGCGAGGAAGAGGGGCCGGCGCGAGCGTGAGACGCACGAGGAGGAGCCATGAGCAGGAAGCGAAGCCCGCGGGGCCGGGCGCCCGGCAGGGGCGTACGGCGGCTGTGGCTGCTGCCCGACCAGGTGGGGGACGAGCCGTTCATCGACGTCCACCAGGACGGTCACGGCATGCTGAACGTGCAGGTCGCCCGGAACGGTCGGCATGATTGTTTCTGTTTCGCGGTGACCGCGCAGCACATCGCCGTTGCGGAGCGCAGCGCACTTCGGCGTTGGGCCGTCTTCGTCGTGCTCTACGGTGAACTCGCTGTTTTCCACCCCGACGCCGCGCCGGCGCGCCCGCCGGGAAAATGCCAACGGATCATCGACATGGTCCTCGGGGGCACCGATTCCGAGGTCGAGCAGTACTTGACCATGATGAACAAGCGCTTTCGGGGCGGTCTCCGGGATTCACTGGCGTTGTTGTGCGAGGCCGACCTGACACGTTTCCGGGACCGCGAGGCGTTCGAGAAGAGGCTGTGGTTCGGCGTCGAGTCGTTGATCGTCAGCGATGCGGAACGCGCCCGGCGTGTGCAGGAGGCGGAACGCAGGGCAGCGGCCCGGGCAACCGCGGTGCGGCAGGCCTTCGAGCCGTACAACGAGGCCCTTCTGATGGCCGAGGGCGACGACGCCGTGCGGCGTGTCATCGACCTGCTCGGCTCGAACCCGGTGATCAGCGAGTTCGAGGTCGGCGCGCCCGCACACCACGACCGGTATCTGACGTTCCGCTCCGGCGGCGAGATCATGCTCCGGGACGGGGCGGTGGCGGCGATCCTCTTCCACGTCCAGCCCACCGAGGCCGCACCGAGCGGCTTCACGGGGCTCGGCACCCTGATCCCCGGGCTGAGCCGGGACGCCTCGAAGAGCCAGGTCGAGGAGGCACTCGGCAAGCCGATCACCGGACGCACGGGCCCGAACCCGACCTACTCCGTCGGGGACGGGTTCGTGAAGGTCTTCTACGACGGATGGGCCAAGAAGGACGAGCCGGGCCGCCTGAAGCTCCTCCAGGTGACGGCGGAGGACACGTACGCCAGGACCGATCCCGCCGACGAGCGTTGCACCGGCTGCGCGGCCATGTTGATCAGGACGGCACCGGCGGCCGGTGGCGTCGACGTGGACGCAACGATCGCGGCGTTGCGTGCCGGGGTCGCCGCCGGCCGTCTCCGCCGGACGCACAACCGGGTGGCGCTGGGCGACATGCTCCGCCTGCACGACTCCGGACTGATGGAACACGTCGAGGCACAGCTGGGATGCACGGTCTGCCACCGGCACATCTTCTTCGCGCTGCACCGCGACGCGGACCCGACCTTCGAGCACCTCTCGCTCGACGACGCCCGTCGCCGGCCTCCGGAGCGGGTCCCGCCGGTGGAGCAGTGGGGCGATGCCGCCCGGATCGCGCGGGAAGCGCAGCGCCCGGAACGGATCGCGACCGACGGCAACAGCTGGGTCCTGTTCGCCATGGGTGAGCATCTCTTCATGAACGCGCGCTGCTGGTACAGCGCCGTGGAGGGCACGAGGCTGATCCGCCTGGACGCCGCCGAGATGCGGCAGTACGAACGCGACGGCGAGGCCTATTTGTCCCGACTGCAGGAGGCGATCAACCGCACCTGGACGAGCAGTGACGATCCGTGGCGCTCGCGCGACCTGACGCGGAGCGGGATGTCGGACGAGGAGGCCATCGAGGCGAGCATGGCCGCGGCGCAGGAGGATCGGGCATGAGCAGACGGAGCCATCATCTCCCGGTCCTGCGAAGAAACTTGACACGGCCATCGCCTGGGCGCCGGGGAAGGGCCGGACCGATGTCGTGGCCGCCCTCGTGCAGACGCTGTCCGGGGCGTCCGAAGCGAAGGTGAGGGCGGACTTCGTGCGTGCCGACGCCGAGCCGGGGCTGCCCGTCGCACAGCCGTCCTGGAGGTTGCGGGGCGTGGCCCTCCTCACAGCCAAATTAGTTTTATGCTCAACTATCTCGCAGTAGTGTCGCAAGTGTCCGATTCCAGTCAGCTCGCGACTCTGCCCATGCAGGTCACGGGGCAGGCGAGAGGAACAACCCATGGCATTCACGTATGCGCGCCGCGCTGCCGTCGCGATGGCCTCCGTGGCAGTCGCGGCCGGACTCCTGGCCACCGGAGGCTCCGCCTCGGCCGCAACCCCCATCACCACCGGCGACCGGCCTGCCACCGTCTCCCACGTGTCCTCACCCGCCGCCGGCGCCCACCACCAGGACGGCCCCGGCCACCGCAACGAAGGACGGGGCGGGCACGACAGCGACCGCCACGCCCACCGCACCCACCAGCACGGCGCCCACCACCACGGGGACCGGGACCACCACGGCAACCAGCACCGGATGAGCGATGACGACCTCCGCCGCCAGTGGGTCCTCGACCAGATCCGCTGGGCCCAGGACCACAACACCCGTCACTGACGGACACACCCACACCCTCCTCGTTCACCCCCCCCGCCCCCGGGGAATCGGCCCCTGCACCGGTCCGACAACCCGGTGCAGGGCCCACCGGCCCGGATGACCGCCGGTGTCCCGCATGTCCCACCGCGGACGGGTGAGCGCCGATCCGCGGTCGCACGACCGCATGCCGACCAAGGAGAAGGACCATGGACCGGGCCTCCGCTCACCGGGCGGCCATCACGCCTTCCGCGAAGCGGGACGGGCGGCCTCCGGCAGACGTCACGGCCTTCGTGACGGTTCCGGCCACCCGTCGCGGCGAGGGCACCACCGCTTCAGGCCCCGGGGCCGCCGGGCGCTTCGCGACGGGGGACGCGTGGGCGGCTGCCCGTCCCACGAAGGGCATGTCACCGTTGTGGATGGAGCGGGGGCCGGGAGCATGACCGCACACGTCCTCGCACGGGGCCAGGCCGTCGTGGTGCGCAGGCGGAACACGGACCGGGCCTGGTGGCCGCCGAGAGCCTTCCGGTCGGCGCGGCCCGCAGCGGTACGGACCGCCAAGGTCCTGATCGCGGCCCTTCTGGCCTGGCAGACCGCCTCGTGGTGGCTTCCGGACGAGCAGCGGTATCTCGCCGTGGCCACCGCACTGGCCATGGTCAGCGCCCCCAACGTCTACCGCTCCGTGACCCAGGCGCTGCGCAGCGTGGCGACCCGGGCGGCCGGGCTGTCGGTGGCCGTGGCAGTCGTGTGGCTGCTCGGCCCGGCTGCGGGGAGCGCCGCCGCCATTCCGGCGATCGCGCTGGTCGTCGCGGGCCGAAGGGGTTCCGACAGCCGTCTGCAGGTCGCCTCCACGGCGGTCCTCGCCCTGGCCGCGGCAACAGCCGTACCGGTGGGCCACGTGGTCGCACTGACCACGGCGACGCTGACGGGTGCGGTGGTGGGGATCGTGGTGAACGCCCTCATCCTGCCTCCCGTGCACTTGAGCGCCTCCGACTCCGCGGTGCGGGGTCTCGCCGCGGCCACGGGGGAACTGCTCCTCGACATGGGCCACGGGCTGCGGGAACGACAGCACGCGGACCGTGCGCAGACCTGGCTGGAAAGGGGCAGGCGCCTGGAGGACCTGGCGATGCGGGCGCACGAGGACGTCCGCGAGAGCCAGGAGAGCCTGCGCTGGAACACCCGGTGCGCCGTCGTCCGCGGGCGACACGAGCTGCCGGGCCACGGCAGGGCACTGCACGCCCTGCACCGGATCACCTTTCAGGTCCGTGGCATCGCCCGGACCCTGGCCGACACCGCCGACGGCCAGGACACCGGCTCCCGCCCGGCCCAGATGTTCCTCGACCGGTACGCGGCAACCCTGGAGGCGGCGGCCGGGGCGATGAAGTACTTCGCAGCCCCCGGACCGGCCGACGACTCCACCGAGGACGGCGCCCGTCGGCGACTGCACCGGGCCATCGACGACGCCGCCGCGTGGCACACCAGGATGACCGGCGAGATCGAGCAGGGCACCCTGCACGAGCCGGGTGCGTGGCACGTGTACGGATCACTGATGACGGACGCCGAACGCCTGCTCGCCGACCTCGACCGCGCGGCCCGCCAGAGGCGCATGCCGCATGGATCCGACATGGTGTAAGAGGGGCCCCACTGCGTCCGGGCGGGACAGTCATGAAGGAACCAGAGATCGACTACACGGCGGTGTTCCAGGCCCTTCCGGGGGCGGTGGCTCTCCTGACCCCGCAGTTGTTCTTCGCCGACGTCAACGAGGAATGGCTGCGGGTGATCAACCGCAGCCGCGAGCACGTGATCGGCCAGTACATGCCCGACGACTACGCCGACCAGCCGAACCATCCCAACGCGGCCGTGGCGCGCAACATCGAGGAGTCCCTGCGCCGGGTCACCAGGACCGGCAGGCCCGAGACCATGGAATTGCAGCGGTTCGACCCGACGGATGCCACCCTCCGGCCCCGGGCGGCAGAGGCACGCTTCTGGAGCATGACCAACATCCCTGTCCCGGGCCCGGACGGACGGGTCGCGCTTCTGCTGCACCGGGTGGAGGAGGTCACCGAACTGATCCGGGCCCGCGCCGTCGCGTTGAGCCTGCAGGAGGCGATGCTGCCCGCGCCGCGCACGGTCGGACGCCATCCGGTGGCCGTGCGGTACCGGCCCGCCATCGACGCGCTGGACGTGGGAGGCGACTGGTACGACCTGGTGGATGTGCCGGGCGACCGCTTCGGCGTCGCCGTGGGCGATGTGGTCGGCCACGGCCTGGACGCGGCCAGCGTCATGGGGCAACTGCGCAGCGCTCTCAGCGCCGTCTCGCGCTCCTGCGGCGATCCGGCCCGCGCCCTGGAGATCCTGGAGCTGTACGCCCGCTCCGTCACAGGGGCCGAGAACACGACGGTGGCCCACGCATTCATCGACTGGAACACCCACTGCATCACCTGCAGCAGCGCCGGCCACCTGCCGCCGGCCCTGTTGCGGAGCGACGGCACCGTCGAATTCCTGGACCGGGCCACCGACCCGCCACTCGGCGCCTGCATCGAGCACGGCTCCCGGTCGCAGGCCACAACACCCTTCGCCGAGGGCGCACTTCTCGTGCTGTACACCGATGGTCTGGTCGAACGCCGGGCCGAGGACATCGACACCGGCCTCGCCCGGCTCGCCGACTCCCTGACCCGCCACTGCGGAGCCGAGGCCGAGGATCTTGCCGATGCCCTGCTGACGGAGCCGGCGCCGTCGGCGGGCATCATCAGGGATGACACCGCCCTCGTCATCGTGCCGCTGTAGGCGGCCCTCCTCCGCCAGGGGCACCAGCCCCTTCGGCTGCCGGTCGCCGCGGTGACCCGTTCCCCTCGACGGCTGCGACCCACCGAGCGCTGACCGGCAGTTCCCCCTGTCCCGCCACTGCGGTGACGAACGCGGCCCCTTGTCCGTACACCCGCGCCCGGCAGCAGGACAGGTTCTGCCCAGCGGCCCTCAGGGGGCAGTCACCGGCTCCTCCTCCACCGAGGGCCGTACCGCCGCCGAGTCGCCGGTGGCTCTGGGATGGCGGTGGTCGATGAGGACGAAGGCCAACAGCGCGGCGAGGACCAGGAAGCCCGCGGACCACCAGATGGCGGTGGCGTATCCGTGAACCATGGCCTGCAGTTTCAGCACGCCGGCCGCCTTCTGGGAGGAGAAGGCGTGGAGGTGGTCCCTGGTGTAGGCATCGGTGCTGCTGGTGGCGATGGTGCTGAGCAGGGCGACCCCGATCGCGCCGCCGACCTGCTGAGAGGTGTTGACCAGGGCGGAGGCGACCCCTGCGTCCTGCGGCCGGACCCCGTGGGTGGCCAGGTTCATCGCAGGCATCATCGCCGTGCCCAGACCCAGGCCCATCAGCACCATGCCGGGAAGAACCACGGATGTGTAGGAGCTGTCGACCTTGATCTGCGCGAGGATGGCGAGACCGCCTGCGGCCAGGAGATAGCCCGGTGCCATCAGGAGCCGGGGAGCCACCCGGGGAGTCAGCCGCGCGCCGATCTGGGTGGAGCCGATCATCATGCCGGCCACCATGGGCAGGAATGCCACACCGGTGATGACGGGGCTGTAGCCGAGCACCACCTGCAGGTAGAAGGTCAGGAACAGGAACAGGCCGAACATGCCGATCGTCGAGATGGCGACTGCCGCGTAGGCGCCGCCCCGGCTGCGGTGGCCGACCACCCGCAGCGGCAGCAGCGGGGCCCTGACCCGGCTCTCCGTCGCGACGAACGCGGCCAGCAGCACGACCGCCGCGACAAGCAGGCCGATGGTGACCGGGGCCCGCCAGCCGTCGGTCTCGACCCGGGTGAACCCGTAGACGAGCGACACCAGCCCGGCGCAGGCGAGCAGCACTCCGGGAATGTCGAGGCGCCTGCCGTCCTTGCGGTTGCCCGCCGGATCGTGGATCACCAGGACGGCACCGGCAGCGGCGATGACGGCGAAGAAAATGTTGACGAGCAGCGTCCAGCGCCAGTTGGCGTACTCGGTCAGCACGCCGCCCAGGAGCAGGCCGACCGCGCCGCCGGCGCCGGCGATCGCCCCGTAGATGCCGAGTGCCTTCGCCCGCTCCTTCGGCTCGGTGAACATCACCGTGATCAGCGACAGCGCGGCCGGTGCCAGCATCGCGCCGAAGGCACCCTGCAGGGCACGTGCCCCCAGCAGCATGCTGGTGTCGACGGCCACCCCGCCGAGCGCGGAGGCCACCGCGAAGCCGATGACGCCGATGGTGAAGGCGCGCTTGCGGCCCCACAAGTCCGCTATCCGGCCGCCGAAGAGCAGCAGACCGCCGAACGCCAGCGCGTAGGCGGTCACCACCCACTGCCGGTTGCCGTCGGAGAAGCCCAGGTCACGCTGAGCCGCGGGCAGGGCGATGTTGACGATCGTGCCGTCCAGCACCACCATCAACTGGGCGATGCCGATGAACAGCAGCGCCTTCCACCGCCCGGGTGCAGGTTGAGAAACGGGCAAAGACATGACAGAGCTCACCTCACGGGATGCGAACGGGGAGAAAGGACGAGCGGGCCGCGACCGGGTGTCGACGCAGTACACCGTGGACCGCGGCCCCTGCGGGCCTCGGGGCGTCAGGCCGTGGATTCGCCCAGCACCGGGTAGTCGATGTAACCGCCGTCACCGCCGCCGTACAGGCCCTCGGGAACAAGGGCGTTGAGCGGTGCGTCGGCCCGGAAGCGTGCGACCAGATCCGGGTTGGCGAGGAATCCCCGGCCGAACGAGATCAGGTCCGCCCCCCGGCGCAGCCACTGTTCCGCGTTCTCGCGTCCGCCGTCCTCGGGGGGCTGCGGGAAGGAGTTGAGCGGGTTGACCATGAGGAGACCCGGCCAGGCGGCACGGATCTTGTCGTTGACGTCCTGGTCCTCCGCGGCGACCAGGTGCAGGTGAGCCAGGCCCAGCGGCGCCAGCTCACCGAGCAGCGCGGTGTACAGCGCCGCGCTGTCGCCCTCGGTGATGTCGTTGAGCGCCTTGGCGGGTGAGATCCGCAACCCCACCCGGTCGGCGCCGACCGTGCCCGCCACGGCCTCGACCACTTCGACGACGAAGCGGATGCGGTTCTGGAGCGAGCCGCCGTAGACGTCCGTGCGCAGGTTGGCGTTGTCCGAGAGGAACTGGTGGAGCAGGTACCCCATGGCGCCGTGCAGTTCGACACCGTCGAAACCGGCCTCGACCGCCCGCTCGGCGGCACGCCTGAACTCCGTCACGACGTCCCCGACCTCGGTGGTGGTCAGGGCCCGCGGTTCGACGTAGTCCTTGGGGCCCTCCGGGGTGAAGATCTGCCCGTCGGCGCGGACGGCGGACGGAGCGACCGGGGTGAGGCCGTGGACGCCGGGGTGGCCAACCCGCCCCGAGTGCTGGAGCTGGAGGAGGATGCGCCCGCCGGCCGCGTGCACGGCGTCGGTCACTCCGCGCCACCCGGCCACCTGCTCATCGGTGTGGATGCCGGGGGTCATCGGGTAGCCCTGCCCCTGCAACGACGGCTGGGTGCCCTCGGTCAGGATCAGGCCCGCCGAAGCGCGCTGGGCGTAGTAGGTGGCCATGCTCGGCGTGGGAACGCCGTCCACCCGGGCCCGGCTGCGGGTCATCGGGGCCATCACCATGCGGTTGGGCAGCGTCAGACGGCCATGGCGTACGGGTTCGAACAGAGACATGCGGAACTTCTCCTCGGTGGGGGAGCGGTGAACTCGGTAGGTGAGCGGCGCACGCATCGAGGCCTGACCAGGCGCGACAGTCGCCGGGAGGCCCGGCAGGTTCATACTTGGTCGGCCAAGTGTGGATGCAGGCGGAACGCGTGGAGGTATGAGGGCATTCCGGCCGCGCCCTCCTGTGAGGGCGGTGGTGAACGCCTGCACCCAGAATATAGTCTGTCCGGCAGATGAGTTGCCAGACCGATGATTGGTCGACCACACTTCAATCCCCGGGCCTGCCTGGCCCGCCCGTCACACCGGAGAATCCATGTCTGTCGCCTATGTCGTTCTCGCTGTCCTGCTGTCGCTGATGCTGGTCGTCTCGGGCCGGGGCAAGCTCGTCAAGGACCCGAAGATCATGCCGGTCATGGCCGCCGTGGGGGTCTCGCCCGGCATGGTGCCGGTGCTGGCCGTTCTGGAGTTCGCCGGTGCGGCCGGTCTGCTCGTCGGGATCGGCTACCGTCCGCTCGGCGTCGCGGCGGCCGTGGGCGTGGTCCTGTACTTCCTGGGTGCCGTGATCGCCCACCTGCGGGTCAAGGACTTCAAGGGAACGCCCGGTGCCGGCGTTCTCCTCATCGCCTCGGCGGTCGTGCTCACGCTCGCCCTCGTCAGCATGTGAGCGGCGGACCACCGCTCGGAACGACACCGCTGTGAAGCACCGGAGCGGACCACCGCTCGGAACGACACCGCTGTGAAGCACCGGAGCGGGCCGCCGTGCCGGCGACCCGCTCCGTATCAACCCGCTCCGTATTACCTGTGATTACCCGTGCTTTTGTCCCTGAGGGCGGTGCCACCCGCCCTGAGGACGGTGTCAGAGGTGGTCCATCGCCTCGCAGGGGTTGACCCCCGGGTGGGCGCGGTGGATGTGCATGGACAGGCGCCCCGTCAGCGCCGTCAGCGTCGTGGCCTCCTGCGGGGACAGGGCCGACAGCAGATCGGCCTCCGCCGCGGCCACGCGCTCCCCGTACCTGGCCAGCGTCTCGGCGCCTGAGGCGGTAACCACGATCTTCCGGGCCCGGCGGTCCACCGGGTCGGGGACGCGTTCGACCAGTCCGGCGTCGACGAGGGTGTCGATCAGATAGGTCAGGACCGTGCGGTCGATCCCCAGGTGAGCGCCGATCGCCTGCTGGTTGGGCGGATCCCCGTGCACAACGGTCGACAGGATGTGATACCCCCGCACGCCCGCGGGCATCCCGTCCATCGCCGTCTCGAAACGGGTCTGGAACCCCCGGAGGATGATTCCCAGATTCCGGACGAGATCCCCGGGAGCGGCGGCGCCCTTCTCCGAAGGTGTGAGCGCGTTCGTGGCCATGCGCTCACCTTACTGTGCGTGTACCGGCGGTCAACAGTTCGGTCATGCGCATGATCATCGTGCCACGAGGGCGTCAACCGGTGCCGAGGCCCGCCCTTCGCGCGCCCGGCATCCGGCCGTCGCCCAGCCGTTCAGGCCTGGTCGCGGTCGCTGGCGAACTGCAGTCCGGCCGTGCCGCCGGTCTCGATGAAGAGCTTCATGAACTCGTCGGCGGTCTCCTTGCGATTCCAGTCACGCTGGAGCTCGCACAGGAGCTGGGTCCATGTGATCGGCTGCGCGCCCGCCTGTTCCATGCGGCGCAGGGCGGTTTCGTGTGCCGTGAGCGATGTGCCGCCGACCGCGTCCACCACGGGGTACACCTCGTAGCCCTCGTGCAGGGCGTCGTAGGTGGGGAATGTCAGGCACGCCTCCGTCCAGAGCGCTGCCATGATCAGTTTCCGGCGGCCCGTGGCCTCGACCGCGTCGACGAACTCCTGGTCCTCCCAGGCATTGATCGACGTGCGATCGTAGGTCGGCAGACCTTCGAGGGCTTTGCGCAGTTGCGGGATGGGCGGCTTGTTGAGCCCGGTCGCGACGTTGACCGTCGAGTGGACGATCGGCAGTCCGTAGGCCCGGCCGATCTTCGCCAGCCCGACAATGTTGTTGACCAACAGCTGCCGGTCCATGGAGTCGATCGAGTTCACTTGAACCGGCTGGTAGTCGATGATGACGAGCGCCGCGTTCTTCGGTGTCAACAGCCCGTCGGTTTCCTGGTCACGGATCGGTTTGCTGGTCATCCTTCGGCTCCTTGGTGCGCCGGGTGCGGGGCATCGGCGTTCAGCGAACGCTTCCGTGACCCCGACCGCTGGGATACCGACTCACGGAACAGCCCTCAAGGCCTTCAATGCCTCGTGCTTCCGTCGGTTTGCCCGGGCGGCGGAATGCGCCGGGAACGCGAGCCACCGTCGCACTCCTGCGTCTCGCACGGCGCACGGCTCACAGAAGAAGAGGAAGCGGATCCGGCTCCTGCCCACGTCCTGACCGGACGCTTTCGCCGTCCTCGCCGCTCAACAATTCGACCATCCTCCACCCCACTGCGCAATGCGGACGGGGCGGCGCGAAAGGCCGTTGTACGGCTGTGGCCGGCTTTTCGGGCCGACGGCACGCACACTTCCGACGGCCACGGCGGTCAAGGAGCGAAACAGCTGTGAAACCGTACGGATCACAGCATGCAGGGGAGGTGAGCCCCGGAGCGCCGATCCCCGCCCGCGAGGCCGCGCATCAGCTCGTGCCGTGCAGCAGGCGGCACAGTTCGGCCTCCACGTCGAGGTCGTCCGTCTCGTGCCCGGCCGGAACCAGCCGGTAGGTGCGGGTCAGCCAGTCCGTCACCGCAGGGAGCGGGGCGGCGAGCCGGGCGTTGCCCGTGGGGGAGGAGAGGGCGATATTGAGCACCGCGTGGGGTCCGGTGCCGCTGGGCCAGAGAAGTATGTCCCCGTCCCCGGACAGCCGGAGGAGACCGTCGGCCAGGAGGTCACGGGCGAAGGTCCACGTCACCGGTGACTCCGTACCGGTATGGAAGGCGAAGGTCACGGCGTACGGGTCGTCCGATCCGTAGCGCAGGTGGGCGGGCACCGTGACGTGCTCGTGAAGGGCGAGCACGAGCTGCATGTCGAGTGACTTGTCCAAGTGGTAGGCCATGGCCTGATCAACTCCTGGGCACCGGGCGGGCGGCCGCACCGCCGGCCGTGCGGAGACACGGCGGTGCGGCGCGTCCCGGGATCAGCGGAAGAGGTGGTGGCCGAAGCCCTGAGGGAGGCTGGTCACCACGATCCACGTGCCGTGGATCGAGTAGTACAGGCGGTGGCCGTCGTAACGGTAGTGACGGCCGTGGTCGTCGCTGTACCAGCTGCTGCCGGTGCGGTACCAGGTCCGGTAGCCGTCCCAGCGGTGATCACGGTCTCCGCGGTGGTCGTGACCACGGTGGTCATTGCGGTCCCTGCGGTCGTCGTGGCCCCAGCGGTCCTTGTGGTCCCTGCGGCTGTCGTGGCCCCAGCGGTCGCCACGGTCATCGCGACGTTCGCCCCGGTCATCGCGACGGTCGCCCCACTGTCCGTGGTCGCTCGCGCTCACCGAGTGAGAGACGTTCGCCGTGCGCTCGGCCTCGGGGCGCGGGGCCGCGGAGGCTGCGCCCGTACCCGCCAGCAGCGCTCCACCGGCAATGGCGGCGGTAACGGCTGCGGCGGCCATCCGCCGTCCCATCAGACGGTTCAACATTGCTTTTCTCCTTCTTCCTCCCGTGACTGCCGGGTGGGCGACCACGGAACGCGTACCGGGTTGTCCGGATATATCGGAACTCTACGCAAGATTTGGTTGAACGTTGAATGTCTGTTCTGTGAAGTATTTCATTTGATCAACAAGGGGGTGCGGGGAACAAAAGTGGGGGTGAAATGCAGGGGGAGCCAGGCGTCGCGCGGGGGAGCGGTACCGGCCGCGTACCGCTTCCGAGTGAGGGGTTCTCGGCGTGGGAAGCCGCCTCCGGCGGTGGTCGCGGCGATGGAGAGGTTTCCGGCGCACGGCGGTCGGACGGCTGGGCTCGCCCGTAGTCGCTCAGGCAGTGGTATGGGAGCTGCCCGGTATGGGCTTTGGCCGGGCAGGGCCTTTGAAGGCACGGGTGAACCGGTTGACGTCCAGCCCCGCCCCGTCGATCAGGCCCTTCCACCGCAGGAGATCCGGTGGTCCGGCGTGCATGAATTCGTGCGCCGCGGCGAACTGACGGGCGGTGAGGTCCGGGCAGTACGTCTCCACCTCGGTGATGCCCGGTCCGGCTGCCCGAGCCCCTCGCCGCCCCGGCCCGCGCCGTCGCCGGGAACCGCAAGGGCCACATGGTCATCGGCGCCCTCTCCACGGCTTTTCCCTGGCGGGCAACCCGAACGCCCGGTCAGTGCCCCGCAGCTGACACAATGCCTCGACCGGTTCGGCGTCCGGCCCCGCCAGGCACGCAGCACCGCACTCTTCCCACTCCCCACCGGGACCCCGGCCGTGCCCCTTGCCCGCCCCCGGGCCTCCGCCCGCACCCCGGCCATCCACATCGACGCCGCAGTCACCTTGGCAACGGGTCTCCGTCGGGGACCGGGCCGACTACGCTGCCGAAGTCAGCCACCGCTACGCACCCGGAAGGCAACACAATGCACCGTGACGACCGGACAGCGAGTAGGCCGGCCGGGATCTCGCCGGAACGGGTTGCCGAAACAGAAAAGATCATCGACCGCATCACACAATGGGCCGCAGGCCGCCACGATGTCGTCGGCCTCCTCCTTGTCGGATCGTGCGCTCGCAATGCTGCACGGCCCGACTCCGACATCGACCTCGTCCTCCTCACCACGGACGAATCCCGGTACTCCGACCACGCATGGGCCGACGAACTCGCCCTCGGCAAACTCGTGAGAACCCGGTCCTGGGGGCCGCTCGGCGAACGGCGCTTTGCCGCGGCATCCGGCTTGGAAGTCGAGCTCAACATCGGATCCCCCGACTGGGCATTGACGAACCCGGTCGATCCCGGCACACGCCGAGTCGTCACCGACGGCGCCCGCCCCTTGCACGACCCGGATGCCGTCCTTGCTGCCCTGATCCAGGCCTGCCGATCGTGACGGCCTCGGCACCGGACGGCTGACTCAAGGGACATCCGAACGGCTCCGATACCCGACGTCATCGGTGTGGCCGGGCAGTTTTGACAACACCGCGAGCCCGTCGGAACGGCGGTGCCGATTCACGCACGCGCCCGGACGCCGGGCCGCTCCGATCAGCCCTTCGGAAAGAACCGCTCAACGGCCGGTCGCAGCCTGACCTCTTCGAAGTCGTCGATGGGCAACGCGAGTTGCTCCAAAAGCAGCCCATTGATGAGGGTCAGCAGATCCGCGGCGCCGGCCTCGGGGTCCGCGGATCCGGCTCCGCGCAGTTCGGCGGCGAAGGCCGCCCGCTGGGTGGCTCCCCATTCGTTGAGGCTGTCCTGCAGTTGGCGGCGGCGAGCGACTTCCAGGAAGAACTCGTACCGGGCGATGCCGGAGTCCCGGTCACGGGCCAGGGATCCGGTCACGTACTGCACGATGCGGGTGATCCGCTGCGGGATGTCGACCTCGGGCAACTGGTGGAACAGTACGCGCACCTCTTCGATCTGCTGGGTGGCCAATCGTCGTAGGGCTTCGTCGAGCAATTGGTCGAGGGTGCCGAAGTAGTAGCGAGCGATGCCGTGGGTGGTGCCGGCCTCCGCCGCGATGGCCCGGTGGGTCAGGGCGCGTGCGCCCTCCCGCGCCAGCAATCGGGTCGCGGCGTCCAGGAGAGCCTCGCGGCGGGCGGCCCCTCGGGCCATCCGCGGCTCGCGCATGGGCGTTGTCACGGAGTTCATCGTACCGGGACAGGTGGAGGAAGTTTTTTTCTCCCTATGGAGGAGAGCTGCGGTGCGGTGTGCGCATCGGACACCGCCGTCAGTCGCGGAGGGAAGCTGTGACCAGCACGATCCTCACGGGCGGGCGGATGCGCACACTCGATCCGCTCCCGGCGTGCTGATCATGCATATCGCGGTGACAGGGCGCAGGGCGCACGCCTCGATGCGCTCGCGCGTGCGCGCCCGGGCGATGGCCGACGAAAACGCCGCCGACCCCGTCGCCGCCGGCGCGATCGACGCCGCTCTGGGGCCGTGACGGCTGCGCCGGATCGGGACCGAATGGGCCGAGAGCTGGGCGGACCCGCCGTTCGAAAGGGCCGGTTCACCATCGGCCTGAACGTGGTCGACGGCGCCGCGCACGGCAGCCGCAACGTGGCCTTCAACCCCGACAGGAGGCCCCTCGAATACGCGATCCTCTCCTCGCCTGCCACAGGCGTTACCGAGATCCGGTCGGAGATGACACGCACGGGGCGGGACATCGCACGGCAGGACCCCTGGCTGCGCGTCAACCCTCCGCGCATCGACTGGCCGATGCGCTATCCGGGCGGACGGATCGTCGACCATCGTCCCCAGCATCGGAGCGCGTGACCGCATCGCGCACAATCTCGACATGATCGAGGAGACCACCCACCCCGCGGTTCCGATCGGACGTGCAACCGTCCAGCCGGGGCGACAAACAACTCGAAAGGGCCTTCTTCCTGTCCGTGTTCGCCGCCCTGGCCGACCCTGCGTCCAGGGCCTTCCGCAGCAAGAAGATCGTTCAGGGCACCCACCGCACCCAAGCCATCCTCTGTCTCGACGAACGCCGGCCGTCGTTCTCCTCGCGATGCTCCGCGACGGCACTTTCCACGAACCACGGCCGGCAGTGGCGCTCACATGACCAGGGACTCCGTCCCCAGCACCACCTGACCGGTCTCGACATCGACCCGAGCACCGGATGACTGTGGTCGCCGCCCTCGGCATCCATCAGCACCGACTTGCCCAGCCGCCACCCGGAGCACAGGCAGCACCGTCGCGCCCTGGGAGTCTCGGCGTACCGAAACGTCCAGCCGCTCACCCCGACCCTGCGCGGGCCTCTGCCAGACATCGGCTGCCAGGCCTCCTCCGTCAGCCGCGCGGCCCCTCGCGCGGCCGACGGGGGCGGCGCGGGCCGGTCGTGGCCCCACTCATCGCATCTTCTTCTTGATCTTGCCCTTGACCTGCAGGATCTTCCCCTCGACCTCCTGCCGACGGTCGCCGGTCAACTTCCCCATGGTCTCCTTCACCTTGCCCTTGATCTTGTCCTTGCCGCTTCCCCGGGCCATGCCGAACCCTCCGATGCGTGACGCCCCGCCCTCTTCCAACGTAGTTCTTCTCAGGTGCGCGGGCGCGGTGGAGACGGCCGGAGCACGCGGGCCGAGAAGCCGGGGCCGGGCGGACCGCAGGGGAGGTTTCAACTCGACAATGCAGGCAAAGGGTCCTGTATGGCCCAATTCGGATACACGATGATGACCGAACAAGCCGGACCGCGTTCGCTCGTCGAACACGTGGTGGCGGCCGAGCGGGCCGGCTTCGACTTCTCCGTCACCTCCGACCACTACTTCCCCTGGCTGGATTCCCAGGGGCATGCGCCTCAGGCGTGGAGCGTGCTGGGTGCGGCGGCCCAGGCCACGTCGTCGATCCCGCTGATGACGTACGTGACCTGCCCGACCTGCCGCTATCACCCCGCGGTGGTGGCCCAGATGGCCGTGACGCTCCAGGAGCTCTCCGAAGGGCGGTTCCGGCTCGGGCTGGGCTCCGGCGAGAACCTCAACGAGCATGTGGTGGGCGCGGGATGGCCCGCGGCTTCCGTACGGCTGGACATGCTCGAAGAAGCGGTGGAGATCATCGCGGCGCTCTTCGACGGCGGATACGTCAACCGCCACGGCCGGCACTTCTCCGTCGATCGCGCCAGGCTCTGGGACCTGCCCGCCACCCGGGTGCCGATCGGGGTCGCGGTCTCGGGCCCGCGGTCCTGCGACCTCGCCGGCCGGTTGGCCGACCTCGTCATCGCCACCGAACCCGAGCGCGAACTGCTCGACTCCTTCGACCGGCTCGGCGGCGCGGGGAAGCCGCGCATGGGACAGCTGCCCGTCTGCTACGACGACGACCGGGACGCCGCGGTCGAACGGGCCCATCAGCAGTTCCGCTGGTCGGTCGGGGGATGGAAGGTCAACTCCGAGCTGCCGGACCCCACCGCCTTCGCGCAGGCCACCACGTACGTACGCCCTGACGACATGGCGGAGGCCGTGCCGTGCGGAAACGACATCGGTGAGTTCGTCCGGGCCGTACGCCGCTTCACCGACGCCGGATTCACCGAGCTCGCCCTCGTACAGATCGGCGGTGCGCACCAACTGCCCTTCCTCCGATGGGCCGAGAGGGAACTGCTGCCGGCCCTGCGCGAGATCTGAGGGATCCGCCCGCGGACCGGCCGGAGCCACCGCACCAACGCCACGACGAAAGGCGCAGCCATGACACGAGCCGCACTGTTCGACGTCGACGGCACACTCACCGACACCAACTACCTGCACGTGACGGCGTGGTGGGAAGCGCTGAGACAAGGCGGGCACACCGTTCCGATGAGGGAGGTGCACGGTGCGATAGGACTCGGCTCCGACGACCTGCTCGACAGGCTCCTCGGCGAGGACCGGGACCGCGAACAGGACACGCACCTCGACAACGCCCACAGTGCCCTCTATGCCACCTGCTTCGAGCGACTGCCCGCGCTCGCCGGAGCGGGCGAGCTGTTGCGTGCGCTGACGGACCGAGGGTGGACGGTGGTCCTCGCCACGTCGGCTTCGGGGCACGAGCTGGAAGCGCTGCGCCGGGCGGTCGACGCGGACGACGCCATCGCGGGGGCCACGAGCGCCGACGACATCCAGGAGGGGAAACCCGCACCGGAACCCGTACGCCGGGCGATGGACATCGCCGGCGGAGCGGCCGAGGAGACCGTCTTCACCGGGGACTCGGTGTGGGACATGCGCGCCGCCGTGAAGGCCGATGTCGCGGCTGTCGCCCTGCTCAGCGGCGGCATCTGCCGCTCCGCACTCGAGGATGCCGGTGCGTGCGAGACGTACCGGAACCCGTCCGATCTCCTCGCGCACCTGGACACCAGCGTCTTCGCCCGGCTGGAGCAGGCCAGCTGAGGCCCGGGAGGTACCGCGATCGGCCATTGCGGTGTGTTCTGCCGGTGTCCGTGCGGGCGACGGTGGGGGAGCGGGTAGTCCAGCCGTGCCGTGCCGTGGGAGGTGCGGCGCGTGGGGGTGGCGCGGTCGCGTGCGGATGTCGCGCGTCGGCCTCCCCGTCGCCCCGTCGTCAGGAGAGGCCGCGCAATGCCCCGAACGGTTGTGGTCACCGGTGCGAGCGCCGGTGTGGGGCGGGCCGTGGCCCGCGAGTTCGGGCGCAGGGGGGACAGGGTCGGGCTCGTCGCGCGCGGCCGTACCGGGCTGCGGGCCGCCGCGGCCGAGCTTCACGAGATGGGGGCCGAGGCGGTCGTGGCACCCGCGGACATGGCGGACGGCGCGGCCGTACGAGCCGCGGCCGATCACATCGAAAGCGTTCTCGGCCCGATCGACGTATGGGTCAACGTCGCCTTCACCTCGGTCTTCGCACCGTTCACCGAGATCGGACCGGAGGAGTTCCGCCGTGTCACCGAGGTCAGCTACCTCGGATACGTCAACGGCACCCGCGAGGCGCTGGCGCGGATGAAGCCCCGGGGGACGGGCACGATCGTGCAGGTGGGTTCGGCGCTGGGGACACGCTCCATCCCGCTCCAGTCCGCGTACTGCGGTGCCAAGCACGCGGTGAACGGGTTCACCTCGTCGGTCCGCACCGAACTCCTCCACGAGAAGAGCCGGGTGCGGATCACCGTGGTGCAACTGCCCGCCGTGAACACACCCCAGTTCTCCTGGACCTTGTCGCGCCTGCCCCGGCATCCGCAGCCCGTCCCGCCCGTCTACCAACCGGAGGTGGCCGCCCGCGCCGTCGTGCACGCCGCGGACCACCCGCGACGCAAGCAGTACTACGTGGGCGCCTCGACCCTGCTCACCATTCTTGGTGAGAAGACGGCAGCCGGACTGCTGGACCGTTATCTCGCCCGCACCGGGTACGACGCGCAGCAGACCGACAGGTCCGCCCCCGCACACCGGCCCCACAACCTCTGGGAGCCGCTCGACGGCGACGGCGAGGACGCGCGTGACCACGGCGCCCACGGCGTCTTCGACGACAGCGCCCGTAAGAGCTCCGTCCAGGCATGGTGGTCCCGGCACGCCCGCACGGCCTGCCCGGCGCTCGCCCTCGGCGCCGTGGCCGTGGCCGCGGGCATCCGAGGGCGAGCTGCCGGGCGGGCCGTGGCGCGACGATGAACCCCCGGCCGCTTGTCGCATCGGCGCTGCCGGTCCTCACCGGGTTCACAGTGGTCGCCGCCGGAGCCCTGCGAAGACCGGCGGCCGGCGAGGGACACCCGTGGATCGCGCCGTTGCGCCGCTTGCACTCGGGACACGTCGGTGACTACGCGGCCTGGATGCTGGTCGGTACGACCCTGTTCGATGTCCTCGCGTGGCCGGCCCCGGGCACCCGCTGAGGGCGGAGGCGGTCCGGCTCGGCCGCAGGCCCGATGGGATGAGCGCTGTTTGCCGTGCGTGCCGCGGTGATACACGTCTCCACGGACGACGGCCGAGAGGTTGTGACGGACCCGAGCGCCCGTACGACCCGGGCGAGGAACGAGGTGCCGACGCTCATGCGACGCGTCAGCGTGCCGGTGAACGGCTCCCCGATGGTCGGCCGGCGCGTGCCCGGGCCGGGAAGACCGTCGGTGGTGTGCGTGCACGGCGCCGGTATCTCCAGCAGGTCCTTCCGCCCGTTTCTGGCGGCCCTCGGCAGGTACCACGACGTCTGGGCCGTCGACCTGCCCGGCTTCGGCGCGAGCGAAGGGCCGACCGGCCGCATGCCGCTGCGTGCGCTGTCGGACGCGCTCGCCCGGTGGCTGCCCGCCACAGGACCGGAGCCGGTGGTGCTGCTGGGCGGTTCCTTCGGCTGCCAGGTCGCCGTCGACGTCGCGGTCCGGCACCCCGACCGCGTCGCGGGGCTCGTCCTGGTGGGGCCCACGGTCGGCCTCGGGGCCCGCACGGTCGTACGGCAACTGGGCCGTTGGCTGCGCAACGCGCCCCACGAACGGGCCTCGTTGGCCCGCCTGAACATCGCCGACTACCGTGACGCCGGTCTGCGCGCGTACGGTGGGCGTTCTCCGAGGCCCTGCGCGACCGCGTCGAGGACAAGCTGCCGCACGTCCACGTACCCACGCTCGTGGTGCGCGGAGCCAGGGACCGGCTGGTCCCCCAGGAGTGGGCGGAGGAAGCGACCGCACTGCTGCCGTCCGGCCGGCTGGCCGTGGTCCCGGAGGCCGGACACATGGTCCCCCACCGGCGCCCCGTCGAACTGACCCGGACCGTACGGGAGTTCCTCGCTGACCGGTGCGGGCCGGTCGCGGTCGACGGCGACCGGGGGAGCGGGAGATGAAGGCGTCCGGGGCGGTCGCCGCGTTCGACTCCTCGACCGGCATGCTGCGTGCGCTCTCCCGATTCCTGGGAGGCCGGGAGAATCCGGGCCCCGGTCAGGCCCCCGCCGCCCTGGAACTTCCGCTGTCCGGCCTCCTCGGTGCCCTCAACCGGCTGCCGGTCCCGGCGAGGGAGAAGGCCTACGCGCTCAGCGGCTGGGCGGGCGCGGTGCCGCTCTCCTCGGCCGGCGCCGTCCGCTCCGAAGAACTCGCCACCTGGGTCACCGGGCACTACCCCCGACGCCGCTACCCGGTGATCTTCATCGGGTCCAGCAACGGCGCACTGACCCATCTGGCGGCAGCACTGGACGCCGCGTGGCTTCCCCAGACACTGCTCCTTCCGATGCGGCGCCGGGGCGTCGCCGTGGACGACCCCCGAGGCGACCTCGCCGCCGTCGCCGGAGCCGGGCGGGAACTCCTCGCCGCCAACCCGGACCTGGTCCTGCACCACATGCACGACCCCAACCAGGACCGGCTCATGATCGCGGACATGACGTACTTCCGCGTCAAATGGCGCCTCCTGCCCGGCGCGTACCGCCGGTTCGTCCGGGAGCGCCTGGCCCCTGGGGCTGTTCGTCGCCGTCGACTGCATCCTGAGCCGGCCCACCACGACCGTCGACGACCGGTACCTCTTCCAGTTCGGCGCCCCCGGCGACGCCACCCCCGAGGAGTACCACCACGGCGGCCCCCGGGTCGCGGAATTCCTGGCCCGCTACGACTCGCCGGTACGGAGCTGGAACCCCCGGCCACCGACGCGTCATCCCTCGACTCCGGAGGTCCCGTGAGGTGTTCCGACCGGTTTGGACTCGGGGGATCCGCGCTGGCGCAGATATACGGAGAAGGTGGCCATGCAAGCCACCGCCAGGAGTTCGGACTGCCAGTTCTGCAGGCTGCGGCTCCAGAAGTCGGCGGAAACGAGGTAGCCGCCCCAGCCGATGGGGGCCTGGAGCGAGCGCAACTGCTGCTCGTTGTAGGCGGCGACGCCCGCGATGGACTGGGCCAGCCAGGAGAACAGGAACAGTCCGGCCATGACCAGGCCGAGGGAGCGGCTGAACAACGCTTGGCGGGCTCCGCCGATGCCGGCCCAGCGGGGAGAATCCTCGCGGGCGTATGCGCCCATCCACTGTTCCCGGTCCGATTCGGTACCGGCCTTGTCCAGCTTCTTCGACTCGGGCGAACCACGCTGCAGCAGCCAGACCGTCGCGAAGATGTAGAGGAAGAACTGCAGGTATTCCGACTGCCAGTTCTCCGTCACATCGACGGCGAAGTCCGAGGACATCAGATAGGCGCCGAACCCGATGCGCGCGAGGCCGTCGGTCACGAGCTGGTTGTTGAACTCCGCGTGCCCGGCGAGGGCCTGCCCCGCGAGAGCCAGCACGAAGGCGGTGCCGAAGCCCAGGCTCAGCCCGTTGTCACGCAGGAAACGACGCATGCATCCTCCCATCCCGACCTGCGACTTCGCATGGCCTCACCGGTGCATCAGCCCGATTGCGATGAAATACGCAAGGCCCGCCACTACCGCGCCCAGCAGCAGGGTGAACATGACCCGCACCCGCCTCACCCACCCTTGACGGAACACTGGTACGGGCGACCGGTCAGGGGCCGGCACCCGGCGGCGACGACCTTCCAGCCGTCGGCGAACTGCGAGAGGAACAGGGTGTCCGACGTGAGGACGACCCGCGCCTGCCGACCGTAGACATCGACCGTACGGGCCGGCCCCCCTGCAGGGGGCATTGTTTTCAGGATCGCGTCGGCACACGCCGCCTTTTCGGACTCCGTCACCTCGTTGCGGGTCTCTGGCGCCAGGGCCGCGCACACGGCTGCCGCATCACCGGCGCCGACGGCCCGCTCGAATTCCCTCGCGGCGGCGGATGCGTCCGAAGCACGCCCGCCGGAGCTGCCGCACCCCACGAGTCCCGGACCGAGAAGGAGCACGATCAGCAGACCCGCACGCCGGGCGACGGCGCCCGGTAAGTGCCACCCCCGGTTCCGGTGCTCCGTCATGGTGTGCGGGGCGTCGACGCGTCCCCGCCCGTGCGCCCGGCTCCTACGACTGTCTCTTCCACGCCAGCCATTGTCTGTTCTCTCTCTGCCTGCGGCCGAACAACCATGATGTTGGCTACCTGCCCGGTGTGGGCTGCGGCTCGAGAGCAAGCCGGAAGAGCCCACTCCAATGGCACGCAGTTCGCTCCCCGGACCGCAGGCCTGGTTGTGCCGCTCCGTGGTGTCCTCGGGCCACCGCATCGCGTGCAGCACGATCGCGTCGCCACGTACCGGAGCAGCCAGAGCCTTTCGCGGCTGTGCCACCCGAACTTCGCGACGGCGATCTTGCCGGACCTCTCCCGCACCTTGCGGAGCAAGGTGCAGGGCTTGCCCCTTGCCCGTATTCCGATCCTGGGGCGGGACGGCGGTGATCGCATCACGGAGCCGTGGGCCGGAGGGGTGAGTACGGCGTGGTTGTCGCGCGCGTGGCGCGGGTTTTGCACCCAGGGTGTGTTGTCTGTGTGCTTGCCCCCCGAGGGGTGATCAACCCGAGGAGAGGTGTGGTGTCGCGATGGAACCTGGTGGCGATGTGATCGCGGAGCTCTCGGCCGATCACCGTGAGCTGGAGGCTCTGTTTTTGAAAATCGAGCTGCAGCCGGTCGACGATCCCCGGCGGCGGGAGCTCGCGGCCCGGCTGACCGCGGAATTGGTACGGCACACGGTCGCCGAGGAACTGCACCTCTACCCCGCGGTCCGCAAGCATGTACCCCACGGGATGGCCCTGGCGGACAAGGAACTCGCCGACCACGCCAGAGCCGAGCGCATGCTCAGGGACCTCGAAGACCTGGGCGTCGACGACCCGCGGTTCAACGACACGCTCGCGAAGCTGAAGTTCGAGGTCGCCTCCCACGTGCGCGAGGAAGAACACGAACTGTTCCCGAAACTCGCAGCCAACCTTCCGCCCGAGAAGCTGGAGGAACTCGGCCGGCTGGTGCACAGGGCCAGGGAAACCGCCCCCACCCGCTCCCACTCCTCCCTCCCGAACACCTCGCCCGTCAACAAACTCCTCATTCCCGGAGCCGGGCTGGTCGACCGGGTACGCAACCTGCTCCGCACCGCCAGCGGTTGAGGCCCGGCCCAGCTGGTGCCTCTCCGCACCCGCAGCCGGAGGGATCGCCCTGCGCCCCTGACGGAACCGGCGTTCCTGAGCGCCCGCCCTTCGGCCGCGGGAACCCCGCTCCTCGTACCGGCGCCGTGCCCCTGATCCGCGTAATGCGGCAGTACGTACCGGCCACCCCTCCATAGTGCGCAGGGGCGTGGTGCAGGTCGTGGTCGCGCCGCCCGAGGTGTCATCTGCAAGCCGGAGAAGGAGTCGACCGGTGCTGCTGTTCCCCAGACGCAGACGCATGATCAAGGAGAGGGCACGCCGGATCGCCCGCGCGGGGTATGTCGCGGCCGACCGCCGCACCCCCCTCTCGGAGGCGGCCGGGGGGATGATGCGCAAGGCGTTTCCGGACCACTGGTCGTTCCTCCTGGGCGAACTGGCGTTGTACAGCCTGGTCGTCCTGGTACTGACCGGCAGCTTTCTGACGTTGTTCTTCGATCCCGGCATGAAAACGGGCCCCTACCTCGGTTCCTACGTCCCCCTGCGCGGTCTGACGGTCTCCCAGGCGTACGCCTCGACCCTGTACATCAGCTTCGACGTGCGCGGCGGACTGCTGATCCGGCAGATGCACCACTGGGCGGCCCTGCTCTTCGTCGCGGCCCTGGGCGTGCACATGCTCCGGGTGTTCTTCACCGGTGCGTTCCGCCGGCCCCGGGAGGTCAACTGGATGGTGGGCGTGACGTTGTTCCTCCTCGCCCTCCTGGAGGGCTTCTGCGGCTACTCCCTGCCCGACGACCTGCTGTCCGGAACGGGCATGCGCACCGCGAACACCATCGTGACCTCCCTCCCCGTCGTGGGCACGTACCTGAGCCATTTCCTGTGGGGCGGCTCGTTCCCCGGCCACGCCGTCCTCCCACGCCTCTACATCATCCACGTGCTCTTCGTCCCCGCCCTCCTCATCGGCCTGGTGCTGTTCCATCTGGTGATGGTCGTCTACCTGAAACACACCCAGTGGTCGGCTCCCGGCAGGACCAACCGCAACGCGGTGGGGCAGCCGATGGTTCCGCACTTCGTCGCGAAGTCCGCGGGGCTGAGCCTGATGGTCGCCGGTGTCACCGCCCTGCTCGGCGCCACCGCCCAGATCAACCCGGTCTGGAGCTACGGCCCCTACCGGGCGGATCAGGTCTCCATCGGCTCACAGCCCGACTGGTACGTCGGGTTCCTGGAAGGCGCGCTGCGCCTCATGCCCCCCTGGCAGAACGAGGTGGCGGGGCACACGCTCATGTGGAACGTGCTCGTTCCTGCGGTGCTGCTGCCCGGCCTGCTCTTCCTGGTGCTCTACCTCTACCCCGCCTTCGAGAAGTGGGTCACGGGCGACGACATGGAACACCACTTGTGCGACCGGCCGCGGGACCGTCCCACCCGCACCGGCCTGGGCGTGGGGGCCCTCGTCTTCTACGCGGTGCTGCTGCTGGCGGGCGGCAACGACGTCACGGCCCTCGTCTTCGGCCTCTCGGTGGAAGTGCTGACGTGGACTCTCCGGGTGGCACTGGTCGCCGGACCGGTGATCGGCTACCTCGTCACCAAACGCGTGTGCCTCGCCCTGCAGGCGCGTGAGCGCCAACTCATGCGGGAAGGGCGGGAGACGGGGCAGGTCGAGCAGAACGTCTACGGGGCGATCAGCGAAGGCCACCGACCGCTCGACGCCGCCCGGCGCTACCGGGCACTGGTGCGGGACGTCCCCCTGCCGCTCACCGCGCCGGGCGCCGGGGCGCCGCTCCGGGCCCGCCTCCGCTCCCTGCTGAGCCGTTGGTACTACCGCGATCGGGTCGACATGCCGATGACCGCGGAACAACGCGCCCGGATCTCGGAGAGGCTCAGGGACCCGGTGGGCGGACCGGAGGAACGGTAGGAGCGCCGCACCCTCGGGCCCGGCCCGCGAAGACTCCCCGGGCCTTGCTCAGTCGTCCTCCCGCCCCGCGAACTGGAACGTCATGCCGACCACCCCGGCGAGGGCGATCCCGAGGCCGATGAGGAACAGGAAGAGCGCATAGACCACGCCCAGGCCGATCAGCGCCGCGCCCACGGCGATGATCACCGGGCAGACGCTGTACGGGGGGAAGAAGTCCACCGGGCCGGAACGTTCCCGGATCTCCGACTCCGGACGGTCCTCGGGCCTCGCCCCCTTCCTCCGATGGTTCGCCCCGCAGAAGAAGGCGATGAGTGCCGACATGAGGAAGGAGACGGTCAGGGCTGCGATCCCGGCGGGTTCGCGCGCGAAGCAGGCGTAGACGACACCGGTGACCAGGAAGAACAGGGCCACCCCTGCGAAGAGCTGGGCCTCCGGTTTCATGCTCCCCGACCCCCGAGCGGGTCCGGGGTCGGGGAGCCGCCGCTCCCCGCCGCCTCGGGACCGTACGCCTCCGGGTGGTTCAGGTCGAAGGTGGGCGAGTCGGAACGAATCCGTGGCAGTGCTTCGAAGTTGTGCCGGGGCGGGGGACACGAGGTGGCCCATTCGAGCGAACGGCCGAACCCCCAGGGGTCGTTCACCTTCACCTCGGGGGCGTACCTGGCGGTCTTCCAGACGTTGTGGAGAAAGGGCAGGGTGGAGATCCC
The DNA here is from genome assembly GCF_030116705.1 of Streptomyces sp. ML-6. Classification (NCBI taxonomy): domain Bacteria; kingdom Bacillati; phylum Actinomycetota; class Actinomycetes; order Kitasatosporales; family Streptomycetaceae; genus Streptomyces; species Streptomyces sp. ML-6. Next base: position 7,629,914 of record NZ_JAOTIK010000001.1, read on the forward strand.
GAGAAGGAACGAGCCCATCGAGGAAACGGTGTTGAGCACGGTGAAGCCGTCGGCCGCCAGGTAGTCCGCGTACCGGCGGGGCATTCCCGCCTCGCCGAGCCAGTGCTGGACGAGGAAGGTGATCTGGAAACCGGCGAACAGGGTCCAGAAGTGGATCCTGCCGAGCCGTTCGTCGAGCATTTTCCCGGTCAGCTTGGGCCACCAGAAGTAGAAGCCGCCGAACATGGCGAAGACGATCGTGCCGAACAGCACATAGTGCAGATGGGCGACGACGAAGTACCCGTCGGTGAGATGGAAGTCCAGGGGCGGAGAGGCGACGAGGACGCCGCTGAGCCCGCCGAGCAGGAAGGTGACGAGAAAACCCAGGGCCCAGAGCATCGGGGTCTCGAACGAGAGGCTTCCGTTCCACATCGTGCCGATCCAGTTGAAGAACTTCACCCCGGTCGGCACCGCGATCAGGAACGACATGAGCGAGAAGAAGGGCAGCAGGACGGCCCCCGTGGCGAACATGTGATGGGCCCAGACGGCGGCCGAGAGCATGGTGATGGCGATGGTGGCGCCCACCATCCCGACATAGCCGAAGACGGGTTTTCGGCTGAACACCGGAAGGATCTCGGTCACCACGCCGAAGAAGGGCAACGCGACGATGTACACCTCCGGGTGCCCGAAGAACCAGAACAGGTGCTGCCAGAGCAGCGCCCCGCCGTTGGCGGGATCGTAGACGTGCGCGCCGAACTTGCGGTCCGCAAGCAGCGCCAGCAGGGCCGCCGTCAGCACCGGGAACGCCAGCAGCACCAGGAGCGAGGTGAACAGGACGTTCCAGGTGAAGATCGGCATGCGGAACATCGTCATCCCCGGGGCGCGCAGGCAGACGATCGTGGCGATGAAGTTCACGGCGCCCAGGGTGGTGCTGACGCCGCTCAGGACCAGCCCCATCGCCCACAGGTCGCCACCGGCACCGGGCGAGCGGACGGCGCTGTTCAGCGGGGCATAGGCGAACCAGCCGAAGGAGGCGGCCCCGTCGGGGACGACGAGCCCGCCCACCACGATCAGGCCCCCGAAGAGGAACAGCCAGTAGGTCAGCGCGTTGAGCCGGGGGAACGCCACGTCGGGCGAGCCGATCTGCAGCGGCATGACGGCGTTCGCGAAACCGGCGAAGGTGGGCGTCGCGAACAGCAGCATCATCACCGTGCCGTGCACGGTGAACAACTGGTTGTACTGGGCCAAATCCAGGATCTGCAGGCCCGGCCGCGCCAGCTCGGCCCGCATGATCATCGCCAGCACGCCGGCGAACAGGAAGAAGGCGAACGAGGTGACGAGGTACATGTTGCCGATCGTCTTGTGATCGGTCGTGGTCACGATTTCCCGGATCCGGCAGCCCACGCGCACCCGGGGGCTGTCGCCCACAGTCTCCTCAGGGAGGGGCCGGAGTGGATGTTCCAGCCGTGACATGGGGCGCCTCCGCCGTTCCGATCGGCGGCAGTGGCCGGACCCACTGCCGCGCACGCTGGGCAGCCCCTCGCGACCGCCGGAAACCCGCCTGTGCAGGGATCTGGCCGGGCTTGCCGACAGTGAGGGCGACCGGCGGCAGACTCGGTGCACAGGCTCTCCACCGATATGAACGAAGCGGGGACGTCGGGGGATTCGCTGCCGAACGGGTGACGGATCTCTGGCGCACGGGCGCCCCGTCCCGTCGTGTGACCTTCCGCGAGCGAGCGAACCGTTCAACGCGGAGGCCGCGCGAGCCGGGCGGCGCTCTCCAGGAACAGGGCGTGGACGAAGGCCTGGGGGAGGTTCCCGCGGAGCTGCCGTTGGCGGATGTCGTACTCCTCGGCGAAGAGCCCCGCCGGCCCGCAGGCGGCGCGATTGCGTTCGAACCACCGGAGCGCTTCCTCCCGATGGTGCTGCTGGTGCTCGGCGAGGGCCATGACGTGGCCGCAGAGCAGGAAGGCGCCCTCCGCCTCCTCCAGCGGCCGTTCGTCGTGCCGGAACCGGTAGGCGTGGTGATCGGCGGTCAGTTCCTGCCGGTACGCCCGCAGAGTCGCCAGAGTTCGCGGGTCCTCGGACGGCAGCGCGCCGCGCAGTGGTGGCAGCAGCAGCGCGGCGTCGGCGCGGGGATCGCCCGGGGAACGTTGCCAGCGGCCCGAGGGATGGAGGCAGGTCTCCGAGGTCACGGCGACGATCCGGTCGGCGAGAGCAGCCGAGGAGGCGGCACGCCCGGCGGAAGCGATGGCGGCCGACGAGCGCAGCCCGGCCGCGCAGATCAGCCGGCTGTGGGTCCACCGGCGGTTCTCCAACTCCCAGATACCGGCGTCGGGCTCGTGCCAGCGGCGGGCGATCGCATCGGTGGCGACGCGGGCGGCCTGCCGGCCGTCGGCGTCGAGCCGGCCCAGCCGGTGGGCAGCGGCGAGGAGCAGCAGCGCTTCGCCGAAGGTGTCGAGCTGGAACTGCCGGTTCACCCGGTTGCCGACCCGGTCGTACCCGCCCGGGTAGCCCGGCAGCCCCAGGGTGCGCTGGTCCGGGACCGGGCCGCCCGTCACCGTGTAGGCGGGGGCAAGCCGTGAACCGTCCTCGTGCAGGCGGGCGGTCACGAACCGCACCGCACTGTCCAGCAGCGCGTGATCACCGCAGGCCGCCGCGGCCTGCCCCGCATAGCACTGGTCACGGATCCACACGTAGCGGTAGTCGTAGTTGCGGCCCTCCTCGGCGCGTTCGGGCAGGCTCGTCGTGGCGGCGGCGACCATCCCGCCCGTGGCACCGGTCAGACCTCGCAGTACGGCGCACGCCTGGCGTGCGTCCCGGGGCGCGAGCGCCGATGCCAGTCCGGGCACCGCTGCGGCCCAGGCGTTCCCGGTCGCCGCCCACGCCCGCGAGGCGATCACCGGATCGCCGAGCGGCCGGTCACCGATCTCCAGCACCAGGTCACAGGAGGTGCCCGGGCCCAGAACGAGTTCTGCGGCCAGGCCGGTGGTCCGCCGGTTCCGACGTACGGGCCGCGCCTCCTGCGCCCCGCTCCACCGCCACCGCAGGGGGCCGCACCGCCCGGTCCAGACTTCCTCGCCGTCCCGGTGGAGGCTTCGGACCGACTCCGTTCCGAAACCCGCGAAGGGCTCCAGGCACACCAGGACCTCGGCGGTCGCGTCCACGGCCATGATCCGGCGCAGCAGGACGGCCCGGTGCGGATCGCCGGGAAGCACGAGAGCGTCCCGGCGTTCGACGATGCCTCTTTCGGTGATCCACCGGTTGCGCCAGACGAGGCTGCCGTCCTCGTAGTAGCCGCCCCGCACGAAGCGCCCGCGCGGGGTGACCGTGTAGTGGCCGGCGCCTCCGACGAGGGCCGCGAACACCGCTTCGGAATCCCAACGCGGCACGCACAGCCAGGGGATGTCCCCGCACGGCCCGACGAGAGCCCCGCGCTCGCCGTCCGCGATCAGTGCGTAGTCGCGCAGCGCGTGTGGCCGGGGTGGGCAGTCCCGGGGCGCTTTGACGCGGTTCGTGGCTCCCTCCTTCACGGGCACCTCCCGGATGCCCGCCCCGAGCAGATCCACGAGCGGGAGCCCCAGCAGGCGTGCCTTGAGGTCCCACAGGGCGATGTCGACGGCCGAGACGGCGCGGGCGACCAGCCCGGGGAAACCCGCGTTGCGCACCGCACGTCTCATCGCCTCGTTCGCACCCGGCGGATCCCAGGCGCGCAGTCCGGTCACCACCCCGGCCAGCAGCTCGTCGACCACCCGGGCGGTGGCGGCCGCGCCATAGGTGTAGCCGAGCCCCGTCGCCCCGTCGGAACCCGCCCGCACGAGCACCAGGGTGGTCGAGTCCCACGCCAGGGTGCCGTCCGCCTCCGGGGCGTCCGTCGGGACGGTGTACGCGACGGCTTCGACCGTGCGGACCAGCGGCTCGCCGACGGCCGGAACGGCATTCACTCAGCTCTCCCGCCCGTTCGGGGAGCCGTCACGGTGGTGGCCGGGCAGCAGCTCCTGCATCTTCGCCTTGAGCCCCTGCCTGATCATGCCGCCGCGGTCGCTGTCCCCCTTGACGACGGCGGAGACCACCGCTTCGGCCTGTTCCCGGGTGGCGTGCGGAGGGATCGGAGGAACGGCCGGATCGGTGACGAAGTCGATGACGAAGGGGCGGTCCGCAGCCAGCGCCCGCCGCCAGGCGTCCTCGACACCATCGGGTTCCTCCACCCTTGTGCCACCGAGGCCGATCGAGCGCGCGAAGCCGGCGTAGGGCACGTCGGGCAGGGACTGGGAGGGAAGGAACTGCGGGGCCCCGGACATGGCGCGCATCTCCCAGGTGACCTGGTTCAGGTCCTGGTTGTTGAGCACCGCGACGACCAGCCGCGGGTCCTGCCACCGCGACCAGTACTTCGCGACGGTGATGAGTTCCGCCATGCCGTTCATCTGCATGGCACCGTCGCCGACGAGCGCCAGTGCGGGCCGGTCGGGATGGGCGAATTTCGCCCCGATCACGTACGGCACGCCCGGTCCCATCGTGGCGAGGGTGCCCGAGAGCGAGCCGCGCATCCGGCCGCGCAGCCGCAGATGACGCGCGTACCAGTTGGCGCCGGAACCGGAGTCGGCGGCCAGCATGAGGTCGTCCGGCAACAGCGGGTCGAGGCAGTGCACGACGTACTCCGGGTTGATTGGATCGGCCTCCACCGCGGCACGGTCGCGCATGACCTCCCACCAGCGGGCGGTGTCCTTCTCGATCTTCTTGCGCCAGGCCCCGTGCTCCTTCCGCTTCAGTCTCGGCAGCAGCTCCCTGATCGTTCTCCTCGCGTCCCCGACCAGGTTCACCTCGAACGGGTAGCGCAGCCCGATCATGTGCGGGTCGATGTCGATCTGCACCGCGCGGGCCTGGTCCAGTTCGGGCAGGAACTGCGTGTAGGGGAAGCTGGAACCGATCACCAGAAGCGTGTCGCAGTCCCGCATGAGCTCGTACGAAGGCCGGGTGCCCAGCAGACCGACCGCCCCGGTCACATAGGGCAGCTCGTCGGAGAGCACGTCCTTGCCCAGCAGGGCCTTGGCCACCCCGGCGCCGAGCACGTCCGCGAGTTCCTCGACCTCCACCCGCGCGTTCCGGGCGCCCTGCCCGATCAGGACGGCGACCTTCTCACCCGCGTTCAGCACCTCCGCCGCCCGCGCGACGTCCTCGTCGGAAGGAACCGGGGCCGAGGAGCCCAGGCCCAGGCTGGAGGGCACCATCTTGAAGGCGTGCGTGGGCGGCGAGTAGTCGAGTTCCTGCACGTCCGCCGGGATGATGACCGCCGTCACGGTCCGTCGGGCGTACGAGGTGCGAAAGGCCCGGTCGATGACGTTGGGGAGCTGTTCGGGGACGGTCACCATCTCGCAGAAGTCCGAGGCGACGTCCTTGTACAGACTCAGCAGGTCGACCTCCTGCTGGTAGGAGCCGCCCATGGCGCTGCGGTTTGTCTGCCCCACCAGGGCCACCACGGGAACGTGGTCGAGCTTCGCGTCGTACAGCCCGTTGAGGAGGTGGATGGCGCCGGGTCCCGAGGTCGCCGCGCAGACCCCCGCCCGGCCGGAGAACTTGGCGTAGCCCACGGCTTCGAAGGCGGCCATCTCCTCGTGGCGGGCCTGGATGAACTCGGGTTCGTTGCCGGCGCGTCCCCAGGCGGCGAGGAGGCCGTTGATGCCGTCGCCCGCGTAGGCGAAGACATGCTCGACCTCCCACTCGCGCAGGCGCTGGAGAATGTAGTCGGACACCTTCATCGGCCTCGGTCTCCTCTCGTGTCGTGCGCGTCTCTCGCGAAGGGCCGCACCGTCGTCGGGGCCGTGCTGCCCGGCGGCGCCGACCGCCTTTCAGCTCCGGAACATCCACCGGACACGGAACCGTCGGAGCAAGCCGTACGCGCCCGCTCCCACCGCCCCGGCGGCAAGGACGGCAGCCGTCGTCACCCGGCGGCCGTCCTGCGCGGGAACCTCCGGACGCCCGGCGAGCTTTTCCGGCCGGCCCGCCGGAAGACCGCCGTCCAGGCCGAGAGCCAGCGCCTCGGCCAGATGCATCGCCCGACGGCCGGCGCCGCCCTCCTCGATCTGAGTACGGCAGCTGAAGCCGTCCGCCAGGACGAGCGCCCCCGGCGGGGCGTTCCGCACGGCGGGCAGGACGCCCTGTTCGGCGATGGCGACCGAGAGTTCGTGATGCCCCCGCTCGAAACCGAAGTTCCCGGCCAGTCCGCAGCAGCCCTCGTCCAGCACGACCGCCTCGATGCCCGCGCGCCGCATCAGTTCGCGGTCCGCGTCGTCCTTGAGCACGGCGTGCTGGTGGCAGTGGGTCTGGACGACGGCGGACCGGGCGAGGCGCGGTGGGCGCCAGTCCTTCCGCGGCACCTCGCCGACGAGGAGTTCCGCGAAGGTGCGCATCTGCCGCGACAGCCGTTGGACGTCCAGGTCCTGCGGCATCAGCTCCGGGGCGTCGGTGCGGAAGACGGCGACGCACGACGGCTCCAGCCCGACGACCGGCGTGCCGGCCTCGATCCACGGACGCAGCTGTTCCACCGTCCGCCGCAGCGCTCTTTTCGCCGTGTCCAGTTGCCCGGTGGAGATCCAGGTGAGGCCGCAGCAGACGGGCCGCTCCGGCACGGCCACCCGGAATCCGGCGTCCTCCAGGACCCGCACCGCGGCTCGCGCGACGGCCGGGTGGAAGGAGTTGCTGAACGTGTCCGGCCACAGCACGACCGCCCGTTCATCCCCCGGTTCCGGCCGGGGAACGTTCCGCCCGGCCCACCACCGGCGGAAGGACTCCGACGCGAAGACCGGCGCCGTCCGTTCGGCGGCCACTCCCGCGAGACGTTTCCCGGCGGCTGCGAGACCGGGGGCATGGAGAAGAGCGTTCACCGTGCGTGGTGCGAGGCGCGCCACGCACGCCCAGACCGGCAGCCAGCCCAGCGAGTAGTGGGCCGCGGGGCGCAGCCTGCGGGCGTAGTGGTGGGAGAGGAACTCGGCCTTGTAGGTGGCCATGTCGACACCGACGGGGCAGTCGGACCGGCAGCCCTTGCAGGAGAGGCAGAGATCGAGCGCGTCGCGCACCTCGGGCGAGCGCCAGCCGCCGGTCACGGGAGAGTCGTCGTGCCCGCCCAGCATCTCGAACAGCAGGCGTGCCCGGCCGCGCGTGGAGTGTTCCTCCTCACCCGTCGCCCGGTACGACGGGCACATCACCCCGCCGGTGCGGCTGCGGCAGTTCCCGATCCCGACGCAACGCTTCATTGTCTCCCTGAAGGATCCGTCGTCGTGCGGGTAGCCGAAGTGCGTGGTGCGGCCGGCCGGATGCCACCGTGCTCCCAGCCGGAGGTCCTCGTCGACGCGGTGCGGGGCGACGACCTTCCCGGGATTCATCCTGTTGCCCGGGTCGAAGAGCCGTTTCACCTCGCCGAAGGCATCGACGAGCGGGCGGCCGAACATCCGGTCCAGCAACTCGCCCCGGGCCTGCCCGTCGCCGTGCTCCCCCGAGAGCGAACCGCCGTGGGAGACGACGAGATCGGCGGCGCGGAACAGGAACGCGCGGAACGCGGCGACCCCCTCGGCGTGTGTGAGCTCGAACGGGATACGCGTGTGCACGCAGCCCTGGCCGAAGTGCCCGTAGAGCGAGGGGTGGCCGTAGCCGAACTCCGCGAACAGTTCCTTCAGGCCGCGCAGGTAGTCACCGAGCCGTTCCGGCGGTACGGCGGAGTCCTCCCAGCCCTCCCAGGTCTCGCGGTCGTCGGGCGGGCGCGCGGTCACCCCCAGGCCCGCCTCACGGGCCCGGAGCATCTTCTGTTCGCGGCCGGGGTCGTCCGAGAAGGAGACCCGCGGGTCCTCCGGGCCGCGGCCGAGCGCGTCGAGCAGGTCCCGGGCCTGCGCGTCCACGTCGTCCTGGCTCTCTCCGGCGAACTGGACGAGGAGCCAGCTCTCCCCCTCGGGGAAGGTCTCCAACGACTCGAGGTGGGAGCCCTCCTCGCGCATGAGCTGGGCCATGCGTCCGTCCAGGGCCTCCAGCAGCTCCGGTTCGCCGTGCGCCAGCAGCCGGGGCACGTCGTCGGCGGCCGTGCAGATGTCGTCGTAGCCGAGTACGACCATCGCCTCGCGACGGGGCACGGGCACCAGATCCAGCTCGGCCCGCAGGACGACGACCAGGGTGCCCTCGCTCCCGACGAGCGCGCGTGCCACGTCGAAGCCGTTCTCCGGCAGCAGCGAGTCGAGGTTGTAGCCGGACACCCGTCGCGGAAGGCGCGGAAAGCCGTGGCGGATGTCCGCCAGATGCCCGTCCACCACGTGGCGCAGCCCGGCGTAGAGCTCGGCGCGACGGCCCCCGGCGCGGAGCACGGCTTCGTACTCCTCGCCGGAGGTGGGGCCGACCCAGCAACGCGTCCCGTCGTAGGTCAGGATCTCCAGGCGCCGCACGTTGTCCACCGTCTTGCCGTACGCCTGCGCCGACGCCCCGCAGGAGTTGTTCCCGATCATCCCGCCCAGCGAACAGTGGCTGTGGGTGGAGGGCTTCGGGCCGAACTTCAGCCGATCCCGCGACAGTTGACGGTTCAGTTCGTCCAGCACGATTCCGGGCTCGACCACGCAGGTCCGGCGGTCGGGCGCCACGGACACCAGCTTGTGGCAGTACTTCGTCCAGTCGATGACCACCGCGGCATTCGTGCACTGGCCGGCCAGGCTCGTCCCGCCGCCCCTGGACAGCACCGGCGCGCCGAACCGGGCACAGATCCGCACCGCGTCCGCGCCCGCCTCGACATCGCGGGGCACGACCACGGCGATCGGGACCTGCCGGTAGTTCGACCCGTCCGTGGAGTAGGCGCCCCGGCTGCCCGCGTCGAAACGCACCTCTCCCCGCACCCCCTCGCGCAGCGCCCGTTCCAGGCTGACCACATCGACGGGTGCCGCGGCGGGGGAGCCGGGTCCCGGACCGGGGGAGTGCGAAGAAGACTGGCGCTTCATGGCTGTTCCTCTTTCCGGTGCGGTGGCTCTGGATCGCGGGCCGGGTGCTCCCGGCAGGTCGCTCTCCGGCCCGCCCCGCCGGTGGGAGCGCCCGGTCGCCGGTACCGTCGGCATCACCTGCACTGCCGCCCGCACGATCGTGCTCCCACGCCCGACCGCGTGCTTCGCCGGTAAGGGCCGCCCTCTCCAGACAACCAGTGACCGGGCCACCCCGCCTCCCGGGGCGCGGAGCCCCGCAGGGCGGCGGAGCCGGGCCGGGGCTTCGCGCCGGGCCGGGGAGCGGTGACGGCCCGCCCGAGGCGTTCGTGGAGGCAGCCGCCCCGCTCTGCTCCCGCACGCACGCCGTGGGACAGCCCCGCCCGAGGCCGTTGTGATGATCGATCCACCGGACGGAAGGTGCCCGGTTCGGGCGGGCCTTCCAAAAACGGCTGGGCTGTCCCACGGAAAACTCTCCGGCCGCCCCGGTGCCCCATGCAGTCGACGGCCCGTCACCTGGACGGTCACACCGCATGCGTGTTGAAGAGCCTTCGGGTGCCCGCTGTGGAACGGTGAGCTGTCTTCGGGTCACGCGACAAGAGCGGAAGGAATCATCCTTATGGGACATGGCGGCAATGTGATCGCGGAACTCACCACCGACCACCGGGAGGTCGATGAACTGTTCGCGAAGATCGAGGACCTGCCGGTCGGTGATGAGCAGCGCCGGAAGCTGGCCGATGAGCTCACCATCGAACTGGTACGCCACTCCGTCGCGGAGGAGATGTACCTGTACCCGGCCGTGCGCAAGCACGTCGAGGACGGGGACGTGATCGCGGACAAGGAGCTTTCCGATCACGCCCAGGTGGAGCAGCACCTCAAGGAGCTGGAGAGCATGGCTGCGGACGACCCGCAGTTCGATTCTCTGGTGGCGCGGCTGAAGGTCGAGGTGAGCGAGCACGTGCGAGATGAGGAAGGCCGGCTGTTCCCCCTGCTCGCCGCGGCCTGTACCCCCGCAGCTCTGGACGACCTGGGCGACAAGGTGCGTACAGCGAAGAAGACGGCCCCGACCCGTCCGCACCCCTCCGCCCCGGACACCCCGCCCGGCAACAAGCTGCTGGGGCCCGGTGCCGGGCTGGTGGACCGGCTCCGCGACCTGCTGTCAGGCCGCGGCAAGGACTGAACCCCACCGGACGGACCCCCACCGGACGGACAGGGACACCCCCGGCCGATCGGCCGGATCAGGAACAGCGACAGAAGAGAGCGGACAATGACCACTGCACGAGAGATCATGACCGAGGGCGCCGAATGCATCGGTGCCGACGAGCCGGTCCTGCTCGCGGCCCGGAAGATGACCGAAATGGGTGTCGGCGCGCTCCCGATCTGCGGCACGGACGACAGGCTCAAGGGTGTGCTCACCGACCGGGACATCGTGATCAAGGTCCTGGGGGCCGGCAAGGACCCCGCGTCGACCACTGCCGGCGAGCTCGCCCAGGGCGAAGCCGTGACGATCGGCGCCGACGACGATGCCGGCGAGATCATGCGCACCATGAGCACACACAAGGTCCGTCGGCTGCCGGTCATCGACGGCCACCGCCTGGTCGGCATGGTCGCCCAGGCCGACGTGGCCCGCGCCCTGCCCGACCCCCAGGTGGGCGACCTGCTGGAAGCGCTCTCCACCGACTGAACGGAACGCGCTTCCAGGGGGCATCTGCCACTGCCGGGGGTCGCTCCCGTCAGGTTCCGCGAGGGGCACTCACGCACAGGTCCAGGTCCCAGGGGGGCATGCCGGCGCTTCGGGGCGAGTTCGGCGGCGGGGGCGTCCCTGGCCGGCCGATGGCGCGCCGCGGGTGGGGGAGACGCGCCACGCCCACCCCGACGCCGCCGTCCCCGGAGCGAAAGGCAGCCGACGACGCTCCACGGACAGCGTGGCTGCCGGGCGAGGCCAGGAGAGTTCGGACAGGGGAGAGGGTGGTGGCATGGGCCGCTCGGCACTCATCGTCATCGACATGATCAACACCTATGAGCACAGGGACGCGGAGCTGCTGCTGCCCGCCGCCACGGCGGCGCTGCCCGGGATCGTGTCGTTGATCGGCCGCGCCCGCGCGGCCGGGACCCCGGTGATCTACGCCAACGACAACTGGGGGCAGTGGCGCTCCCACCACGGCGAGCTGCTCGACGAGGCCCTGGCGACGCCGCACGCCGCTCTTGTGGAGCCGCTGCGGCCGGACGCGGAGTCCCTGTTCATCCTCAAGGCCAGACACTCCATCTTCTACGAGACGCCGCTGACGTATCTGCTGGCGGAACTCGACGTGGACCGGGTGGTTCTGACCGGTCAGGTGACCGAACAGTGCGTGCTGTACTCGGCGCTCGACGCGCACATCCGGCGTCTCGGCGTGATCGTGCCCGTGGATGCAGTGGCCGCCATCCACCCGGACCTCGCGGAGGCTGCGCTGACCATGATGCGGCGGAACATGGGCGCGGACATCACCCGGGCCGCCGAGGTCGTGTGGTGAGGCCGGGTCCGGCCCGAGGCCGCTCCTCTGCGACCGCGTGCCGTACGAGCTCGCCGGTGAGTCGGCCGAGCAGCCGTCTGCGTTCTGGGACCGGGCCGGAACGGCTCCGATCCGGTCATGGTTCGTCCACCTCACGATGGACGGCCCTCAGCACCCCCATGTTCTCCGTCGGTCCGGTTCGAGGGGTGGAGCCGACCGTGAACCGGACCGACGGAGCGGGGCTCAGCGGCCGGCCGCCAGACCGAGGGCGATGTCGACGATCATGTCTTCCTGGCCGCCGACCAGAGCGCGTCGGCCGCATTCCATCAGGATGTCGCGGACGTCGACCTCATACCGCTGCGCGGCCGTCTCCGCGTGCCGCAGGAAGCTCGAGTAGACCCCCGCGTAGCCCAGGGTCAGGGTCTCGCGGTCGACCCGGACCGGACGGTCCTGGAGGGGACGGATGATGTCGTCGGCCGCGTCCTGGAGCTTGAACAGGTCACAGCCGTGCTCGAAGCCCGACAGGTTCGCGACGGCCACGAACGCCTCGAGGGGACAGTTGCCCGCGCCCGCGCCGTGTCCCGCGAGGGAGGCGTCGACCCGGTACACGCCGTTCTCGACCGCGACCACGGAGTTCGCCACCGAGAGCGAGAGGTTCTCGTGGGCGTGGATGCCGATCTCGGTCGCCGGGTCGAGGACGTCCCGGTAGGCGCGCACCCGGGCCGCGACGTCGTTCATCGTCAGCCGGCCGCCGGAGTCGGTGACGTAGACGCAGTGGGCGCCGTACGACTCCATCAACTTGGCCTGCTGCGCGAGCTGTTCGGGCTCGGCCATGTGGGAGAGCATCAGGAAGCCGGAGACGTCCATGCCCAGCTCGCGCGCGGCGGCGATGTGCTGTGCGGAGACGTCGGCCTCGGTGCAGTGGGTGGCCACCCGCACCGAGCGGACGCCGAGGTCGTGGGCGCGCTTCAGCTCGTGGACGGTGCCGACGCCCGGCAGCAGCAGGGTGGTGAGGCGGGCGCGCTTCAGCACGGAGGCGGCGGCCTCGATCCACTCCCAGTCGGTGTGCGAGCCCGGGCCGTAGTTGAGGGAGCTGCCGGCGAGGCCGTCGCCGTGGGCGACCTCGATCGCGTCGACGCCGGCCTCCTCCAGGGCGACGACGATGCGCCGGACGTCCTCGGGCGTGATGCGGTGCCGCACGGCGTGCATGCCGTCGCGGAGAGTGACGTCCTGGACGAAGATCGGGGTGCTCACTGCATGGCCTCCTTCGCGGCGGCGATCTTCTCGGCCATCTGCACGGCGGCCGAGGTCATGATGTCGAGGTTCCCGGCGTACGCCGGGAGGTACATGCCCGCGCCCTCCACCTCGAGGAAGACCGACACCTGGTGGGTCGGCCGCCGGGTGACGCCGTCGGCGAGCAGCGTCTCGACGGGCTGGTCGGCCGGGATCCCGGTGATCTGGACGTCCCGGACCATCCGGTAGCCCGGTACGTACGCCGAGACCTCGGTGACCATCTTGCGGACCGACTCGGTGATCTGTGCCTTCGCGGTCTCGCCGTCCTCGCCCTCGTCCAGGGTGACCAGGGCGAAGACCGTGTCCCGCATCATCAGTGGCGGCTCGGCCGGGTTGAGGATGATGACCGCCTTGCCCCGCGCGGCGCCACCGACCTCCACGATCGCCGAGGAGGTGGTCTCGGTGAACTCGTCGATGTTCGCCCGGGTTCCCGGACCGGCCGACTTCGAGGCGATCGAGGCGACGATCTCCGCGTAGGCCACCGGGGTGACCCGGCTGATCGCGGCCACGACCGGGATCGTGGCCTGGCCGCCGCAGGTGACCATGTTGACGTTCGGCGCGTCGAGGTGCTCCTCCGGATTGACCGCCGGCACGACGTACGGGCCGATCGCGGCCGGCGTCAGGTCGATCACGCGGATGCCGCGCGGCCGCAGCTTCGCGTCGTTGGCCCGGTGCGCGCCGGCGGAGGTGGCGTCGAAGACGATGCCGATCTCGTCGATCTGCGGCGACTTCAGCAGTCCGTCCACGCCCTCGGCGGTCGTCTCGAACCCGAGCCGGGCGGCGCGCGCCAAGCCGTCGGACGCCGGGTCGATGCCGACCATGACGCCCATCTCGAGATGCTGCGCCGTGCGCATGATCTTGATCATCAGGTCGGTGCCGATGTTGCCCGACCCGATGACGGCGACCTTCGTCTTGCTCATCGTCGTTCCTTACGCGGGGGTGCTGGCGGAGAAGGAGACCGACACCGTGCCGAGGCCGGTGACGGTGGCGTGGACGGTGGTGCCCGGCGTCACGGGACGCATCGGGCCGAGGGCGCCGGAGAGGACGACCTGGCCCGCGCGGAGCGGATCGCCGAGTTCGCGTGCCTGGCGGGCCAGCCAGACGACGGCGTCGACCGGGTCGCCGAGGCAGGCGGCGCCGGTGCCGGTGGAGACGGTCTCGCCGTCGACAGCCATGGTCATCTCGGCGGCGACGGGATCGAACCCGGTCAGCGGGACGCGCCGGCTGCCCAGGACGTAGGCGCCGGCCGACGCGTTGTCGGCGACCGTGTCACCGAAGCTGATGTCCCAGTCGGCCACCCGGCTGCCGCAGATCTCGATCGCGGCGACGGCATGGGTGATGGCCGCGCGCACCTGGGCGGCGTCCAGCGGCCCCTCGGCGAGGTCGGCCCCGAGTACGAACGCGATCTCGGCCTCGACCCGCGGCTGCAGGACCGCGTCGACCGGCACCACCGAGCCGTCGGCGTACGCCATGTCGTCGAAGAGGACACCGAAGTCGGGCTGGTCGACGCCGAGCTGCCGCTGCACGGCGGTGGAGGTCAGTCCGATCTTCCGGCCGGTCACCACGGCGCCGGCCGTGATCCGCTCGGCGGTGATCCGCTGCTGCACGGCGTAGGCGGCCTTGACGTCGTCACGGCCGATGAGGTCGCGGACAGGTGGGACGGGGGTGCCGCCGGCGGTGGCCTCGAGGAGCCGGGCCGCGGCGGCGGCGATGCTGTCGTCACCGACAGGGAGGTGATTCTGGGGCATGACGTCCAATCTGCGGTAAGGGGCGGAGGGGATCCACGAAGGCGTTCCACTCAGCGGTACGCTCTTTTCATGGAGGACAGCGACACGGTCCTGGGCAAGGCGCTGGGGATCCTGCGCGCGTTCGGCCCGGCCGATTCCGTACTGCCGCTCGCCGAGCTCGTCCGGCGTACCGGACTGGCCAAGGGCACCGTGCACCGGATCGCCAGCGACCTGGTGCACCACCGGCTCCTCGACAAGACCGAGCACGGCTACCGGCTGTCCGGCGGCCTCTTCGAGCTCGGCCTGCGAGCGGCCGCCGAGCGCACCCTCCTCGAACTGGCGATGCCGTTCCTCCAGGACGTGTACGAGCGCACGCACGAGACCGTGCACCTGGGCGTGCGCGAGGGGCACGAGGTCGTCTACGTCGCCAAGATCGGCGGACACCGGCAGGCGCATGCGCCCTCCCGCACGGGTGGGCGCATGCCGTTGCACTGCACGGCGATCGGCAAGGTGCTGCTCGCGTACGCCGGGGAGGACGAGCGGACCGCGGTCCTCACCGGCCCGCTCGAACGCCGCACGGCGCACACCGTGATCGCGCCGGGCCTGCTGCACCGGCAGCTCCTCGACGTCATGGAGACCGGGCTCGCCCACGAACGCGAGGAGTCGACCCCGGGCCTGCTCTGCGTCGCCGCACCGGTCCTGGCCGCCGACGGTGCGACCGCCCTCGCGGGCATCAGCGTGGCCGGACCGGTCGGACGCTTCCGCCCCGAGTCGCACGCGAACGCGGTCCGCGCGGCGGCGACGGGCCTGGGTTCGACCCTGGCCCGCCGCCGCCACTGATCACCGCCGGTCAGACCGCCGGCTCCTCGACGACCGCCGAGGACAGCGGGATCGGCGTGAACATCTCGGGCTCCTCGTCCGGCGTCAGCGCGGTCGGACCGTACACCCAGTCGGTGAAGGAGTAGTCGTGGATGTCCCGCGCCCGCATGATCGCGTTGCGCCGCAGCCGCGCCTCCCCGTCGAGATGCCACAGCTCGCCCCACGACCGGGCGGTGGTCTGCACCCGCCGGCAGTGCTCGACCCGGACCGCTTCGTACGCGGCCAGCGCACCGTCCCAGTCCGGCTCCGTCCCGGCGGGGGCGGCCCCGGCCAGGCGCGCGTAGTGCTGGGCGAGCACCCAGCCGTCCTCGATCGCCATGATCGCGCCCTGTGCCATGTACTGGAGCGGCGGGTGCGCGGCGTCGCCGAGGAGCACGATCCGGCCGTGCACCCAGGTCTCGACGGGGTCGCGGTCGAACATGCGCCACCAGCGGTCCCGCCACATCAGCGGAATTCCCTTGCGAACGGTGTCGCAGGTGTCCGCGAAGGCGGCGTCCAGCTCGTCGGGCGTGCCCCAGTCCTCCCGGCCGGCCAGGGCCTTCGGCGACTCGAACACGGCGACCTGGTTGAACATCTCGCCGCCGCGCAGCGCGTACTGGACGAAGTGGCAGCCGGGGCCGACGTACACGGTGACGTCGTTCTCGGCGATGTCGTTGTGCCGGACCTGTTCGATGGGGACGGCCGCGCGGTAGGCGACGTAGGAGGAGTTGACGACATCGTCGCCGATCAGGTCGCGGCGGGCCACGGAATGCAGTCCGTCGGCCGCGACGACCAGCGGGGCGGACTCGGTCCGCCCGTCCTGGAGGAGAACCCGGGCGCCGCCCTCGATGTTCTCGTAGCCGACGACGACCTGGTCGTTGAGCAGCTCCACCCCGGCGCGTCGGCAGGCCCGCAGGAAGATGCCGTGCAGGTCGCTGCGGTGGATGACCATGTACGGGAAGCCGTAGCGTCGTTCGAGGTCGCCCAGGTCGAGCCGGGTCAGCTCCCGGGCGTCGAGCGCGTCCCGCATCACCATGTGCTCCGGGACGACGCCCAGCGCCTTCGCCTCGTCGAGGAGACCGTACTCCGCGAGGATGCGGGTGCAGTTGGGGGCGATCTGCAGGCCGGCGCCGACCTCGCCGTACTCGGGGGCCTGTTCGAGGACGCGGACCCGCAGCCCCCGGCGGGACAGGGCGTAGGCGGTGCTGAGTCCGCCGATGCCGCCGCCGACCACCAGGACGTCGGGCGTGGGTTCAGGGTTCATGTGCTGTTCCTTGCGTGTGCGGGGCGGGCCCGGATCAGAGCCAGGCGGCAAGGGCCGGGGCGGGGGAGCCGTCCGCGGCGCGCAGTGCGGTGCCCCGTCCGGTCAAGTAGGCCGCGATGTCGTGCAGTTCACCGGTGATCCCGATGCTCTCGCCGTCGCCCGGCAGCTCCCAGACGGCCCCGGCGGCCGGGGCGCGCAGGGTGACGGCCGGGCCGGGGGAGGCGGCACGCCTGGCGGTGACGTCGTCGCACAGTGCGGCGAGGAAGCCGGCCGGCAGATCGGCGAAGGAGACGCCGGTCGCCAGGTCGACGGCGTGGACGCACACCTCGCGCGAGCGCATCCAGGGCAGTTCGGTGGCGGGAACGGTCCGGCCCTGGGCCGTGACGACCTCGTGCCGCCACTGCTCGTCGGTCAGCCGGTCCATCCGCGCCTCCAGCGCGTCCGCCGAACGGCGCAGCCAGGCGGACAGCTCGGCGGCCGGCAGGGCGCGGCCGCGTTCGATCCCGGCGGCGCGCTCCTCGGGCGAGGCGTACATCGGCGTGGGTTCGCCGGTGGCGGCCCAGTGGACCAGGTTGGACAGCGCCTCGGCGTTCGCGGCCACATGGGCGGCGACGTGGGCGCGGGTCCAGCCGGGCAGGGCGGTGGGCGCCGCGTACCCGCCGTCCTCGAGACCGGCGACGGCGTCGGAGATCAGCTCGGCGCCGATCAGGGCCCAGCGGCGGGCGTCGTCGAAGGTGCGCGCGCCGGTGCGGGTGCTGTTCGTCATGGTGCGACCACCTCGTTGGTGCAGGAGCCGAGACCGGTGATCTCGGTGACCACGCGCCGGCCGGGCACCAGGAAGACCTTGGGGTCGCGGGCGTTGCCGACGCCCGCCGGGGTACCGGTGGCGATGATGTCGCCCGGCCGCAGAGTGATCACGGTGGAGATGTACTGGACGAGGAAGACCGGGTCGAACAGCAGCGTGCCGGTGTCGTCCTGCTGCATGACCTGTCCGTCGACGACCGTCCTGACCTCGAGGGCGGGGCGGACGCCGCCGACCTCGTCGGGGGTGACGACGTACGGACCGACCGGGGTGGTCGCCTCCCAGATCTTGCCCTGGGTCCACTCGATGGTGCGGAACTGCCAGTCGCGCGCCGAGATGTCGTTCATGACGGTGAATCCGGCGATGGCGTCGGCGGCCCGCTGCTCGTCGGCGCGGCGCACCTGCTTGCCGATCACGAGGGCCAGTTCGACCTCCCAGTCGAGGGCGTCGGTCTCGGCCGGCTTGACGATGTCGTCGTGCGCGCCGATGAGGGTGTCGGCGAACTTCGGGAAGAGCGTCGGGTGGGCGGGGAGGTCCCGGCCCATCTCCTTGATGTGGTTGGTGTAGTTGTGGCCGACGCAGACGACCTTGGAGGGGTTCGGGACGACCGGGGCGAAGTCCGCCCCGGAGACGGGGTACGTGGGGCCGGTCGCGGCGGCGGCCTCGGCCCGCCAGCCGTCCCGGGCGAACAGCTCGCCCAGGTCGGTGTACCCGAGATCGACGTGGACCTCGCCGTCGAGGCGGACCGCCCGGGTGCCGGTCGCGGTGCGGAGGGTGGCGAGCTTCATGGTCAGGCGTCCTTCTGGGTGCGGTGGAGTCGGAGCGCCTCGAAGACGGGCGCGTCGGAGAAGCGGAAGAGGTCCAGGGCGCCCGAGTCGGAGTCCGACCGGCCGGCCTCGGAGCAGGCGGAGAAGGGTTCCCAGGACGGGACGACGAACAGGTCGCCGCGGCTGACCGTCCAGGACCGCTCCCCGACGGTCACCACGCCGGAGCCGTCGAAGACCTGGTAGACGGAGGATCCGGTCTCGCGGACGGGAGCGGTCCCGGCGCCGCGGGCGACTCGGTGGAACTCGGCGCGGAGGGTCGGCAGGACGTCGGTGCCGTCGTGCGGGTTGGTGTAGCGGACCGCGGCATGGCCGGGCTCGACGGTGCCTTCGAACCCCTCCTTCTCCAGGAGCAGTTGGTCGCGCAACGCGGCGTCGGTGTACTCCCACTTGTACGAGAGCAGCGGGCTGCCCGGAGTCGTGGGGGTGGCCGAGAGCGGGCGCAGACCCGGATGGGCCCACAACCGCTCGGAGCGCGACCGCTCGGGCGTGGTCCGCTCGGCGTCACTGATCTCGTCGCGGCCGAACTCGAAGAACTGGGCCTCGGTGGCGTACTGGAAGGGGATGTCCAGGCCGTCGATCCAGGCCATCGGCGCGGAGGTGGCGTTGTGGTGGGCGTGCCAGTTCCAGCCGGCCTGCGGGAGAAAGTCGCCGCGCCGCATCGGTACGGGATCGCCGCCGACGACCGTCCACACGCCCGAGCCCTCGACGACGAAGCGGAAGGCGTGCTGGGTGTGGCGGTGCTCGGGGGCGTCCTCGCCCGGCATCAGGTACTGGATGGCCGCCCACAGCGTCGGGGTGGCGAACGGGCGCCCGCCGAGGGCGGGGTTGGCCAGGGCGATGGCGCGGCGCTCGCCGCCGCGGCCGACCGGGACGAGGTCACCGGCCTGCGCCGCGAGTTCCCGGAGCCGGTCCCATCGCCACAGGTGCGGGACGGCGTGCGAGCGCGGGTGGGCCGGCATCAGGTCGCCGATCTCGGTCCACAGCGGGACGAGCAGTTCGTGTTCGAAGCCCCGGTAGAGCTCTTCGAGCGCCGGGGTGACCTCGGGCTGTCCCTCCGCGGCGACGGCCTGCAGCCGCACCGGGGAGCCCGAGCCGAGGTCAGGGGCGAGGTCATGGGCCAGAGAGGAGTGCGTCACGGATTCAGCCTGCTCGGTTCTTCCATGAGGAACAGGTAGATTCTGGAGAGCAGAACAGCTGACCGGGAGTACGTCATGGACAAGCCGCTCAAGACCCCGCCGCCCTACCCCATCGCCAGCGTCGACCACGCACTGCGGGCGGCGACCATCCTCCAGCTGGAGGGCAGCGCGAGCGTGTCGCAGATCGCCGAGCGTCTGGGCGTCGCGCGGTCCACGGCCCACCGCATCCTGGCGATGCTGGTCTACCGGGACTTCGCCGTGCAGGGCGAGGACCGCGACTACCGCGCGGGCCCGGTCCTCGAACTCGCCTCGTACTCCCAGTCCGAGGTCTCGCGACTGCGCGCCGTTGCCCTCCCGCATCTGCACCGGGTCGTCGACCTCCTCGACGAGACCGCGAACCTGACGGTGCGGACCGGGGACACCGTGCGGTTCATCGCCAGCGTCGAGTGCGGGCAGGCCCTGCGGGTCGGCTCCCGGGAGGGCATGGTCTTCCCGGCCCACCGCACCACGGCGGGCCTGCTGCTGCTCGCCGAACTCTCCGACACGGAGCTGGAGGAGGTGTACGCCGCCGAGCGGTACGGGGACCGCCGGGCCGACCGCCCGGACCTCGACCGGCTGCGGGCGGAGCTGGAGCGGCTGCGGCGCAGCGGATTCGCCGTCAACCGGGGCCGGTCCGAGCGCGGTCTGGCCGCCGTCGGCGTACCGGTGCGCGACCGGGACGGTGCCGCGCTGGCCGGCCTGTCGGTCTCCCTGCCCAGCGTGCGTTACGACCCCCACCGCCTGAGGTCCCTGGTCTCCACGCTGGAGGCGGCGGCGCGCGCACTGGAGAAGGATCTGGCCGAGGAGGGCTCCTGACCACGGACAAGGGCCTGTACGACCCCGCCGGCGCGGCGGTGTCGTACAGGCCCTTGGGGGTCGGACGTCAGTTGTTGGCGACGAAGTCGACGACCAGCCGGTTGAACTCGTCGGCGTGCTCGATCATCGCCCAGTGCCCGCAGTGGTTGAGCACCACCAGGCGGCTGTTCGGGATGTTCGCGAGCAGGAACAGCGAGGTCTCGTAGGAGACGACGCGGTCGTCGCGGCCGTGGATCAGCAGGGTCGGCACCTGAATCGTCGGCAGCAGTTCCGGCTTGACCCACTTGGGCAGCGGGGCGCCCTGGGGCAGGCCGTCCACGTAGTTGCGCAGGTGTTCGGGGCGGGCCAGGGCCGCGTCCGAACGGGCCTTGCACAGCTCGGGGGTGGCGAACCGGTCCTTGTCGTAGACCATGATCTCGACGAGCCTGCGCATGTTCTCCGGGCCGGCGTCCCGGTACGCCTCGATCAGGACCTTGAGGCCCTCGGACGGGCCGCCGCCCGGGCCGAAGAGGGTGGGCAGCTTGCCGACCGGCGGGCCCATGGTGATCAGGTGGGAGATCCGCTCGGGGTGCTGGGTGGCGAGGCGGAGCGAGGTCTGGCCGCCCATCGAGTTCCCGACGAAGGCCGCCTTGTCGATGCCGAGGGCGTCCAGGAACTGGATGGCGGCCTCGACGTGGTCGAGCCGGTCGACGGTGGCGGCGTCCGATTCGCCCCAGCCCGGCATGTCGACCGCGTACACGTGGAAGTGCTCGGCCAGGGCCTCGATGTTGCCGGCGAAGTTGCTCCAGCCGGTGGCGCCGGGGCCGCTGCCGTGCAGCAGGACGACCGGGTGGCCGGAGCCCGCCTCGTAGTAGCGGAGCTTCCAGTCGGGTGTCTGGACGGTGCGGGCGATGTCCCGGGGGTCGATGCTCATCAGTGGTTCTCTTCCATGGGGTTCGGGGCGGCGGCGAGCAGGTCGGCGACCACGCCCGGCGGACGGTGGCCCCAGCTGTGCAGCCGGTCGAGCGTCCGCACCTCCCAGGTCTCGTCGTCGATGATCAGCCCGCCCCAGCCGTACTCGACGCTGAATCCGGACGGCGTGAGGACGTAGAAGCTGAACATGTGGTCGTTCGGATGCATGCCGAGCGTCATCTCGAACGGCTGCTTGGCATCCATGCACCGGTCGTAGGCCAGGCCGACGTCGCGGATGTCGTCGACCTCGACCATGAAGTGGTGGGTCTTCTTCGGGTGCGGCATGTCGCCGAAGGCCACGGTGTGATGACGGCCGTTGCAGTGCAGGAAGATCAGGTCGGCCACGATGCCCGGGGCGAGTTCCTCGACGATGATGTCGCTGATCTTGAAGCCGAGCAGGTCGACGTAGAAGCCCAGATAGGTCTCGCGGGAGACCCCGTGGGCGAGCAGGACCTGGTGGCCCGCGCCGCCGGCGCCGGTCACGAAGCCGCCGAGCAGCGACGCGGACGCGAACGGGGTGGCGGCGTCGGCCAGGCCGTTGACCAGCTCGATCCGGTTGCCCATCGGGTCGGTGGTGACGAAGATCCGGTCCACCTTGCGGGCGGCGGCGAGCGCCGTGTCGCCCTCCGCGACCTCGGCACCGGCCGCGCGCAGTCGCGCGACCAGCGCGTCGAGCGCAGCCGCGCCCTCGACCTCGTAACCGGTCGCCACCAGGTCGTCGGCGGGGCCCTCGGTGATCACCCAGCGGTGGGCCTTCTCGTCGGTACGCAGCGTGAAGCCATTGTCGGTCCGCTCGCCGAGCTGCATGCCGAGCAGGTCGACGCCGAAGCGCTCCCAGTCGGCGAGGCTGCTCACCTCGTAGACGACGTACCCGAGTTCTTTCACACCGGACAAGACACTTCTCCTTGTTCGCAGGCTTCGCAGGGCTTGGTCAGAGGGCGGGCACGGCGAGGCCGTGGGTGTCGGCGGCGGCGACGAAACGGTCCGGGCGGACCGCGATCACCCGGGCGCCGTACCGGCGCATCCAGGGCAGGACGACCTCGTCCAGGTCGACGAGTTCGTGCGGGCCCCGGGTGTGCGCGGTCTTCGGACGCACCGCTCGGTAGTGGGCGCCGAGCGTGTCCCAGCCGGCCTTCTCCTCGGCCGACAGCAGGGTCGCCGGGTCGACGTCGTCGCCGAGCAGCACGAAGTGGTGGCCGAGGTGTTCGTCGAGGCGGGCCATCCGGCCCGCGGTGTCTCCGATGACGGGTTGCGGGATCATGCGGCCGATGACGCTGGCATCGCCGGTCTCGCCGCGGATCCAGCCGCCCGCGAGGACCGGCGGGGCGGTCAGCGGCGGCTCGAACGGGGTGACCGTGTTCTCGGGCACCGCGTTCATCGCGGCCTGCTCCTCCGCGGAGACCTCCTGCTTGATCACCCGGCCCAGACCGACCGCGAGGCCGGTGTAGAAGGCGGCGTTGGGGCGCCGCTCCGCCTCGTACGTGTCGAGCCAGCCCTCGGGCAGCTCGCCCTTGAGCACGCGGGCGAGCTTCCAGCCCAGGTCGTGGGCGTCGCGCATGCCGGTCTGCATGCCGGCGCCGGCCCACGGCGGCATCAGGTGCGCTGCGTCGCCGGCCAGGAACACCCGCCCCTGGCGGAAGGTGTCGGCCATGCGGACGTGGTGCTGGTAGAAGGCGTGCTGGTGGATGTCGACGTCGTCCTCGGAGACGCCGAGCGCCTTGAGGAGCGGCCAGAGTTCGGCGCTCGTCGGATAGTCCGCCGGGGTCTCGTCGGGCTTGAGCGGGATCTCCCAGCGATGGTTGCCCGCGGACAGGGCGATGTCGACGACCGGGCGCTCCTTGTCGGACCAGAAGGTCAGGAAGTCGCGGTCGGGCCACCAGCGTTTGACGTGACAGTCGATGACCACCCAGGTGACGTCGTCGGTGTCGCCGAGCAGCTTGCAGCCGATGCGGCCGCGGGTGGCGCTGCTGCCGCCGTCGGCGCCGATCGCGTACCGGGCGCGGGTCGTGCGGGTGACACCGTCGGCGGTCGAGGTGACCGTGACGCCGTCGGCGTCCTGCTCGATGCCGGTGACCTCGTCCCCGTAGTGCACGGTGACCAGGTCCGCGTACCGGTCCTGGACGGCCGCGCGCAGTTCGGCCTCCATCGTCGGCTGGTAGATGTTGTAGAAGCGCGGGGTGCGGCCGAGAGTGGACGGCGGATGCTCGATCCGCATGATCTCGGTGCGGTCGTAGGTCATCCAGCGCAGGGCCCGCTGTGGATCGATCACCCTCTCGATCCGCTCGTCGATGCCGAGATCCTGGAAGATCCGCATCGTCCAGTCGTTGACCGTCACGGCACGGGCCCGGGGGTAGATGTCCCGATCCCGTTCGAGAGCGACGGCGGAGATGCCGTGCCGGGCGAGGGTGAGTGCGGCGATCACACCGGTCGGGCCATACCCGACAATCGCGATATCCGCGTCGTAGTTCTTGGTCATGCGCGGGCTCCGTGGGTCAGGCTCGAACGCAGAGAGGGGGAAGTTTTGGACCGATCGGTCGGTACGTTTTTGAACGTATCAGCGCACCTCCGCGCCACGTCAAGAGATTCCTGGCAGTAAATTTCCTGTGCGGGCGGCACCGGAGCGCCGCGGTGAACGCCGTACGGCCGGGTTGTGGCGGAGACGCGGGAACCGGCCTCGCCTACACTCCGGTGGGTGGAAAAGAGCGAGCCGCCCACGCCGGAGGCACGAACCAACCGCCGCGGCCGCCGGTCACGGCAGGAGATTCTCGACGCGGCCGCCCGCGTGATGTCCGTGCGCGGCTACGCCGGAACGCCGATGTCGGTGCTCGTCAAGGAGACCGGCCTGCCGAAGAGCGCCTTCTACCACCACTTCGCATCCAAGGCCGGGCTGCTCTCCGCGGTCATGGAGCAGGGCGCGCAAGCCTTCTTCGCCGCCATGCGCGAAGCACACCGCAACCCGCCCGCCGAGGGCAGCCCGCGTGATCTGCTCCGGTGGTACCTGCGCCGGACGGGCGACGTCATGGAGAACGGCGAGGAGTTCCTCCGCCTGCTGTTCGTCCTGGTGATGAGCCGTGAGGCGGCGGAGGCGCCGGAGGCGCTGCAGACCGTGAACGCGGTCCGCGACGAGGGGCGCGCCTACATGGCGCACATGATCCGCTCGTCCTTCGCGGGGCTGGGCGAGGAGACCGCCGACACGATCGCGCGGACCCTGGCGCCCTTCGGCATGGCCGGCTACGACGGCGCCTTCGTGGCCCTCCAGTCCGACGCCGGGCAGCCGGTGTCGGTGTGGATGGACCAGCTGGCCGACTCCCTCGCCGCGCTCGGCGAGGCGATCGCCGCCGGAGACTGACAGACCGTACGGGCCGCGCGGGTGAGCCGCGTCGCTCGTACATGCCACACCGCCCTGCGGATCCTTCCGCCTTTCTGCGGAGCAGAATTGCGGCGGCCCCGGACCATGGCCGTGGCGATACTTCAGGCCGACGATCGATGCGACCACTCTCCCGAGGAGCGGCCCATGCGACGACGTGACGTCCCGAGCCCCGTGCACCGGAGTCGTCCCGGCGAACAGCCCGCCCCCGCCCGTGCCCTGGCGGCGGGCGGACCGGCCACCGCACGGGACCACCGGCCCGGAAGCCGGGGAGAACTCGCCCTTTGACCGAAGAAGGACGTGGCGCGATCGGGGACGGTCTCGAACCGGCGGGCCGGGGCGAGCAGCCCGTCCGGAGGGCGGCGCCTCCGGCTCCTGGCCGGCGGGCCGGAACCACCCCCCGGAAGCGCCTCCGCAGACGGCCCCGTCGCCTGCCTGTATCCGGGTGACAGGGCAGTACCCCTGGCCGTGGTTCATGTCCAGGTCTGCGGTTCAGGCGTACAAGGGGAAGCCGTCGACAAGTGGGCAAGGGGACAGCGGTGAAGCCTTCGGTGGACCGGATCGGGGATCCGTGGGGCGGCCGTGTGCCGCATGGGCGTCACGAGCCGTGGCCGGCCCGGGTGGACACCCATCTCGCCGAAGGGGTGGAGGCCGGGATGGTGCAACGCTGGGTGCAGGCAGCCTCGATCCTGCACTCCGACGGGGATGCCATGGATATCGCGGTGGTCGACGGCCGGATGGTCGGGGTGCGGGGGCGGGCGGTCGACCGGGTCAACCGCGGCAGGCTCGGCCCCAAGGATCTCTTCGGCTGGCAGGCCAACGCCTCGCCCGACCGGCTGACCCGCCCACTGGTCCGTGAGGGCGGGCGACTGGTGGAGGCCGACTGGGAGACCGCGATGGGCCGGGTCGTGTCCCGCTCCCGCGAACTGCTCGGCGAGCAAGGTCCGGGCTCGATCGGCTTCTACACCAGTGGGCAGCTGTTCCTGGAGGAGTACTACACCCTCGCGGTCCTGGCCCGGGCCGGCATCGGGACGAACCACCTGGACGGCAACACGCGCCTGTGCACCTCGACGGCGGCCGAGGCGCTGAAGGAGTCCTTCGGCTGTGACGGGCAGCCGGGAAGTTATGACGACATCGACCACGCCGACGTCATCGCGCTCTTCGGCCACAACATCGCCGAGACGCAGCCCGTGCAGTGGATGCGCGTCCTCGACCGGCTGGAGGGCGCCGACCCTCCCCGTCTGCTCTGCGTCGACCCCCGGCCCACTCCGGTGGCCCGCAGGGCCGCCGTGCACCTGGCCCCCCGCATCGGCACGAACGTAGCATTGCTCAACGCCCTCCTGCACGAGGTCATCCGCACCGACCGCATCGACCACGAGTACGTCCGGACGCACACGGTCGGCTTCGACGAGCTCGCGGCCCGGGTCGAGGACTGCACCCCGGAATGGGCGGCCGGCATCTGCGACGTCCCGGCCTCCCGGATCGTCGAGGCCGCCGAACTCCTGGGCACCGCCGACCGACTGCTGTCCACGGTGCTGCAGGGCGTCTACCAGTCCCACCAGGCCACGGCGGCGGCCGTGCAGGTCAACAACCTCCATCTGATCCGGGGCATGCTGGGCAGGCCGGGCGCCGGGGTGTTCCAGATGAACGGACAGCCCACCGCCCAGAACACCCGCGAATGCGGGGCCGACGGGGACCTCCCCGGCTTCCGCAACTGGCAGAACGACGCCCACGTCGAGGATCTGGCAAGGGTCTGGAACGTCGAACCGTCGACGATTCCCCACTACGCGCCGCCCACCCACGCCCTGCAGATGTTCCGCTACGCCGAACAGGGGTCGATCCGCATGTTGTGGATCAGCGGCACCAACCCCGCCGTGTCCCTGCCCGAACTGTCCCGCATCCGCTCGATCCTCGCCCAGGAGCGCCTGTTCGTCGTCGTCCAGGACCTCTTCCTCACCGAGACGGCATGGTACGCCGACGTCGTGCTGCCCGCGGCGACCTGGGGGGAGAAGACCGGCACGTTCACCAATGCCGACCGCACGGTGCACCTCTCGGACAAGGCCGTCGAGCCGCCCGGTGAGGCCAGGCCCGACCTCGACATCTTCCTCGACTACGCCCGACGGATGGACTTCCGCGACAAGGACGGCGGCCCGCTGATCACCTGGCACGACCCCGAGTCGGCGTTCGAGGCGTGGAAGCGGTGCAGCGCCGACCGTCCGTGCGACTACACCGGCCTGTCCTACGGCATGCTCCGGGGCGGCAGCGGCATCCAGTGGCCCGTCAACGGACAGGCTCCCGGCGGCACCGAACGCCTCTACACCCACGGCATCACCTGGGCCCACCCCGACGTGTGCGAGAACTACGGCAAGGACCTGGTGACCGGAGCGGCGGACAGCGCGGTGGAATACCGCTCCCTCAACCCCGACGGCAAAGCCATGATCAAAGCCGCCGCCTACCTGCCACCCCACGAGGCCCCGACCCGCGACCACCCCTTCCAGCTGACCACCGGACGCACCCTCTACCACTTCCACACCCGCACCAAGACCGGGCGCGCGCCCCAGCTGAACGCGGCGGCCCCCGACGTGTGGGTCGAAGCATCCGCGGATGACGCGGCACGGGCCGGCCTCGGTGAAGGGGACCTGGTCGAGGTCAGCACCCCGCGCGGCACCCTCCAGGGCCGGCTGCGCGTCACCGGCCTGCGGCCGGGAGTGCTCTTCGTGCCCTTCCACTACGGCTACTGGGACACCCCCACCGGCGTGGGCCCGGAGCCCACCGTGCCGGGCCGCGCGGCCAACGAGACCACGATCACCGACTGGGACCCCGCCTCCAAGCAACCGGTGTTCAAGACCGCCGCAGCCGCGCTCACCCTCGTCGCACGCGGCGACGGGACCCCGGCACCGGCGCCCACCACCACAGCCTCCGCCCCGACGGCCCCGCACGGCGTGCCGGCCACCACCGGCGGACCCGCCGCGCACGCCACCCAGGAATCCGCCATCTCCCGCGACACCGAGGAAGGCGACCGGTGAACGGCATCAAACTCGCCCTGCGCACCCTCCACCACGGCGAACGAGACCTCGTCGACGACCTCATGAAGCTGTCGGAGCGCCACCGCACCGAGCACGAGATCCACCACGTCGCCACCGATGTGGCCATCTGGTCCCGGGAGCACGTCCAGCGCCTGGCAGACACCGCCACCCACTACGACCTGGACCTCGACGGCCCGCCCGGCAATTCCTCCCCCGGCCTGTTCGCCGCGCTCCGGAAAAAGGCATCGGAAGTGACGGGAAACCGTCCCGAACCCGGCCTGCTGCTCCTCCGCGACCTGCGGGAAACCCATCTGGCCGCGACGTACAACTCACTGCACTGGGAGATGCTCGCCCAGGCCGCACAGGCTTCGAAGGACACCCGGCTCCTGGCCCTCGCCTCCTCCTGCCATCCCCGGACGCTGCGTCAGATGCGCTGGACCAACACCATGATCAAGAACCTCTCGCCACAGTTGCTCACCAGCCTGTAACAGCCTGGGCACAGGGGTGACGCCTACGACAACGCCCTGATGGAGAGCACGAGGGGCCTGTTCGGAACCGAGCTGACCAAGCCCCGCCGGCCGGGGAAGACACTGTCCGACGTTGAACTCGCCACGGCCGAGTAAACCGACCGGTACAACCACCGACGACTTCACGAGGGGACAGGCGACCTCCCCCGTCGAATACGAAAACCCGGGGAGGTTCAGCCGGTTGTCACGCCTACTGGTCCAGGAGTACCGCCTCCAGACCGAGGGCGAGCACCCAGACACCGCACAGGGCGAGAAGTAGGGGAGGGGCCGACATGTCCGAGCTGCACACCCCACAGGCCGGGGACGACCAGGCAAAGGACAACGACGTCGTCGCCCTGCTCAAACGCCGGCACGGCGATGTCCGCAACCTCTTCGACGAGGTCGAACAGAGCACGGGCGAGGAGCGCCGGGACGCGTTCCGCCGCCTGGTGCGGTTGCTGGCCGTGCACGAGACGGCCGAGGAAGAAGTGGTCCACCCCTTCGCCCGGCGTGCGTTGCCGGGCGGCGAGCAGGTCGTCGAGGACCGCCTCGCCGAGGAGAGGGCCGCCAAGGAGACCCTCGTGGCCCTGGACGAGACGGACACCGACCACCCGGACTTCCTGTCCCGGCTGAAGGCGCTGCGCACGGACGTGCAGGAGCACGCTCGGGCGGAGGAGCGCTACGAGTTCGCCCACATCTACCGCAGTACCGATGCCATCAACCTGGCTGTCATGGCCAAGGCCATCAAGGCCGCCGAGGCGATGGCGCCCGCCCGCCCCCACCCGGGCGTCGAGTCCGGGGCGAAGAACCTGGCCCTCGGCCCTGTCGCAGCCCTCATGGACCGCACCAAGGACGCCGTCCGCAAGGCCATGGGCAACAGCTGGGCCAAGAAGCCCTGAGCCTCCCGAGGCCCACCTGCCCCGGGAGGCTCAGGGGTGCAGGAGGTGGCGAGTGGGGCGTTGCTACTGCCTGCCGCCTGGCGTCAGGGGTGTGCCGTGGCCTCGCGGGGTGCGACAGCTTCACGGTGTGCCGCGCGCCGGCGTTCGGGGCGCCAGGTGGCGACCAGGGCAGCGGCCAGCAGCAGTTCGGCGATGTCACCGCCGTAGTACATGATCTCCGCGCCTCCCTGGACCTGGTGGACGGGGGCGTGGATGTCGACCCAGAAGCCGCCGTACATCAGCTGGGAGATCACCGCGTGCGCCGCGATGGCGATACCGAGGCAGAGCAGCCGGGCACGCACCCCGGGACGGGCGGGCGCCGGGTCGGGACCGGCGATGACGTGGGCGAAGAGGCAGCCGGACAGCAGGAAGTGCGCGTGCAGCATCCAGTGCGCGGCCGGGCTGCCTGCGGTCGCGTTGTAGAGGGGGGTGAAGTAGAGCACCGCGAGGCTGCCCGTGGAGAGGGCAAGCGCGACCACCGGATGGGCGATCGCCCGGGCTGGCGGGCTGTGCAGTACAGCAGTCAGCTGCCGCCCCCGGGCCGGGGGCAGGGTGCGCAGCAGGAGGGTGACGGGGGCCGCGAGGACGAGCGTGAGGGGCGCGTACATGCCGATGAGCATGTGTTGGACCATGTGGCCGCGGAAGTCCTCGTGCGCGAACGGGGCCACGGGCGGCAGCAGGGCCACTCCGAGCAGGGCGGCGCCGGTCAGGAAGCCGGTGGTCCGCCACCGGCTCCAGCCCTGGACCGGGTTGCGGCGGCGAGCCCGGCGGGCAAGCAGCAGGTAGATGCCGGCGGCGGCCAGCAGGACGAGGACGGGCAGCAGCCACCCGAGGAGGCTGCTGCCCGCGGTGTGCCCGTGTGCGGCCATGCCGTGATCCATCAGGTGGGCCGGCCCTCGTACCGCTCGGCGGTGGCGTCCGGGTCGAAGGGCCGGCCGCTGCGCTGGAGCAGGTAGCCACCGGTCACCAGCAGGGCGCCCAGGACGAGGAAGCCGATGTCCCACCAGACCTGGCCGTCTCCGGCGTAGACGTGGTGGATGCCCAGGATGTGGTGGTCCAGGACGCCCTCGACGAGGTTGAACAGGCCCCAGCCGACGAGCATCCATCCCCACAGCACCCGGGACTTCCACACCAGCAGCCGGTTGTGGGTCACCCGCGAGTACAGGATGGCGAGTCCGAGAAGGACCGCGAGCCAGCACACGGTGTGGAAGATGCCGTCCCAGAGGGTGTTCATTTCCAGGCCGGGGACAGTATGGGGGTTGTAGTACTTCACCCCGATGCGGTCCTCGTTGGTACTGGAGAGCATGTGGTGCCATCGCAGGAGCTGGTGGAGCAGGATGCCATCGAGGAAGCCGCCCATTCCCACCCCGAGCACGATGCCCGGCAACTGGAGGCTTGCCGGTTGTGCCATGTCGGCCCGGGCCTCGCCTGTCGTGGTGGCCATCGTTCGTCTCCACTCCTGGTTCTGGGCCCTGTGGGAAGATGCTTCAGTCACAGGTTTCCCTCTCCCCGGCACTCAGGCACGCGCATGTGCTCCACCCGGCCCAGCAAACACCGTTGCAGTACTGAGTTCCTCGACGGCCTGTGAGAGCAGGCGAACCGCCTTGGCAGGAGGGGGAGCTGCGGGAGGGATGAGGAGTTGGCGCGCAAGCCGGGTTCGGTCGAGAGCGGGCGCGGCAAAAGGCGCCTGACGGGTGAAAACCCAGGTCAGGCGCCTTCTTCGTGTCCCCGTGATGCCAGAGACGGATCCCGGCGCGTGGACCGAGCTGGAGGCCGGGGGCGTGACAACGACCCTGGGCCAGTGATCGCCCGGCCCCCGGCTCGGTGACGGGAGCGCGTTCGTGAGGCCCATCCGGCTCACGAACGCGCGACTCAGCCGCCGATCCGGTCGGTTTGCCGTTGGAACGACGTCAGGAACACCGTCCCCAGCAGGTGGCGGACACCGATCTCGAAGTACTGCATCAGGGGCCTCCCCAGGATCCTGCGACCGGTGTTCGGCGGTCGCCGGCCGGACACCGTGGGCTCGAGTCCCGGAAGCCGGTGGTGGTACGGAGGCCGGATTCCGGGACTCGGGCACCTCCGCCGTACGCCGTGGTCAGGTGCTCTCACCACGGACGCGGCACCGGGGTGTTCCGGTCAGCACTCGGCGCAGCGGCAGTACAACCACTCGCCGGATTCGTCCGGCATGCCCTCGGTGCACCCCTCACAGGGAGCCCAGAAACCGCCACACACCGAGGAGCACTGCCAGCAGCTGGGCCAGGAGCCACAGCCTGCTGCGGCCTTGATCCGGGGAACGAGGACCCCGAGCAGCGCCGTGCCCAGCGCTTCCAGTTTTCGGTGCATGTCCACTCTCCTGAGGTCCGGGTATGTGCTGCGCACAGGGGCCGGGCAGGCGTCGGTAAATTTTTGGAAAAGCTTGAATCCGTCTGGATCCGCAGGTCGGTGGCGCCCAGAGTGTGCGGTAGGGGTTGTCGGGTGACACAGGGGGTGTGATGGTCACGCGCTTCGGGATCCTCGGGACCATCGAGGTACGGCGGCACGGGAGCCCCGTCGACGTGGGGCACGCGATGCAGCGGCGGGTGCTGGGGGCGCTGCTCGTCGACGCGGATCAAGGGCTGTCCGCCGACACGCTGGTGGAACGGGTATGGGGGGACACCGAGCCGGGGTACGGCCGCCGGACGCTGTACGGATACCTTTCCCGACTGCGGCACGCGCTGGCGGCCGACGGCACGGCCATCACCCGGGAGCGGGGCGGCGGCTACCGGCTCGTGGTCGAGCCCTCGGCGGTGGACGCCCACCGCTTCCGCGAACTGTCGGACCGGGCGCGGAGGGCAGGTGATGACGGGCAGTCGGAGGCGTTGTGGCGGGAGGCGCTGGCGCTGTGGCGGGACAGCGCTTTCGCCGGGGTGGACACCCCGTGGTTCAACGCGCAGAGGCATCTCCTCGACGGCGAGCGGCTGGCCGCCCAGCTGGAGCTGGCCGATGTGCGGCTGCGCCTGGGACAGCACGACGGGATGGTGAGCGAACTGGCCGACCGGGTGCGGTCGTATCCACTCGACGAGCGGGTGACCGGGCAACTGATCCTGGCCCTCTACCGGTGCGGGCGCCAGGCCGAGGCGCTGGAGGTGTACGAGCGCGCTCGGCGGCGGCTCGCCCACGAACTGGGTGTCGACCCCGGCGCGGCGTTGCGGCGATTGCACAAACGGATCCTTGCCGGCGATCCCGAACCGGCCGAGCCCCGCTCCGCCACACCCACCGCCATCACACAACCGGCCGGCAAGAACGGCCCGGCGGTCGGCCCGCCCATGGTGCGCCAACTGGTACCCCGGCTTCTCCCGGCGGGCCCGTCACTCTTCGTCGGCCGGGAGGGCGAGGTGGACGAGGCCCGGCGGCTGCTCGGCGCGGAGCAGCCCGGTCCGTCGATGCTCCTGGTCACGGGCGCCGCCGGAGTGGGCAAGACCGCCTTCGCCGTACGGACCGGGCATCTGCTCGCCGCGCGCTTCCCGGACGGCCAGCTCCACGCGGATCTGCGGGGCTTCGGCGACGAACCGGCCGAGCCGTACACGGTGCTCGGCACCTTCCTCCGCGCGCTCGGCATCTCCGGCGGTGCTGTGCCTGCGGAGCTGACGGACCGGGTCCATCTCTACCGCACCCTGCTGGCCGGGCAGCGGACGCTGGTCGTCCTGGACAACGCCGCAGGTGTCCAGCAGGTGAGCGACCTCCTGCCCAGCGGGGTGGGCTGTGCCGCCATCATCACCAGCCGGACGACCATGGCGGAACTGTGCTGCCGCAGGCTCCCCCTGGGCGTGCTGGACTCCGGGACGGGACTTGACCTGCTGCGGGAGATGCTCGGCCGGGACCGGACCGACGCGGAGTCCGGACCGGCCCGCGCCATCGTGGACACCTGCGGCGGACTTCCGCTGGCGGTATGGGTCGCGGGTGCGCGTCTGGCTGCCCGGCCGGGCTGGCCCCTGGCCAAGGTGGCGCGCGCTCTCGCCGACGAGCAGCGCAAGCTCGACGAGCTGGCCGTCGGCCATATCGCCGTACGGGCCAGTCTCGAACTCACCTATCAGCAGATGACCGCGGCGACGCAGCACGCCCTGCGGATGATCGCCCTGCTGCCCGGACCGAGCTTCGCCGCCTGGGCGCTTGCCGCGCTGCTGGACGCGGGGCTGGCCGAGGCGGAGGCCGTCCTCGACGACCTGGTCGAAGTGCATCTCGTACAGATCGGGCCGACGGACACCTCCGGCATTCGCTATCAACTGCACGACTTGATAAGGCTGTTCGGCAGGGAGCGGGCCGAGCAGGATGTCCCCGAACGGGATCGCGAGGCCGCGCTCACCCGGCTGCTCAGTGCAAGCCTGCACCTCGCCGACCGGGCCGCGGACGCCCTCAGTGTCGACTTCCAGGGCATTTCACAGCTGGACCTGGCTACCTGGCAGCCGCCCGCGGCCGAATCCGCCCAGTTGCTCGCCGACCCGCTGGCCTGGTTCACCGACGAACGCCGGTTCCTCATCGACGTGGCGGAGCAGGCGCTCGACGGAGCGCGGAATGTCGCACCCGCTGCCGGACTGGCCACCGCCCTCACGACCCTCTTCCAGGTCGGCAGCCACTTCGACGACTGGGAGAGGCTCCAGAACCGGGCCCTCGAAGCGGCCCTGAGCAGCGGCGACCACCACAGCGCCGCGAAGGTCCACCGCTGCCTCGGCGAACTCACCACCATCCTCGACCGCTACCCGGAAGCACTGGACCACTTCGAGCAGGCCCTGCAGCATGCCGAGGGACAGGCACCCACGTACCGGGCCGGTGCCACGGCGGGACTCGCCTATGTGCACCGGCTCCTCGGGCAGTACTCCTCCGCCGTGCACCATTTCGAGGAGGCCGCCCGGCTCGCCGAATCGACCGGCAACGTCAACTGCCTCGTCTACGCGACGAACGGCCTCGGCGTTATCGACCTGGAGCAGGGCCGGGTCGAGGCCGCCGTCGAACGGTTCACGAAGTGCCTGCGGGTCAGCCGGGGCGCGGGCTACCGGCCGGGGGAGGCCCAGGCCCTGCGATGTCTGGGTCAGAGCCATCGGGCACTCGGCGCCCACTCGGCCGCCGCCGACGCCTACCGGCGGGCCGCCGCGATCAGTGAGGACCTCGGCGACCGGCTCAGCGCCACACACGCCACCTGCTGGCTCGGGGACGTCATGGTCCGGCAGGGCGAGCACCGGGAAGGACGCCGCCTGCTGGCCCGGAGCCTGTGGACCTACCGGGAGTTCGGCAACCTCTGGGGCGAGGCCGCGACGCTGTACGCCCTCGCCGAGGCCCACCTCGCGGTGGGCCGTCCGGCCTCCGCCCGCAGACGCGCCGAGGCCGCCGTCGGGCTCTGGCGGCAGATCGGCTCCAGCAGGTGGCTGGCCGTCGGCCTCGACACTCTGGGCGCGGCACACACCATGGCCGGTGACCATTCGGCCGCGGCCTGCGCCCGCAAGGAGGCGGACGAGGTGCGGAAGGCTTGAGGCGATGGCCCGGCGGCCTCAAAGGGCGAGCTGTACTGAGATTTGTGGAGTCCCTTGTGCCAGGGGCATGGTCCTGGCGAAGGAGAGCCGTCAGCACCATGGCAGCCCCCCGTGAATACCCGGACGAGCTCCGCGAGCGTGCGGTCCGCGAGGTCCGCACCACCGGCCGCCCGATCGCCCACGTCGCCAAGGACCTCGGCATCCACCAGGAGGCCCTGTGCGGCTGGTCCGCCAGGCCGAGGCCGACCGCGGCGAGTGCGACGACCGGCTGACCATCGCCGAGCAGGACGAGCTCAGACAACTCCGCAAGGAAGTGGCGGAGTTGAGACGGGCGAACGAGATCCTCAAAGCAGCTGCGGTGTTTTGGCCCAGGAGATCGACCGTCCCCGGACGGGGCCGAGCAGGTGATGGACCACCTGCGGGACAGAGGCCTCGGGGGCGATCACGTCTGCCGGGTGCCGGACCTGTCGCCGTCGACGTACTTCGCCCGTAAGAAGCGGCCGCAGCCGGCCCGCCGGCTGCGGGACGAGCACCTCATGCCGCTGATCGAGCGGGGCCATGCCGAGTCGGGCGGGGGCGCGCAGCCGGGGAGCATGCCCGAGGAGCCGCCTTGCATCAGGGCCCGGCGGCAGGCGCAGAGTGCGCAGCAGCGCTCCGAGTCGTCAGAGAGGCCGGTGCATGGTGGCCCCTTTCGGGTGATCAACAGCGTGATGTCCCTGTAGTGGGCGAGAGGGTATGGGACGTTTGCGCACGGTATTCCGCTGATATAGGAGAGGAACAGGTGGGTCCTGTGGTGACTCAGACGGAACGCAACCGTTTCCAGGCGATGTTCAGGAAGATCGACGTCGACGGCGACGGTGTGATCGACCAGGTCGACATCGACCAGCTGGTCCAGGGCGCGCTGGCAGGGACCACGGCCCATCCCGGTTCCCCGGAATGGCGGCGGGTGACTGACCTGGGCAACAAGCTGTGGCACATGCTGCAGAAGGACGCGGACACGGACGGGGACGGCCGGGTCACCGCGCGGGAGTTCGTCGCCTCGTACCGCCGTCCGGACTTCCGCGACCAGGTTGCCATCCCCTTCGAACTGGCCCTTCTGGAGACAGCCGACAGCGACAACGATGGCAGGATCTCACTGGGGGAATGGCTGACCTGGCAGCAGGCCAAGGGGCTGTCCCAGATGGAATCCCTCAACGAGTTCCAGCAGGTCGACGCCGACGGGGACGGCTTCCTCACCCGCGAGGAGTGCGCCCAGCACGTCAAGCAGTCCTACGCAGCCCAGTAGAGCAGCCAGGACCATCGGCCGTGCCGGCGTACTGCGCGGCACGGCCGATGCGCATCGGCGCGAGGGCGGGAAACACGAAGTGTTCGCGGAAAGCCCTCGCCGACGTCCAGCTGGGCCAGGACCAGGCCGGTGCTGTGCTCCAGCGCGGCGAGCAGATGGATCTTCCGGCCCATCGCTCGGGACGCACTCCGCAGGCTGTTGCCGTCCACGGTCAGGCCGCGCAGCCCGGCGGCACCGGTTGTCTTCGGCCGGCGGTCCGCGAGCCGGCTCCCCACGGCCCGGCCCGGCGCGTCGCCGTCGATACGGGCCAGGAGCCGACGGACCGTGGTCCCGGCGGGCAGGGCCCGCCGGGACAGAAGCGGATCGGGGCGGGCGCCGACCTGTTCGAGTACGTACTCCGGGGCGTCGGCGATCCATGGGGCCGACCGGCGGATTCGCGCAGTTGGTCAAGGGCAGGCGGGGGGCAGCGATGATGCGTCGGCAGGCACGGTCTTCCACTTGGATCACGGGGCGTGGAGAACTCCATGATCTTGGAAGCCGTGCCTGTCACGTTCCGGGACACCATTGAGCTGATGGGCCGTCATGAACTGGGCATCATGTGACAACGCCGAAGCCCTGGAGCGGACCCGGCCGAATGTGCCCGCCGTGCAGGCCGGAGCATCGAGGTTCTCTTCCGCCACTGCGCCAAGTTCTTCGACGGCCTGCGAGAGCAGGCGAACCGCCTCATCGAGCAGCCCATGAACGGGTGGCGGCGCGTTGGTCAAGGTGAAGCACATGAGGGCTGAAGAGGGGATTTGGTCCGTGACTGGTCCGGAAGCACTGGTCAGGAGGGGGTGGCTGTGGGATGAATGGGGAGTCGGCAGGCAAGCCGGGCTCGGCCGAGAGCGGATGCAGCGAAAGGCGCCTGACGGGTGAAAACCCAGGCCAGGCGCCTTTTCCGTGCGTCTAGAAGAAGCCCAGCTTCTTCGGCGAGTACGACACGAGGAGGTTCTTCGTCTGCTGGTGGTGCGGAATCGATACGTTGTTGACCAGCGGAAACGAAGGGTTCCAAGGCTCGGGAAGCGGTGTTGGCCCGCGTATGGTCCGGATCTTGGGAGGGTGCCGATTCGCGCAGAACGCTAGCTTCGGATCATTTGCAGCTTGCCGAGCTCGGCTGAGGGCGTGTCCGGACCGTTCCAGCCGACCCAGCGGGTTCCGCTGATGTCGGCGACGAGCGCGGAGCCAACGCTCCAGAAGCTGTGGCTGGGTTCTTCGAAGACGTACCAGCCGTCCAGCCAGAGCGGGACCGACCGATCGGGCAGGGCCGTCGGCTCGCTGGTGGTGGCGAGGTTGCGGCATCCGAAGACCGTTTCTTGGAGCACGAAGCTCGTGAGGAACTGTTCGAGAGATGGTGTCAGCGGGGTGTACTCGTCTTCCGGGCCGTCGTCCCACATCCAGTGGGCGTTGCTCAGCACGACGGGTGCCGCTGGACCGGCGGCTGTAACACGGCATGTCCAGCTGTCCTGGTTCTCGCTGAGGAACTCGACCGTTCCGTCATGAAGGCTCAGAGCCTCGGCGCGTACGAGCACGTCTTGTTGCTGGAAGATCCCGGGCGACTCCGGCAGGTGCTCATCCGGATCCGTGCCGGGCCAGCGTCCGGCATGGCGATACAGGCGTCGGAGCGGCACTGGGAGGAACTCGGGCAGTTCCGTCTCGGCCAGGCCATGGCTCGGTTGACGTGGCCCGTGCCACGCAGTGATGAAGTCCTCAAGCCACTCGACCGAACCATCCGACGCTCGCATGCCACCACAGTAGACAAATCTGAATGGGGGAGTGAGACGCGTGAACAGGGCGACGACGGTCATACGAGCGCAGGCGGTCTCACAGTCAGGTGGTGATTCCAGCCGAGACCGCGTGGGGCTTGACCCAAGGCCGGGTGGTTAGCGATCTGCCATTGCTCGCAAGGCAGTTGGTGTCCAGGTCGTGGTTGTGCAGAGACCGGGGCCGATCTTGTGGAGGAGGCCACTGTCCGCCCATCGGGAGAGTTGCCGGTACATGGTGTCCAGCCGGATGTCGCCGAAGCGGACGACGATCTCTGCAACTCTCCACAGGCGGTCCGGGTTGTCCCGGAACAGGGCGAGGACGCGGTGCCGACGGGAGGGGAGGAGCCGGGCCAGGACCCGCCGACCGATCGAGGCGACCGGACGCAGGTCGGCGGAGAGCGTCCCCGACGCCGTCCTGAAGGTCTACGAGGACGGCTCGCACGGCATCGCGATGGTCCCCGGGCGACAAGGAGAGGTTCAGCGCCGGCCTGCTGGAGTTCCTCGACACGTGGTCCGCCGGGCGGACGGGACTTTTGAAACATGGCCCAGCCCTCCCTGGGGTTCACGGCATATCGTGGTGTGCGAGAGCCTGTCGGATCGCCGCGAGGGCTTCCTCGTCAGTGGCGTTGAGCTGTCTGGCCGCGGCCGCGTAACTGCGCGCGTGTTCCGCGAGTTTCACCTTGATGTCGGTAGTGGCCGCAGGAGCGACGACCTGAGTGCCGGAGCCGCGGCGGCTCTTGACCAGGCCGGCGGTCTCCAGCTCGCGGTATGCCCGCACCACGGTGTTGTTGGCCAGCCCGAGGTCGGAGGCGAGCTGGCGCACGGACGGCAGTCTGTCCCCGTGATTCAGGCGACCGACGGAGATCAAATCTGCTAGTTGTGCGCGGAGTTGCTCGTACGGCGGGACAGGCGAAGCCTGGTTGACGTTGACGCTGATGCCGTTTGTCGTCATGGTCGAGCCTTGATGTATGCCTGCGGCAGCAGCAGGACTCCCAGACAGTGAGACGCGGTCAGTGCGGAGGTGAGAGCGGTGACGGCCAGCCCCCACAG
The DNA here is from genome assembly GCF_030116705.1 of Streptomyces sp. ML-6. Lineage (NCBI taxonomy): Bacteria > Bacillati > Actinomycetota > Actinomycetes > Kitasatosporales > Streptomycetaceae > Streptomyces > Streptomyces sp. ML-6. The sequence goes on from NZ_JAOTIK010000001.1 coordinate 7,668,518, forward strand.
GGCCACGCTCTTCATCCCGCCCGCGCAGGACATGCTCAGCACCGCAGCGCCCATCGTCAAGGAGACGGCGAAAAGAGGGGCGGTCACCACCACTCCCCAGGCGCCGACCGCTGCCCGGACGCTCGTGCGGCGTTGGTCGTCGCTCCCGCGCCGCGCGGTGACGTGGCGCAGAAGCAATGCGCAGGCGACGGTGCCGAGGGCGAGACCGCCGAGGGTCGGCCAGGCGTAGTAGGGGCCGGGCCAGGGCGAGAGCAGCTGGGTGCCCTTCGGGCACGCGACGGACAGGGCGCGTCCTGCGCGGCCGTCGGCGTCCTCCGAGCCCATTGCGGCGGCGACGATCAGGAGTACCGTCAGGACAACGGCCTGTGTTATCAGTGCGGCAGTCAGGAATCGGGGCAGGTGGTCCCGGATCCTGCGCGGTGCCACTTCGGCCACTCGTAGCCGGCCAGGACTCGGGCGCGCGACCACGTCCGCTGCGAACACGCCGCCCATGACACACAGACCGAATACGGGGAACCCGTACAGCAGATCCACATCGGGCTCGGGGCTGAAGGAGACCAGGGCGTTGACGGTCAGACCGGATGCCGCACCGACCCATCGCACAGGAGTATCCAGCCTTGCCCGCCATGTTCTTTCCGTTTCAGCGGCAGCAGACATGACTGACCCCGTTCTCTCGCGATGTGTATCAACTCTGTGACACACTGCCCGGCGCATCGAAGTGTGTCAAGGGGGTGACACACTTCCCCGTTCGGTATCGGCCTCCCGCCTTCCGCTCTCGCGCACCACTCGTTGAGGGTGCCGCAGGCCCGGGAGCTGTTTGAGGGTTCGGGCCCTTGTGGGATCCGGTGGTGTGCTGAGTGGCGCTGGTGGAACTCGGAGAGGCCGGCGGATTCAACCGGTCGTTGCAACACCTCGTCCTCGGAGGTGTTGATGGGCAGGCCAGCAGGGTGGATGGCGGCGTTGACCGGGCGGTCGCCGATGAAGTCACCGGGTGCGCCGGCGCTTCGGCGGGAAGTGGAACGTCAGTTCTGGCGGGAGATCGCGAAGGGACTGCTCCCGGAGGAGGCGGCAGCTGCGGTCGGCGTATCCCAGGCGGCGGGGGGAAGATGGTTCCGCCACGGTGGCGGCATGCCACCAATGGATCTTGCCCCGCAGTCCGGCCGGCACCTGTCCTTCCACGAGCGTGAAGAGATCGCGATCCTCAAAGCGCAGGGCATCGGTGTCCGGGAGACCGCGCGACGTCTCGGTCGCGATCCGTCGACGGTGTCCCGGGAACTGCGGCGCAATGCCGCAACGCGTGGCGGCCGGCTCGACTACCGGGCTTCTGTCGCCCAGTGGAAGGCCGACCTGGTGGCCCGGCGCCCGAAGACAGCGCAACCGGCCGCGAACGACCGGTTGCGGGAGTACGTGCAGGAAAGGCTTTCCGGCCAGATCAGCCGCCCCGACGGGACGATGCCGGGGCCGCAGGGCCCGCAGTGGAAGGGCAGGAACAAGCCGCACCGTGGCGACCGCCGGTGGGTCATGGCGTGGAGTCCGGAGCAGATCGCGAACCGGCTGAAGGTCGACTTCCCCGATGATGAGTCCATGCGGATCAGCCATGAGGCGATTTACCAGGCCCTGTTCATCGAGGGCCGTGGAGCGCTCAAGCGCGAGCTCGTCGCCTGCCTGCGCACCGGCAGGGCCCTTCGGGTGCCCCGAGCCCGGTCCAAACAGAAGGCGTGGGCTCACGTCACACCCGAGGTGCTGATCAGCGAACGGCCGGCCGAGGCCGACGACCGGGCCGTCCCGGGGCACTGGGAGGGCGATCTTCTGATCGGACTGGAAAGATCGGCGATCGGCACGCTGGTCGAGCGCACCACCCTCTTCACGGCGCTCGTCCACCTGCCCCGCGAGGACGGCTACGGCACGGTTCCCCGGACCAAGAACGGGCCGCCGCTGGCCGGCTACGGGGCGGTGACGATGAAGAACGCGCTGACGGCGACGGTCGGCACCCTGCCCGAGCAACTATGGAGATCGCTGACCTGGGACCGCGGCAAGGAACTGTCGGCACACGCCCAGTTCACGATCGAGACCGGCATCCCGGTCTACTTCGCCGACCCGCACAGCCCCTGGCAGCGCGGCACCAACGAGAACACGAACGGCCTGCTGCGCCAGTACTTCCCGAAGGGAACCGACCTTTCTCGATGGGCGGCTGAGGATGTCGAGGCGGTCGCTGCCACGCTCAACAGTCGGCCCCGGAAGAGCCTCGGTTGGAAGACACCCGCCGAAGCCCTCAACGACCATCTACTATCGATGAAATAAGCCGGTGTTGCATCCACTGGTTGAACCTGGTCTGCGATCCGCGGTCCGCATGAAAGATCACGCCGTCCACGCTGCCACCGCAGGTGGCCACCGCCATCTTCAGCGCATCGGTGACCAGCTCGGTGCGCATATGGGTGGCCATCGAGTACCCGAGCACCCGGCGTGAGCAGATGTCCAGGACGCAGACAAGATACAGCCACGTATCGCCGACCTGCACGTATGTGATGTCGCCGCACCACTTCTCGTCCAGCTGCCCGGCGCGGAAGTCACGTTGGACGAGGTCGGGGGCGGGTGGCGCGATCCGGTCCGGGATGGTGGTGCGCTTGCGGCGCCGCAGGTGACGGCCCTCGATCCCGTTGATGCGCATCTGGCGCTCGACGCGCTTGCGGTTCACGGCGTGTCCGAAGCCCCGCAGCTCGGCATGGACGCGCCGTACCCCGTAGGTGCCCTTGTGCCCCGTGTGGATCTCGCGGATCTCCGCGACCAGCGCCGCCTCGGCGGCCTGGCGCTCGGCGCGGGCCTTCGCACCGGCGAGGAACCGGTAGAAGCCGGAACGCGAGACCTGAAGCACCCGGCATATCCGCTGCACGCCGAAGTCGGCGCGGTTCTCGGAGATGAAGTCCCAGCGGCGGGTCATGCCCTCATCTCCTTGGCGAAATACTGGGCCGCCCGGCGCAGGATCTCCCGCTCGAGTTCCCACTCCTTTTCGGCCCTGCGCAGCCGGCCGTTATCCGCCCGCAGCCGGGCCAGTTCCTCATCCAGGCCCTCGGCCGTGGCCTGCTCGTCGCGGTTGCCGCGGCCCGCCAGCTCTCGGCCTGACGCACCCAACTGCGCAACGTCTCGCCAGTCACCCCGACATCGGCCGCCACCGCCGCGTACGTGCGCTTCCCGCCCGCCGCGCGGTACAACGCCACCGCGTCGTTCCTGAACTCCGCCGGATACGGAGACTTCCGTCCCACCAGGACACCCTTCCTCAGATCTGCAAGATCCATTGTCAGAGTGTCCACACAGCCGGGGGCGCCTCAGGTGGCCGCTGTCCTCAGGCAGGACAACGATGAACCACCACGGGCCGTCCTCGACGCAGGCTCGGCGACCGGGCCGGGCCCACGACGAAGACGGCTTTCGTCCGGTTCCGCTCCGGGCAGGAGCGGAACCGGACGAAAGCCGCCTTCGCGTCCCTCGTGTCGCGGAACCTCCGATCAGCCGGACCGCTGGACCAGCCACTGGTGGACGGCGAGCGCCGTGGACTTTGCGTGTTCGTCCAGTATCGTGAAGTGGCTGCCGGGAACTTCGAGCCGGGTGTGCTCCAGCGGCCACTCCGGCCGCCATAGCGGTCCCGACCGGTCACCGAGCACCTCGAAGAGGGGTCCCTCCGAAGCCGCGCCCACGAACAGCGTCGGGGTCGACACCGGGCGGGGCCGCCAGCCGTCGAACAGCTCCGCGTACCGGGCCATCGCGGTGAGCTGCTCGTCCTCGACGGGCAACTGCGGGAACCGACTGGTCAGCCAGTGGGCGATGGTGGCCATGCCCCCGGCGACATCGTCGTCGGGCCGCCCGGGGGAGTCGAGCAGCACCAGCGCGACCGGGGCGGCTCCGGCGGCCTCCAGCCGCCGCAGCACCTCATGGGCAGCCCACCCGCCCGATGAGTACGCCACCAGCGCGAACAGGCGGCCGGCGAACCGGCGTTGCAGGAAATCGGCCTGGAGGTCCATCGCCGCGTCCAGGGTCCCCGGCAGCGGTTCGCCCGCGCCGTAGCCCGGCACACCGGCTGTCCAGACGGACCGCAGACCACGCAGCGCGAGGGCGAACCGGAGGTACTGGTGCGCCCCGGTGGGAGCGACAAGCGACGGCAGGCAGACCAGCCCGATTCCGTCCGCGCCGTCGGCCAGATGCAGGGTCTCCGGCTCCCGGCCGTCCGCGCCGGAGGCGAAGGCGGGCCGCAGCCGCGCGGCGGCCGTCAGCAGGGAGCTGCTCAGGGCCGGGTCACCCGACCCCGCCAGCGTTGTGAACAGCGAGCCGATGGACGCGGCCGACGGCCCCCGTACGGCATCGGGGTTTGCGTCCTTGCCGCTGTCCGGCAGCCGGGCCCCGGTCAGCGCGTCCACCTCAGCGCGCTGGTGCTCCAGCAGGTAGGCGCTGAGCCGGTCCACCGAGTCCTCCTCGAAGAGCAGAGCCGAGGACAGCTCGCCCAGATCCTCCCGGAGCGCGTTGGCGAACTGGAGGACCAGGATCGAGTCCATCCCGTACGAGGCGAAGGACGTCCCCGGGTCGATCTTCTTCGCCGGTATCCGCAGTGTCTCCGCCGCCTTGTCCGTGAGATAGGCGGCCAGGAGCGAAGCCCGGGTCGCGGCGGGGGCGGGGGGTACGACGGCCGGGGCCGGGGTGGGGGCGCGGGGACGGCCGCGGTGGGTCGCGGTGGCACGGTGGCCGCGCGGGCCCGCGCGGCCACCCGCCGGTGCGCGACACCGTCGCCCTCGGCCGCCAGGATCTGCTGGCCCAGGTCGCGGGCGTGCGGCAGCAGGGAGACCACCGAGGAAAACCCCTCGCCGTGCAGCACCTCCCGCCAGGTCTCCGGCGCCAGCGCGGGCGAGCCCGGCACACGCAGCGGCACATCCTCGGACAGCCACCACCCTTCGAGCAGCCCGAACGTGAGATGGCTGAACACATCGAAGGCGGTCAGCTCATTGAGCAGCAGCCAGCCCTTGTCCCGCAGCGCCGACTTGGCGTTGCGCAGCGTGTTGCGCATGTTCCGGGTGGCGTGCAGGACATTGGCGGCGATGACCAGGTCGTAGCCGCCCTCCGGGATGCCCTGCCCCGCGAGCGGTTGCTCCACGTCGAAGCGCCGGCAGTCGAGGTAGGGGACATTCGGACCGAACCGGGCCTGGGCGCGGTTCAGGAACGCCTTCGACAGGTCCGTGTACGTGTAGGTCTCGACACTGTGCCAGTACGGGCGCAGCGCGGCGAACATGCCGACGCTGGTGCCCCCGGTGCCCGCCCCGATCTCCAGTATCCGGATGCGGTGACCCGGGTTCCTCCGCAGCAGCTCCGAGACGATCCCCGAGGCGGCCGACGCCATGGTGCGGTTGAAGGTGTCGGCCACCCGGTTGTTCCGGTAGCAGCCTTCCACCAGCTCCACCGAGCCGCGCGGGAAAATGCTGTCCGTCGCCGGGACACGCCCGATGAGAATATGCGGCAGCTCCTTCAACGTGGCGTCGACCAGGGCGAGTTCCGCCCTCTTGTCGGGATCGGCGGACCACCGTGTGCACTGCTCGGCCCACCGCTGTCCGAGAACGTCGAGAGGCCGCGCCCGGTCCGGTACGACCCGCAGGGCATGGGCGAGCCACATCGTGTACCGCTCGTCGATCCCGCCGCGCTCACGCGCCGCCGCCGGATCGGCGGGGGCCGGTTCCCCTGGCCGCAGCACACCCAGCGCCTCCAGATGGGCCCGCATCAGCTCGGCGAGCAGCGGATCACGCTCGGTGCGGCGCCAGTCGGCCACTCTCCGTAGGAAACGCTCGTCCCCGTCGGCGAGGTCCGCCGGGGCCAGCGCCGCCCCGGACGGCACACCCATGGGCGAACGCCCGTACACGGTCGTGCGCAGCGTCATGTCGATTGGCTCGATCGCCTCCGGATCAGTCATCTTGACGAAACTCACCTGCGGCTGGGGACCGCCGAGCAGGGTGGCGAGCGAGGCCATCGCCTCCGGCGGTTCGATCGACAGCAGTCCCCACCGTGCCATGCTCTGCCGGTGGAACGCGGAGACGACGCTGCCGGTCGATCCCCACCAGCCCCAGTTCATCACCTTCACCGGGCAGTCCAGATGAGTGGCCAGCAGATGCGCGTAAGCGTCGGAGAAGGCGCAACCGGCCGCGTAGTTGCTCTGCCCCGCCGCCGTGACGAACGACTGGAGCGAGGAGAAGAAGACGACGAAGTCGAGCGGCTCCCCGGCGAAGACCCGTGCCATGGCGACGCTGGTGTCGGTCTTCGCCGCCAAGCCCGCCCGGAAGTCGGCCTCCTCCATGGTGGCGAGGCCGCGGTCGCGCAGTACCAGGGCCGCGTGGACGACACCGTGGATTCGCCCGTACCGGGCCTTGATCTCCGCACAGGCCGCGCGCAGCGCCTCGGGGTCCGTGGCGTCGGCCGAAAGGTAGCTGACCTCTCCGCCGGGTCCGGCCGCCCGCGTCCGCGCCTCGATCGATGCGTCCTGCGGGCGGCGGCCGATCCACACCACTCGGGCGCCATGGCGCTCCACCACGTGCCGGGTCCACGCCTCGCCGAGGCCGCCCGCGCCGCCGATGACGACGTAGACACCGCGCTCCCGGTACGGGGCCACCGTCGGCCGCTCGGTCGCGCACGGCACAAGCCGTCGGCGCAGCCACTGGCCCGAGCGCCGCGCCCAGGTGCCGCCGGTGGACCGCGCGGGAAGGTCCGTGAAGGCGTTCGGACCGTCGGTGGTGCCGAGGTCGAAGCGGCGGACCTCCCAGTGGCGGTATTCCTGCGCGAGCGAGCCGAACAGGCCGTGCAGGGCCGCCTGGGCCGGCCGGATCTCCTCGGCCGGATGGGTGGCTTGGGCGCCGCGGGTGACCAGGGTGACGCCGAGGGGACGGGCGCCCTGACCGGTGAGCAGCAGTGCCTTGACCATCCGGAAGGCGGCGAGGACGCCCTGTTCCTGGGCGGCGGCGAAGGCGGCGGTGTCCGTCGGGTGCGGCGCAGTGTCCGGGGCGACCCACAGCAGATGTCCGACCGGGCCGCCGGGCCGCAGCGCGGCGGCGTTCTCCTCGGCCGACGCGCTCGGCGCAAGCCGCCATGCTCGCGCCCCGGGGCAGCGCCGGGCGATCTCGGCGAACTGCCGGTCAGAGGCGCCGACGACCAGGGTCCGCTCCGGCAGCGGCGCGGGGGACACCCCGAGGTCCTCTTCCGGCACCGGCTCCCACACCGGGGCGAACAGCGAGGGCACGGGCTCGGGCACGGCCCGCGAGGTGTAACCGGTCATCCGTACCAGGACCGCCCCCGTTGGGTCGACCAGGTCGATGTCGAGCCTGCTGAGCGCGTCCGGCCCCTCCCGACCCGGCGCGGTACGGACCACGGCCCACATCGCGTCCACGCAGGGGCCGTACAGCTCCAGCGTGTCCAGGGCGAACGGCACCATCACCGCACCGGGCGGGGTCTGCGCACCGTCGAGGTCCAGCGCCGCCGACGCCTGGATCGCCGAGTCGAGCAGCGTGGGATGCAGACCGTACGGATATGGCTCACCCGGTGCCGCCGAGAGACGGGCGACGACCAGGTCCGGCCCCACCTGGGCCTCCTCGATCGCGCGCAGGCTCGGCCCATGGATGATGTCCTTGGCGGCGATCGCCTCGCCGATCCGCGCGCCCGGCACCCGGACCGGGCAGCCCGCGCGCAGTGCTTCCAGGTCCAGCGGGGCCGGACGCGGGGAGACGGAGGGCAGCACACGTCCCTCGCAGAACGGGTCCGTGTCGTCCGTCGCGGAGGCCACCCGGAAGGCGACGCCGTCGCCCTCCGGCCGCACCGTGACATCCACCGCCAGCGGAGCGCCCTCCACGACCAGCGGGCGGACCCAGGTGACGTTCCGCAGGGTGACCGGGGTCGCGGTGTCCGTGCCGAGGGCACGGGCGGCGACCTCACGGGCCAGCTCCAGATGGACCACCCCGGGCAGGACCCGCTCGCCGCGCACCAGATGGTCGCGCAGGAAGCTTTCCTCGCCGGTCAGCTTCGCTGTGCCCCGTACGGCGCCGGGTTCGCCCGGCACCGGGGCCGTACCGGCCAGGATCGGATGGCGGGGCTCCAGGGGCACGAGCCGGTCGGACGCGGCCTCGGTGACGGCCGGCCCCGGCAGAGGGCTTCCGCCGACCCAGTGGCGCTCGCGGGCGAACGGGTAGGTGGGCAGGGGGACCCGGCGCGGCCCCTTACTCGGGAAGATCCGGGCGGGGTCGAGCACCGAGCCCCCGACGAACAGCTCGGCGAGCACGGTGAGGTCCGCGGCGCGGGTGAGGGCCGTCCCGGTGGCGCAGCGGCGCAGCGCCTCCTCGGCGTCCGGCAGCCCTGCTCCGGCGGCCTCCCCGGTGTGCGCCTGCGGCCCGTCGATCCCCTGGTCCAGGACGTCCAGCAGTTCGTTGCGGTCCCGTACCACGCAGGCGAAGCGGTGGGCGAAGTGCTCGCGTCCGGCGGCGAGCGTCCAGGCGATGTCACCGCAGTCCAGGGCGGTCTCCCGGCGCAGATGCGCGGCCAGACGCGTCACCTGCTCTTGGAGCTGCTCACGTGAACGCGCCGACAGCACGACCAGATGGGCCGGGCTCTGCGGACGCGGCCGGGACACCGTCGGCGGCTCCTCCAGGACGAGATGCGCGTTGGTGCCGCTGGCCCCGAAGGAGCTGACCACACCGCGTCGCGGGGTGCCCGAGGGCTTCGGCCACGGGTGGGTGCGGGTGCTGGGATAGAAGGGGCTGCCGTCGAACTGCACGGCGTTGTTGGGCCGTTCGAAGTGGAGCGAGGCCGGGATCTGCCCGTGCCTCATGCCGAGGAGGACCTTGAAGACGGCGGCGACACCGGCGGCGGACTGGGTGTGCCCGAGGTTCGTTTTGACCGAACCGAGGGCGCAGAAACCGGATTTGTCGGTGCCCTTGCGGAAGGCGCGGGTCAGCGCCTGGAACTCGATCGGGTCACCGAGCCTCGTGCCGGTCCCGTGGGCCTCGGCGACCTGGATCGTCTCGACATCGACGCCGAACCGGTCGTACACCTCGCTCAGCAGCCGTTCCTGCGAGAGCGAGCTGGGGGCGGTGATGCCGTTGGTCGCGCCGTCGTGGTTGGTGCCGGAGCCCCGGATCACACCGTGGATGTGGTCGCCGTCGGCGAGTGCGTCCGCCAGTCGCTTGAGGACCAGGACACCGACACCCTCACCCGGTACGAAGCCGTCGGCGCGGTGGTCGAAGGCATGGCAGCGCCCGGTCGGCGAGAGCATCCCGGCGCGTCCGGCGAGGTCGTACAGACGCGGGGAGGTCTGGACGTAGACACCGCCGGCGAGGGCCATGTCCGTCTCGTCCGACCAGAGGTCCTTGCAGGCCAGGTCGATCGCGACCAGGGAACTGGAACAGGAGGTCTCGACCGAGATGGCCGGCCCCTTCAGATCGAGGAAGTACGAGGCACGGGCCGGGACGAAGGACGCCATGTTCCCCCAGAACGCCTGCGCGGGCGCGTCCTCGCCGACGAGCTGCTGGTAGTCGCCGTCCCAGCAGCCGACATACACACCGCAGGTGCGCTCGGCGACCGCGCGTCCAGCGTAGCCCGCGTCCTCCAGGGCCTTCCAGGACTCTTCGAGCAGCAGCCGCTGCTGCGGGTCCATGACGGCGGCCTCGACCCCGGAGATGTTGAAGAACAGCGGGTCGAACTCGTCGATACGGTCGAGGAATCCACCGCGGGTGCAGCGCGGCCTGCCGGTGTCGTCGGCCGCCGGGAGGGGCCAGCGGGTCGCCTCGCCGATCAGGTCGTCACCGGCCGCCAGATGCTTCCAGAGCTCCTCCAGGGAGTCGGAGCCGGCGAACCGTCCGCTCATGCCGACGACCGCGATTGGCTCACGGCCGCCCGCCTCCGGAGCCGGGCCCTCGGCCTCGACCTCGGCCGCCGGAGCGGGCCCGGCGGCCGGCGGGGCATCCGGGACGGGCAGCGTGATGGCCGTGCGGTGCTCGTGCAGCAGATGGGCGATCAGGCGGTCGGCCGTGCTGTGGTCGTAGATGACGCCGGTAGTGAGATCGAGGCCCAGGGTCTCGTTCAGTTCGTGGACGAAGCGGACGCCGAGGATGGAGTCCAGCCCGTAGTCGGCGAACGCGTGGCCGCTCGCGACCGCCCCGGCCTCCATGGCCAGAGCGTCGGCCAGCTTCTCCAGCACGACCTGCCGGACCCGTTCGTCGAGCGGCGGCGCGGGCCGCGCGTCCGCCACCGCGGGCGCCGGTGCCGGGCGGCCGGGCCGTGCTGCGGGTACGGCTCCGGGCACGAAGGGGGCGGCTTCCCGGACGTCGGGCACCCCGGGAGCGGCTTGGTGGTGGACGTCGGACACGAAGGGCGCGGCCTCTTCGACGCGGAACACCGGGGAAGCGGCGGGCGCGTCGGGTGTGCCGAGAGGCTCGAGGTCGCCGGCCCAGTAGCGGTCGTGGGCGAACGGATAGCTGGGCAGCGAGATCCGACGGGGCGTGTCCGGACCGTGCAGGGCGTACCAGTCCGGCGCCACCCCCTGGGTCCACAGCTCCGCGAGTCCCGCGAGCTTGCCCTGCCTGGCCAAGCGGGCCACCAGCAGATGCCCGAGCTCTTCGTCCGCCGCGAGGTCGGCGATGGTGCTCCGGGGTTTACCGACGGTGCCCCGGTGGACGCCGGGGGTGTCCGTTTCCCCGTTCAGGTGCGCGCGCAGCGCGGCGCGCAGTCCGGACACCGAGGTGGCGACCACGGCGAGGCGCTCTTCCCGGTCCTCCCGCCCGATCTGGAGGGTGAAGGCGATGTCGGCGAGACGCTCCCGCGCGCCCGCGCCGTCCAGATGCTCCGCCAGACGGGCGGCCTGAGCACGCAGCTGGTCCGGGGTGCGCGCGGACAGGACGACCAGGTGTTCGGCGGTGGCCCGGTCGGCTACGGGCTCTGACACGTGTTCCTCCAAGATGACATGTGCGTTCGAGCCTCCGGCACCGAACGACGAGACCGACGCCAGACGCGGGCGGTCGCCCGGCCAGTGGGCGAGGTCACGCTGGACGAAGAACGGGGTCTGTTCGAGGGCGAGGTTGGGGTTGAGTTCCTCGGCGTGCAGGCTCGGGGCAAACTGCCTGTGCCGCAGTTGCAGGACGGCCTTGGTCAGTCCGGCGATGCCGGCGGCGGCTTCCAGGTGCCCGATGGACGACTTGACGGAGCCGAGGGCGCAGAAGCCCCGGTCGTCCGTGTCCGCCGCGAAGGCCAGGGTCAGACCGGCCACCTCGATCGGGTCACCGAGTTCGGTGCCGGTGCCGTGCGCCTCGGCGTAGCCGATGTCCCGGGCCGAGACACCCGCGCGGTCGAGCGCGTCACGGATCACCTCGGCCTGGGCCGTGGGACTGGGCACCGTGTAACCGTGGGTGCGGCCACCGTGGTTGACGCTCGTGCCCCGGATCACCGCCAGCACCCGGTCGCCGTCGGCCAGCGCCCGGGAGAGCGGCTTGAGCAGCACCGCGCCCACACCCTCGCCCGGTACGAAGCCGTCACAGCCGCTGCCGAAGCTGCGCAGCTCGGGACCGGTCGACAGCATGTTGGAACGGCACAGCTCGATGTAGTCCAGCGGGTGGAGATACAGATTCACCCCGCCGGCGATGGCCGCCTCGCAGGAGCCCTGGTACAGATGCTCGCACGCCTCGTGGATCGCGGTGAGGGACGCCGAGCACATCGTGTCGATGGTCAGACTCGGCCCGTGCAGATCAAGGACGTGCGAGGTCCGGGAACTCAGCGACGCGAACGACAGTGCCGGGACCACCGTCTCGCCCGAGGGCAGTCTGCGCGCGCCGTAGCGGGCGTGGCCGGACTTGGTGACACCGGCGAAGACCCCGACCCGGCCGCCATGACGGCCGCCGAGTTCCCCGGGGGTGTAACCGGCGTCCTCCACGACCTCCCAGGCCGCCTGGAGGAACAGCCGCTCCTGCGGGTCCATGGCGTAGGCGTCCCGGGGGGCGATCCGGAAGAACATCGGGTCGAAGTCCGCGAAGCCGTCGAGGAACCCGCCCCATTTGCTGTAACTGCGCCCGGTGGCGATCGCCTTGGCACGGTCCGGCTCGTAGAAGCCTTCCCTCGGCCAGCGGTCGGCCGGGATCTCACCGATGCGGTCGCGCCCCGCCTTGAGGTTCTCCCAGAACGCGGTGAGGTCCGGGGCGCCCGGGTAGCGTCCGCTCATCCCGATGACGGCGATGGGCTCCCGCCGCCCGGCGGGCGTGGCGGGCAGCGGCCGGGGCTCGGACGGCGCCGGCCCCGAGTCCCGGGTGGGCTCGCCGGACCTGCCGTCGGTATCACGCGGCCCGTCCTGCGCAGGGGTGAGGTGCCCGGCGATCGCCCGGAGCGTCGGAAGCTCGTAGAAGAGGGTCTTCGACACCTCTCCGTGTCTGAGAGCCAGCTCCTTGTTGAGCTGCACCACCATGATCGAGTCCAGCCCCAGGGTGTGCAGCGGCGCGTCCGGGTCGATGTCGCCCGGTGGGACCTTGGTGACCTCGGCGAAGAGACCGGTGAGGCCGCGCAGCGCCTCCGCGGCGGTGCGCACGGATGTCGCCGGTGCTTCTGTTACGTCCCGTACGGCGGTTGCCGGTGCTTCTGTTACGTCCCGCACGGCGGTTGCCGGTGAGGGGGTGACCGGGATCCGGTCGAGGTCTCCGTGGTGGATCCAGACCTGCCCCTCGCCGTCCAGCCGCCAGGCACGGACCAGTGCGTCGATGCCGTCCGCGGAATCCATCGGGGCCAGGCCCCGGCTCTGCCACAGACGCTTCAGGGCGGCGTCGTCGACGGTCATTCCGCCCTCGCGCCACAGCGGCCAGGCCAGCGACAGGGCGCGTCCGAAGCGTTCCCCGGCGGCGGCACGCGCGTTGCGTCGTACGGCGAAGGCGTCGAGGAAGGCGTTGGCGGTGGCGTAGTCCGCCTGACCGGGATTGCCGGTGACCGCCGAGCCGGAGGAGCACAGCAGCAGGAAGTCCAGGGGCGCTTCGCCCACCGCGCGGTCGAGGTGGACGACGGCGTCCGCCTTCGGCGAGAGGACGTCCGCCCACTCCCGCTCCGTCTTGCGTACCAGGGCGCCGTCGCGCACCACCCCCGCGCAGTGCACGATCCCGTGCGGGCCCCCGTCCCGCTCCCGGACGTCCTCGACGAGGTGGCGCACCTCCTCCCAGCGTGAGACATCCGCCCGCGCGTACCGGGCGGCGGCCCCCGCTGCACGCAGCTCCGCGAGGAGCGCGTCGATCCGCGCGTCCCGGGGCGAGCGGCCGGCCAGGACCAGCGTTGCACCGGCGACGTCCCGGGCGATGGCACGGGCGATCACCGCACCGATGCCGCCCGCGCCGCCGGTGATCAGATAGACGCCGCCGTCGCGCCACGGTCCGGAGGCGTCGTCCCCGGGCGCGGGCTCGGCCCGCTCCCAGGTGAGGACGGAGCGCACCGCGTCCCGCTGGAGGACGACCTCGTCCCCGGTGGCCCGCGCGTTCTCCGCCACCAGGGCGGCGAGCGCCGGGCCGTCCGGCCCGTCGCGACCAGTGAGGTCGAGGCCGATGAGCTGCCCGGTGAGGGTGGGGTCCTCCGCCGCCGCGGTACGCAGCAGACCGGCGAGGGCCAGATGAACGATGTCGTCGCCACCGATGGGCGCCACCACCTGGACCAGCGTGCGGCCGGCCGAGGTGTCGGTGGCCAGCTCGCGCACGGTCTCGAAGACCTGCCGGGAGACAGCGCCGAAACAGCTGTCGAGGCGTTGTGCGCCGGTTTCGGCCGTCGCCCATCGCACGCCCGTCACCTGGCGCTCGGCGGATTCCCGCGCGGCGGCGAGCGCCCCGCACAGGATCACCACATGGCGCTCCGGCCGCTGCGGGCCGCTCGTGGGCGCGGGCTTCGGCTTCCAGCGGGGGACCAGCAGCGCGGTGCCGCTCCAGGCCCGGCCCGGGTCGTCCGGCCGCTCCGGCGCGGCACCCGGGATCCAGTAGCGCTCACGGGCGAAGGGATAGCCGGGCAGCCGCACCCGCCGGGGCGCCGACGCCCCGTACAGCGGCCGCCAGTCCACGGCCGCCCCCGCGGTCCAGCGGGCCAGCAGACGGACCGGGTCGCCGTTCGGCACCAGGGGCACGGAATCGGTGACCGGCCGGACGGCACTGCCCCTGACCCCGTTCCCGATGTTCTCGCCGTCCTTTGTGAAGTTCCGCAGGCGGTCGGTGAGTTCACGCAGCGATCCGACGACCCAGCCGACGCGCTCGGCCATCGCCTCCCGTCCGGACTGGAGAGTCCAGGCCAGCGCGCGCAACGACGGCGGCTCGGGCGTCCGTTCCAGATGGGCGAGCAGCCTGTGCGCGACCTGGCTCAGTTGTCCTGGGGTACGAGCCGACAGCGGGACGATCACAGGGGTGTCCTCGGCGTCCGGGTCGGGCAGGGCGCCCGGGGTGTACTCCTCGACGACCACATGGCAGTTGGCGCCGCCGAAGCCGAAGCTGCTGATCCCGGCCCGCCGCGGGACCGAGCGGCGTCGCCAGGGCTCGTTCTCGCGCCCGACGCGGAAAGGGCCTCCTTCGAGTTCGAGATAGGGGTTGAGGTCCGCGCAGTTACGGGTCGCCGGGATGACACCGTGCTCCAGGGCGAGCAGCACCTTCAGCAGCCCGGCGACACCTGCCGCCGCCTCCAGATGGCCGATGTTGGTCTTCACCGAGCCCAGCACGACGTCCGCCAGGGGGGTGCTGCCGAGCCGTTTGTAGGCGGTGCGCAGCGCGCGTACCTCGACGGGGTCGCCGAGCACGGTTCCGGTGCCGTGGGTCTCGATGTAGTCGACGGTGTCCGGCTCGATGCCCGCCATCGCCGCCTGGACCAGCTCGGCCTGGGCGTCTGCGTTGGGCGCCGTCAGGGAGTTGGCGCGGCCGCCGTGGTTCTCGGCGCTGCCGACGAGCACGCCGAGGATCGGGTCACCGTCCCGCTCGGCGGCGTCGAGCGGCTTGAGCACCAGCGCGCCGACGCCCTCCCCGCGCACATAGCCGTCCGCGTCCCGCGCGAAGGTCCGGCACCGGCCGGTCGGGCTCAGCATCCCGGCGCGATGGGCGCTGACGAAGGTGTCCACACTGAGCAGGAGATTGACCCCGCCGGCGATCGCCAGATCGCACACGCCGGAGCGGATGGCCTCCAGCGCGCGGTGCACGGCGACCAGGGAACTGGAGCAGGCCGTGTCCACGGGCTGGCTCGGGCCCCGGATGTCGAGGATGTACGAGATCCGGTTGACCAGCATGGAATGGGCGTTGCCGGTGGAGGTGAACGCGTCCGGTTCGACGCCGTGGGTGGTGAGCAGAGTGGCGTAGTCGGTGCCCGAGACACCGAAGTAGAGCCCGGTGTTCCTCGGTAGTCCGGCCCGGGTGTACCCGCTGTCCTCGATCGCGCTCCAGACCGTCTCCAGGGCGAGCCGGTGCTGGGGGTCCATCAGCTCGGCTTCCCGCGGGTAGATCTGGAAGAAGCCGGCGTCGAACGCGTCGACATCGTCGACGACACCCGCGTGGCGCGGGAAATCGGCCTTCTCCACGATCCGCCGGTAGGCGTCGTTGTAGCGGTGGACGGGGAACTCCGAGACGCAGTCCCGGCCTTCGACGAGCCGCGACCAGTAGGTGTCCAGGTCGGGTGAGCCGGGGAAGCGCCCGGCGGCACCGATGACGGCGATGGGCACCGGCCCGTCGCGGCGTTCCGGGGCACGGCTCTCCCGGCCGGTCGCGGCGGATGGAGCCGGCTCGGTCACAGCCGTCCGCGGTACCGAAGGCATCGACGGGACCGGCGGTTTCGAGCCTTCCCGCGCGGTGTCGAGCTGGTGCCCGAACTCGGTGACCAGATGGCGGCCCAGCCGGTCCAGCGTGGTCAGATCGAAGAAGACCGCGGGGGTCAGCTCGGCACCGAGCGACTCCTTGATGAGCGTGCTGAACGCGACGAGCGAGATGGAGTCGAAGCCGAAGGCGTCGAAACCGGTGTGGACATCCAGTTCCTCGGCATCGAACTTCAGGATGTCCGCCGCGATACGGCGGAGTTCACCGACCGTGAAGGCGACCAGCGCCCCGCTCTCGTCCTCGGGCGGTTCCGGAGGGCCGGACGCGAGCGCCCGCTGCTCAGCGATGGCAGGCACCGGCGTACCGCTGCGCTCCGCCTCTGTGGCCGCGGACTCCGTACCGCCCTCGCCCCACCGCACGCCCACCAGTTCGGCCAGGACCCGGCCGTCGCGGTCCGCCAGCCGGACCCGGCCGCCGGGGGTATCGGGCCGCGTCGGCAGGTCGAGGAACACCTGGGCCACGTCGTCGCCGTCCCGTGCGTCACCGAAGAGACGTATGTCGTCGATCCGGTACGGGACTT
The DNA here is from genome assembly GCF_030116705.1 of Streptomyces sp. ML-6. Lineage (NCBI taxonomy): Bacteria > Bacillati > Actinomycetota > Actinomycetes > Kitasatosporales > Streptomycetaceae > Streptomyces > Streptomyces sp. ML-6. Next base: position 7,684,892 of record NZ_JAOTIK010000001.1, read on the forward strand.
GCCGTGCCCAGGCGGGTTCACCGGCCCGCCTGGCGAAGAGCTGGACACCATGGGCGATCGCCGCGAGGACATGCGGGGCGATACTGACGTTTCTCCGGGTGTGATCCCGGCGAAGCTCCGGGACGGACACATCGAGGACGAGCTGTCCGTCCGGCAGCCAGTGCGCGCCGTGCACCCCGCACAGCAAGGGGTCGGGGGTGATGCCGCCCTCGGCCAGTTCGGCCAGCACCTCCTCCCGGTCCAGGGCGCGCGTACCGTCGCCGCCGAGCCGCACGGTGTCCGGCGCGGCCCGCCGGTTGTCCGGGTACACCGCGAAGTCGGCGACCGGGGTACGCGCTCCCGTCCCGTCCTCGCGGAACACGGCCCCGACGGCTTCCTCCCGGCCCCGGACGGTGACCGTGGTGACCAGACGGGCGGTGGCGTCCCAGGGGACCGGGCCGTACAGGCGCAGGCCCTTGACGCGCGGGGTGCCGGTGAGTCCGGAGACCTTCCCGACGGCGAGCGCCAGATCGACGGCGAAGGTCGGGACGATGCCCCGCACCTTGTCCTGCGGGCAGCCGTAGTCGGCGAGGTCGTCGAGGTGGACGTCCAGACCGTAGCGCAGCCCGTCGATGTCGGAGTGGTTGGCCCCGAGGAACGGATGCGGTTTCCCACTCAGGGCCAGCGGCGCGGTGACGTCGGGTGCGCCCGGCTCCGGGTCCACCCAGCACCGCACCCGCTCGAACGGGTAGGCCGGCAGCGAGATCCGCCGGGGCGGGCGGGCGCCGGTGAGCGGGGCCCAGTCGACGCCACCGCCACCGGTCCAGGCGAGGGCCAGTTCACGGGCGGCCGAGGCGCGCGGGCCGGTAGCGGTGAGCGCGGCGGCCTGGTCACGGTCACCGGCCAGACAACGGTCGACGGCCGCGACGGCATCGGCGAGGTTCTGGGCCAGGAAGGCCCAGCGGCACGGCAGTTCGTTCTTGCCGACCCGGAGCGTATGGGCGATCGAGGGCAGGTCCGCCTCGTCCGCCGCCGCCAGGAAGTCCCTGAACCGCCGGAGCGAGGTCTCCAGCACGGTGTCGGTCATCGCGGAGAAGACGAACAACTCGGGCCCGTCCGGCCGCGGTGCCCGGGGGCCGGTTCGGTCGATGTACTCCTCCACGACGATGTGCGAGTTCATACCGCCCGCACCGATGGAGGTGATACCGGCCCGCCGTGGATGGACGGTCGTGGATCCGTTCTCCACCGTGACTGCCGGTTCCCACTCGGTGCGTTCCCGCTGCACCCGGAAGGGTGTGTCGGCGAAGGAGATGTCGGGATTCAGCTGCTCGCTGTGGAGCGAGGGGACGAGGGTGCGCTTCTTGAGCTGGAGGACCACCTTCGCCAGGCCGACCATGCCGGCCGCGTGCAGCAGGTGTCCCATGTTGGACTTGACCGACCCCAGGGCGCAGAACTGCGTGTCCCGAGTGTACTTGCCGAACGCCGTGGTGAGGGCCCTGACCTCGATCGGATCGCCGAGCGAGGTGCCGGAACCGTGGCCCTCCACATAGCTGATGGTGCGCGGGTCGACGCCGGCGTCGTCGATCGCCTTCTCGATGGCACGGGCCTGCATCCGCGGGTTGGGCACGGTGAACCCGTTGCGCACACCGGCGTTGGTGATCGCGGTGCCCTTGATGACGGCGTGGATCCGGTCACCGTCCCGCTCGGCGTCGATCAGCGGCTTGAGCACCACGGCGCCGACGCCCTCGCCGAGGATGGTCCCGTCCGCGCCGAGCCCGAAACTCCGGATGACATCGGAGGTCGCGGTGGTGAAGTGCTCGTGTGAGGAGGTGATGAGGTTGTACGGGTGCAGCAGGAGGTTCACCCCTCCGGCGACTACCATCCGGCACTCGCCGGCCCGCAGCATCTGCACGGCCTGGTGCACACACGTCGACGAACCCGAGCACATGGTGTCGAGGAAGATCGACGGCCCGGTGAACCCGTAGAAGTACGACAGCATGTTGGGCAGCGTGCCGGTGTAGCTGCCGGTCGCCGGGGCCCCGCGGGTCAGGCTGTTCTGGAAGCCGTAGAGACCGTAGTGGTTGCTCATGGAGCCGACGAGCACGCCGACGTCGCCCTGGTATTGGCGCTGGATCGTCTCGCGGGAGTACCCCGCGTCCTCCAGCGCCTCGACACCGGCCCGCAGGAAGAGGCGGACCTCCGGTGACATCCGTTCTGCCTCGCGCTTGGAGACCCGGAAGTATCGGGGGTCGAAGGTGTCGATCTCCCCGAGGAACGTCCCGGTACGGATGGCGCTCTTGCCGGGGACACTGCGCTCGCTGCTGTAGATCGTGTCGTGGTCCCAGCGCTCGCGGGGCACCTCCCGGAAGAGGTGGCGCCCTTCTTCGAGGACCGACCACAGCTCGTCCAGGGTCTCGGCGCCGGGGTAGGCGCCGGAGATACCGATGATCGCGATGTCGTGGCGGTCGTCGGACGTGGCGGCGGCCGGGGCCCCGGCCGCGGCGGCCCGGACCTCCACCGGTGCCAGGTCCCGGCGTGCGGACGCCTCATCCGGCCCGGGGACGGCCGACGGTTTGGGCGCGGCTGACGCTCCGGACACGGCGGACGGTTCAGGTACGGCGGACGGCTCGGTCTTCGCCACCGGCTCGGGCGTCCGCTCCGGTGCCGCGCCGAAATGGGATTCAAGCGCCGTCCGGTGCTCCTCGACGAGATAGCCGACGACGCCTTCGATGTCGAGGTACTCGAAGAAGAGCGTCTTGGGCAGCGGCCCGGTGACCTTGCCGAGCCGCTCGGTGGCCTCCAGGATGGCGAGCGAGTCGATCCCGTAGTCGACCAGGCCGACGGTGGTGTCGAGGGCCGCCGGGTCGTGGTGCAGCACCTCGCCCAGCACCTGCTTCAGCACCTCCGTCGTACGCGCCACCAGGTCGTCCCCGGAGAGCCCGCCCGGGGCCCGGACGGGCGGGGCGGGCACCGCGGCGGGCGCGGCCTGCGGCTCGGCGGTGAGGGAGGCGTCGGCGCCGTACGCGAGGACGAGGTGCTCCGGCGAGTCGAGCAGCGCGCGCCCCAGGACCCGCAGACCGTCCTCCGTGGGCAGCGGCTCCCAGCCGCGCTGCCGGCGCATCGACGCGAGGGTCACCTCGTCCATCGTCATCCCGCCGTCCGCCCACAGCGGCCAGCTCACCGCCACGGTCCGGCCGGTCCGCTCCCCGGCGTCCACCAGCGTCTGCCGGTGTCGGGCGAAGGCGTCCAGGAAGGCGTTGGCCGCCGCGTAGTCGCCCTGGCCCGCGCTGCCGTACACCCCGGCGACGGAGGAGAAGAGCACCAGGAAGTCGAGGGCGAGGCCGCGGGTGGCCGCGTCGAGGTGGAGGACACCGGCCACCTTCGGCGCCAGTACCTCCGCCACCTCGCGGGGGTCCTTGGTGAGGAGATAGGCGTCCCGCAGCGTCCCCGCCGCGTGCACGATTCCGTCCAGCGACCCGTGCTCGCGCACGATGGTGCGGACGGCGCGCTCCACGTCCTGCGCGCTGCCCGCGTCGGCGGCGAGGTAGTGCGCGTCGACCCCGGCCGCGCGCAGCCCGGCCAGTGCCTCGTCGGTCGCCGCCCCGGCCGGGGTCCGGCCGCTGAGCACCACGGTGACACCGTCCTGCCGGGCGAAGTAGCGGGCGACGTTCCGGCCGAGGCCGCCGAGGCCCCCGGTCAGCCAGTAGACCCCGCCCTTCTTCAGCGGCGGGACCTCCGGACCGGCGGCGGGTTCGACGGCGACCGGACGCCAGGTGCGGCGGACGCCGTCGGCGCTGCGACGGATCTCGGCGTCGGCGACGACGGGATCGGCGGCCTCCTGGCGCACGATCTCCGCGATCCGCCCGGACGGCGCGGTGTCGAGGCCGGCGACCCGGACCACCCGCCCGGACACGGACGGGTTCTCCAGGTGCAGGGTCCGGAAGAGGCCGACGAGCGGCGCGTGGCAGAAGCGCGGCACCCGGTCGTCGACCAGCACGAGGAAGCGGTGCGTTCCCCTCGGTTTCGAGCGCAGCAGTTCCTGGATCCGCCCGAGGACACGGTCCAGTACGACGGTGACACCGTCCGCCACGGCGTCGAGGGGGACGCCGGGCAGGGCGGTGAAGGGGAGGCCGGTCGCACCGGACAGCCCGGAGACGAACGGCTCGGGCATCCCGGCGACGAAGCCGTGCACCGTGCCGGGCTCGGCCGTGCCGGCGGGCGCAGCCTCCACCCAGCGCGAGGTGGCTGCCACCACGCCCGGCCCGATGGGGGCGGACGGCTCGGCGGGTTCCGCCGGTTCGGTGACGGTCCGCTGCGCGAGACCGCGCAGCCGGGCCAGGACCGTGCCGTTGTCGTCGCACAGGTCGATGTCGAAGACGGCGAGCTCCTTGCCGCCGCGCCGGTGGCGGACCCAGGCCCAGACGGCGTCCCCGCACGTGCCGTGGACGTCGAGGCGGTCAAGGGCGAGCGGCAGCGTCAGCGCCTGCTCCGCCCCGGGGTTCAGGGCGGACCGGAGGACCAGCGACGCCTGGAGCGCCGCGTCCAGCACGCTCGGCGGCAGCGCCACCGCGATGTCCGTTGCGGGCCGCTCGATCCGCGCGAGCAGTTCCCCCGACCCGAGGTGGATCCCGGTGAGTCCGCGCAGGGCAGGCCCGTACCGCAGACCCGCCTCGCGGAAGCCCGCGTACACCTCGGCGGGGTCGCGGCGAGCGGCGCAGGACGCGCGCAGCGCGTCGAGGTCGAGCGTCTCGCGCTCCTCCGCCGGGCCGACCGAGGCGATGCCCCGGCTGTGCACCACGGCGGCGCCGGCCTCCTCGTCCCCGGTACGGATCTCGTACCCGAGGGCGCCGTCGTCCCCGGGGGTGAGCACCACCCGAACCTGGAGCGGCTGCCCGTCCGCCACCAGCGGGCGCAGCCAGGCCGTGTCGGTCAGCCGGAGTGCCGTGGCGGCCGGGTCCTCGTGACCGGTGGCGTACGACACCGCGGCGCGGACCATCTCCAGCTGGGCGGCGGCCGGCAGCACCCGCGCCCCGTCCACGCGGTGGTCGTCGAGGAACGGCTCGTCGCCGGTGAAGACCGAGGTGTAGCGCTGTTCGCCGAGGCGGGAGGTGTTGCGGTGCACGAGGGGGTGGAGCGTGCCGGTGGTCGTGGCGTTCTCGGGGCGGGTCCGGAACCAGTGGCGTTCCCGGGCGAAGGGGTAGCCGGGCAGCCGCACTCGGCGCCCGTGCGGGTGGCCCGGCAGCGGGGACCAGCCCGTCTCGCCGCCCTCGGCCCACCGCCGGGCGGTCTCCGACAGCTCGGCGAGACCGTCCGTGTCCGGTGCCCCGGTACGGTCGTGCGCGGCGGTGTCGCTCAGCATTCCATCCGCGAACTCGCGCAGAGCGAGCAGGAGTTGCCGTCGGTCCGTCACCACGAAGGCGACCCGCGCGGGCATCGGCTCACGGCCGGTCCGGAGGGTGTACGCGATATCGGCGAGGCGCGGCGACGCACCGGCCGGAGTATCGGCGGTGGAGGACGCGGTCAGAAACGTGTGCAGGTCCTTCGCCACCCGGCGCAGGCGCTCCGGGGTACGTGCCGAGAGGGGTACGACACAGGCGCCCGGCTCCTCGGCCCCGCAGTCCGGCCGGTCGCCGGGCAGGTACTCCTCCAGGACGACATGAGCGTTGGTCCCGCCGAAGCCGAAGGAGCTGACCCCGGCACGCCGGGGCACCGGGGCGGCGTCCGGACCCGCGGGCGGCTCGGCCCACGGCTCGGTCTCGCTCACGATCCGGAATGGACTGCCATCCAGCTCGATCAGCTTGTTCGGTTCGGTGAAACCGGCGGTCGCGGGGAGCACCCGTTCCCGGAGGGCGGCGATCACCTTGACCATCCCGGCGACGCCCGCCGCGCCCTCCAGATGCCCGATGTTGGTCTTGACCGAGCCGATGCCGATGGTCCCCGGCACGGGTTCCGTGCCCTGCGCCCGGTGCAGCTCGCGGAAGGCGCGCTTGAGCGCGAGCACCTCGATGGGGTCGCCGACCGGCGTACCTGGACCATGGGCCTCGATATAGGACACGGTCTCCGGACGGATGCCCGCCCGGGTGTAGAGCCCCTCGATCAGGCTCGCCTGCGCGACCGGATTGGTGACGGTGAGCGAATTGGTCCGGCCGCCGTGGTTGGTGGCGACACCCCTGATCACCGCGTACACCGGATCGTCGTCGGCGACCGCCTGTGCCAGTGGCTTCAGCAGCAGCACTGCGCCGCCCTCGCCGCGCACATACCCGTCGGCCCCCTGGTCGAAGGCCCGGCAGCGGCCGGTGGGCGACAGCATGCTCGCCTGGCTGAAGGCGACGAAGTGTTTGGGCGACCAGCACAGATTCACCCCGCCGGCCAGGGCCAGCGCGCAGTCGCCGTTGCGCAGCGCGGACACCGCCTCGTAGACCGAGACCAGCGAACTGGAGCACGCGGTGTCATTGGTGATGCTGGGGCCCTGGAAGTCCAGGTGGTACGAGATCCGGTTGGAGATGATCGAGTACGCGGTGCCGGTGGGGAAATAGGCGTCGGTCCTGGCCCCGTCGCGTTCCATCAGTTCCGCGTAGTCGGCGTGGCAGACCCCCATGAAGACGCCGGTCCGGGTGCCCGCCAGCTCGCCCGCGCGGTAGCCCGCGTCCTCGATGGCGTGCCAGGCCAGTTCCAGGGCGAAGCGCTGCTGGGGGTCCATGCTTGCCGCCTCGCGCGGGGAGATGCTGAAGAAGGCGGCGTCGAAACGGTCCGCCTCCTCGATGAAGCCGCCCCAGACGCTATTCGTCTTCTCGGCGCCTCGCCTGGGGCTGCCGAACCAACGCTCCTTGGACCATCGTTCGGGCGGCACCTCGGAGATCAGCGACCGGCCCGCGACCAGATGCCCGAAGAACTCCGGCAGGGTCTCGGAGCCGGGCATCCGCAGTGCCAGCCCGATCACTGCGACGCCGTCCTCGGCCGGAACGTACGCGCGCGTGGTCATCGCCGCCCTCCGGGAAGGAGTAAGGACCCGCGGCGGTCGATCACCGTGGTCAGGTTCATCTGGGCGTCCGATGGAATACGCATGGGGCCGTTCCCGTCCGTCACGAACTGCTGGTTGAGCAGGGCGGTCGAGAGAAGCAGGACGAACGCCTGGTCCTCCTTGGTGCTGATCCCGTCCGGGGGAGTGGCCAGGACCTTGCGGACCAGCCGCTCGGCGAAGACCGGGTCGATACCGTCGATCTTCTTGAGTTCCCGCTCCGAGAGAACCAGCTCCAGATAGTCCGGCCGGTGCTCCTGGAAGGCGACGCCGCCCGGGGCGCGGTAGGGCTGCTTGCGCCGGGAGAGCGGATCCGCCGGGAGGAGTCCGCGGAACGCCTCCTTGAGCACGGCCTTCTCCTCCCATCCGTCGTCGAAGCGCAGATTGGCCGAGGCGGCGGCGCGCACCACGGCCGGGTCGAGGAACGGGCAGCGGTTCTCCACCCCGTGGGCGAGCCCCATCCGCTCCCCCTGGCTGGACAGCAGATAGCCGGCCAGCAGGGTCCGGAACTCCAGCCACTGCGCCTTCTGGGTCGGGGACAGGCCGGCATAGCCGGGCGTGTTCCCGACCAGCGCGAGCAGATCGGCGAACGGCTCGGTGCGGTCCTGGAGCAGCCGCTGGGCGAACCGACCGTTCTGGTAGCGCAGTTCATGCGAGAACAGCCCCGGCAGCCGCTCCTCGGAGAACTGACTGAGCAGCCCCGCCACATGGACCCGGTGCTCGGGTCCGAAGTGGCCGAGTTCCGGATGCAGCACCGCGATCCGGCGCTGCCGCTCCTCGGGGGAGAGGCCGTTCCAGGAGGCGCGCAGCATGGTCTCGCGGAACAGCGAGTAGCCGAGGAAGGCCTCGTCCGCGCCTTCTCCGCTCAGGATCGTCTTGATTCCGGCGTCGCGTACGTGCCGCGACAGCAGGTACATCGGGACGAGGGCCGTACGGAAGACGGGGAACTCGGCGTGGTGGACGGCGGCGGGGAAGTTCTCCGTGATGTCGGCCGTGGAGATCGTGATGGCGGAATGGCGGGTGCCCAGGTAGTCCGCGACGGAGTGCTGGCTGCCCGACTCGTCGAGGGCCCGGTCCTCGAACTCAACGGAGAAGGTGCGGACCTCGTGGGAGGAGAGGTCGGTGGCGAGCCTGGTGACGACGGACGAGTCGAGGCCGCCGCTCAGATAGACCCCGACCTCGACATCGCTGCGCAGCCGTACCTCGACGCTGGTGCGCAGGGTGTCGCGCACCAGCTCGGCCGCCTGGGCCGCCGTACCGGTGAACGGCTCGGCGGTGACGGAGAGTTCCTCATACGTGTGCACCGCGGGCCGGCCCCCGCGGAGGGTGAGGAAGCTGCCGGGGGGAAGCTGGCTCACCCCCTTGAACGGGGACCGGTCCGGCAGCGGGGTCCAGATCCCGAAGACCGTCTTCAGCTCATGGGGGTCGAGTGCGAAACGGAAACCCGGGACGGCGCGGAACGCCTTCATCTCCGAGGCGAAGAGGAACCCGCCGGGGCCGCTCGTGTGGAACAGCGGGCGCTTGCCGTACCGGTCGCGGGCGAGGAAGAGTTCGTCGGCGACGGCGTCCCGGACGGCGAAGGCGAACGCCCCGTTGAACCGGGTCAGGCAGTCCGGCCCCCACTGGATCCATGCCTGGAGGACGACCTCCGTGTCCGACCGGGTACGGAACGGCCGGCCGAGCCCGCGCAGTTCCTCACGCAGCTCGATGTGGTTGTACAACTCGCCGTTGAAGCAGATCCAGTAGCGCTCCGTGGCATCCGACATGGGCTGCGCACCCGTCGCCAGATCGACGATCGCCAGCCGCACGGTCCCCATGGCGAGACCGTCGTCCAGGTAGTAGCCCACCTCGTCGGGTCCGCGGTGGCGGATCTCCGACAGCATGCCGGCGACGACCTCGGGGCGGGGCTCCGCACCGGGCGAGGAGGGGACGTACCCCGCTACTCCGCACACGGGGCGCCTCCCGGCGTACCGCTGCGGTCCATCCGGTCGGCCACGAACCTGTCGATCGCCTCCAGCGTGGCCGGGACCTCCAGCAGGAACTCCGCGCTCTCGATCTCCAGCGAGAATTCCTTCTCCAGGAAGGACATCAGTTGGACGTATCCGAAGGAATCGATGATCCCTTCCTTGAAGAGATCGCTCTGCGGTGTCACGTCGTCACCGAAGTCGATCAAGAACTGTTCTTCCACGAACCGAATGATTTTGTCCGTCCTGGTCACTGACCCATTCCTTGTCATCACGGGGACGTCGCGCGGCGCCCGCGGGGGCGTGCGGGGGCGTGCGAGAACTCCGCCGGGCCGCGTGGTGGTCGCTGGGAGAGTGCGACTGCGCCATCACCCACCCGTATCGATCGTGGCGAATACCGCCGACGAGATCGGTCGGCGGTCCGGAATTACTTGGCCGCCCCTCATCCGGTGTCCCTTCCCATTGACCGGTCGCGGTCACACTAAATTTCACTATCAATGGTTCCGCTGATGCCGGTCAAGCGGAACTTATTGATGGACTGGATCGCTTCGTACGATTCAATGGAAACGGCTACATAGATTCACGTTGCCTGGGTAAAGTCATGCGGCAGCGAAGTTCGTATGTCCTGCGGGAGGTTTTCATGAAGATCGGTGTCATCGGCGCCGGGAATATCGGCGGCAACCTCACCCGGCGGCTCAGCGCGCTCGGTCATGAGGTGTCCGTGGCCAACTCGCGCGGCCCCGGGACGCTGACCGCCCTGGCAGAGGAGACGGGCGCGACCCCCGCCACCGTCACCGACGCCGTCCGCGACGCCGAGGTCGTGGTGGTCGCTCTACCCCTGAAGAGCGTGCCCGACCTGCCCTCGGGGCTCTTCGACGGCGCGTCCGGCGACCTGGTCGTCATCGACACCGGCAACTACTACCCCCGGCCCCGCGACGGCCGTATCGCCGGCATCGAGGACGAGGAGCTGACCGAGAGCCGCTGGACCGAGCGCCAGCTCGGCCGCCCGGTCGTCAAGGCGTTCAACGGCACCTACGCGGAGGACCTGTTGAACGCGTTCCGCCCGGCGGGCTCGCCCGAGCGGCTCGCCCTGCCGGTCGCCGCCGACGACCCGGCCGCGAAGAAGACCGTCCGGGCCCTCATCGACGAACTGGGCTTCGACACCGTCGACGCGGGCTCCCTCGACGACTCCTGGCGCCAGCAGCCGGGCACCCCGGTGTACGGGCTGCAGGCCGGCGCCGACGCGGTCGCCCGAGCGCTGTCCGAGGCGTCCCCCGAGCGCCCGGCGGAGTTTCGCGGCTGAACCCGCCTTCGGGGTGGAGAACGCCTAGGTCTTCGCCGCGTGGCCGGACGGCCTCATCGGCCCGGTCGTCACCACCTGACGCGCATGCTCTGCAGGCCGTAGACGATGTCGTTGCGCTTGAACTCGGACTGCGCCAGCGGTTCGGCCAGCCGGAGCTCCGGTATGCGGCGCAGCAGCGTGGACAGCGCGACCTGGAGCTCGATCCGGGCCAGGTGCTGGCCGATGCGCACATGTGCGCCGAAGCCGAATGCCAGGTTGGTGCGGACCTGTCGCCCGAGGTCCAGGGTGTCCGAGGACGGGAACACGCTCTCGTCCCGGTTGCCGGAGGGGACGGCCGCGACCAGCCACTCGCCTGCCTTCACCTCGATACCGCCGATGGTGACGTCCTGGGTCGCATGGCGGAGCAGACCGAACTGGATCACCGACAGATAGCACAGCAGCTCCTCCACGGCGGTACCGATCAGGTCCGGATCGGCCCGCAACTCGGCCAGCTTCCCGGGGTTCTCCAGCAGCATCAGCATGCCCGGCGTGATCATGTTGGCGGTGGTCTCGTGCCCGGTGACCAGCAGCAGCACGCTGAGCGTGGCCGGCTCGCCCACTTCCAGCGGCCGGTCGGTATCGTTGCTCCGGGCGATCAGCCGGCTGAGCAGATCGCCCTGTGGTTCGGCGATCCGCTGCCTGATCAGCTCGCCGAGATACGCCTCCAGCCGCTGGCTGGCCGCGCCCCGGCTGACCTCGTCCGCCTCGAAGCTCATCAGCACCTGGCTGTCGAGCTGGAACATCTCGTGGTCCTTGTACGGCACCCCGAGCATCTCGCAGATCACCTTCGAGGGGATCGGCAGGGCGAAGTCCCGCACCAGATCGGCACCGGCGGCACGGTGAATGTTCGTCATGGTGAAAAGCTCCAGAACGGCGGGGTCACTGGGATTTCCGGCGTCCGTGGCGGTATGAATCCTGAGCGAATTACGATATTCCTGCGGAGGCGTCCTGGCTACTGCTAATGAGTCAGCCGACACAAGTCAAACTCATTCTGTCGATCTAGCACATCGCACTCTGTGATCCAGTCCGACCGCAACGCTTCATGGACCTAGGCGATCCAATGCATCGACATAATCATCTTGACCGTGAGAATGTGACTCCTCGATAGTGTGAGAGCAATCATTCGACGTGAAAAGGTGGTCCGGCATGACACAGGGCCTGCGTGTGCTCGTCAATGAGTTTCTGCGGCGGCTGGAGGCGTACGACTTTTCCGGTGCCCTGGCGCTGTGCACCGAAAAGGCCGTCGTATGGCAGAACGACGGTGAGGGGGAGGTGGCGATGAGTGACCGCCTCGACCATTTCAAGTCCTTTGTCACCAACGTCGACTCCCTCCGGTACGAGGTGACCCGACAGGTTCACAACGGAAGCGAGCTTTTCCAGCAGCATGTGCTGCGCCTGAATCTGGCCGGCGGTTCCTCCGATGAGGTCCACGCCGTGGTGTATTTCCGGTTCGAGGACGATCACATCGACCGGATCGAGGAGTACGTCTACACCGCGCCGGAGAAGAACGCGCGGTGACGCCGCCCACGGCGGACACTCACACGGTCTGCGGAAGCGTCGCGTGACCTTCCGCCCGCCGGGAGGCAGGACTCGGTGCAACGCATCCGGTGCGGGGCGTCCGTCCCCGCCGGGACGATCCGGTTCTCCCCGGACGAGTGAGGTACCACTCCCCGGTCCCGCGCTGCCCCGGGCCGACGCGGGACCGATGTCACCGGCGCCCGCTGACGACCGGTCGGCGTCTTCGGCCGCGTCGACGCGGTGCCGGACGGCCGTCAGACCAGGCTCTGGAGCACGGCAGGGTCGTACGCGACCGTCCACTCCAACTCGCCGCGGAGGGCCCGCGCCGCCCAGTCGGGGTTGGCCAGCAGCGACCGGCCGACCGCCACCAGGTCGAACTCGTCGCGCTCCAGCCGGGCCAGCAGTTCGTCGATGCCGGTCGTGTCGGACGGCGTGGTGAAGCCCGAGGTGAAGTCGCCATCGCCGTACTGCCGGACCATGCCGACCGAGCCGACCGTGACGGCGGGCTTCCCGGTGAGCTTGCGGGCCCAGCCCGCGAGGTTGAGGGAGCTGCCCTCGAACTCGGGGAGCCAGTAGCGGCGACTGGAGCCGTGGAACACATCGACCCCGGCCTCGGCCAGCGGCACCAGCAACTGCTCCAGCTCGCCGGGGTTCCGCGCGTTACGGGCGTCGTAACGGCCCAGCTTCCACTGGGAGAAGCGGAAGAAGACCGGGAAACCCGGGCTGACGGCCGCGCGGACGGCCCGTACCACCTCGGCGCCGAACCGAACGCGGGCGGCGGGGCTGCCGCCGTAGCCGTCCGTACGCCGGTTGGTCTCGCTCCACAGGAAGCTGTCGATCAGATAGCCGTGGGCGCCGTGTACCTCGACGCCGTCGAACCCGAGCCGCTCGGCGGTCCGCGCGGCCTCCGCGTAGGCGGCGACGGTGTCGTCGATGTCCCGCCGGGTCATGGCCACACCGGCCGGCCCGCCGTCCAGCCCTATGCCGGACGGGCCCTCGGCGGGCGGCTCGGTGGCGGTACGTGTGAGCCCCGTGTGCCAGAGCTGCGGAATGATCCTTCCGCCTGACTCGTGCACCCGGCGCACCACATGGGCCCAGCCGGTCAGCGCCCGTTCCCCGTGGAAGTCGGGCACGTTGTCGTAGGCCCCGGCAGCGGGGCGGTCGATGTAGGTGCCCTCGGTGATGATCAGTCCGGCCTGGTGGGTAGCCCGCCGGGCGTAGTACTCCGCCACATCGGGACCCGGCACCCCGCCGGGGGACGCGGTTCTGGTCATCGGGGCCATGACGATCCGGTTGGGGACCGTGAGGCTGCCCACGGTGAACGGTTCATCGAGACTGGCCATCGTTTCCTTCCGAGTCGAATGCGGACCGACGAAGGATTTCCGGTGGGGAAGTACTTCGGTCACGCTTGGATAGTGCCCGATCGACGGCGTCTTTGGCCACACCGCCCTGATGGAAAATAACAGATCTGCACGAGCGGACTCCTGCATTGCATGATGCGATGCACTGCAACGAAATTATTGGGTTGACCCGGTGCACGAGGGCGACGACAGTTGATCCCGTGGCTTTGCATCACAGGGGCAGTTGGTGCGCTACTTATTTCGTTATCGCAGCCAGGGAATTCCGGCACGATGCGTGCTGTTCCCAGGGCTGCCCGAGAAAGAAAGAGCGGAACCCACATGACGAGCCATGGCCGTTCTCTCGCGCCGTCCGTTGGGGAGCTGGAAGGCAAGCGGGCCGTGGTCACCGGCGGCAGCCGCGGGATCGGCGCCGCGATCGTGCGCAACCTCCTCGATGCCGGTGCCACCGTGGTCACCTCCGCTCGCAACCCGGACGAGGGGACGCCGTCCGGCGTCACCTTCGTCAAGGCCGACCTCAGTACCTCCGACGGGGTGCGCGAGTTCGCCGACGCCGCGCTGGAGACGCTCGGCGGCGTGGACATCGTGGTCAACAACGCGGGTGGCTGCCGTTCCTTCCACAGTGTGCTGGACCTGGAGAAGGACTGGCAGTACACGATGGACATCAACTTCCTGGCCGCGGTCCGGCTCAACGCGGCCCTGGTGCCCTCGCTGCGCGAGAGCGGCGGCGGGGTCGTCCTGCATGTCTCCTCCATCGCCACCATCGCGGCCTACCCGATCCTTTACCACTACGCCGCCGCCAAGGCCGCGCTGGAGACGTACAGCAAGGGTCTGGCCGCCGAGCTGGCGACGGACGGCATCCGGGTCCTCTCCGTGTGCCTGGGCAATGTGGAGACACCCGCCTCGAAGATCGCGCGCGGACAGGCAGTCGAGTATTTCGGCGGCGTGGCCGACCCGGCCGGCCTCGAAGCCCTCGCCGGGAACTGGGCTGCGGAAATTCCGCTGGGGCGGCTCGGTGCAGCCGAGGACATCGCCGAAGCGGTCGGTTTCCTGGTCTCCCCGCGAGCTTCATGGATCACCGGCAGCAATATCGTCATTGACGGCGGAAAGACGGCCGGACTTTCCTGAACGCCGGGATCTTGCCCCGTCATTCGCGAATAAAGGAATCCGCCCCTTCCTTTCCTCGATGAAGGAATCCGACCAGCTTTTTTAGAGGCGGGGAACCGGCCCGTCCGTGCGCCGGAGAAACCCGACCTCAGCACACGTAGTCCTGGAAGGACCGACACCATGACCGAGACAGCTGCGGGCGGCCTCCGGGCGTATCCGTTCGGACCGATAACCCGACTCGACATCGACCCGAATCTGGTCGAGATATGCAGTGAGCAGCCTGTGCTGCGGGTGCGTCTGCCCTTCGGCGGCGACGGCTGGCTGGTCACCCGGCACGCGGATGTCCGGACCGTGCTGGCCGACCCGCGCTTCAGCCGGGCCGCCGCCGTGGGCGACCATGTGCCCCGCACGGTCGCGGTCGGACTGCCCGCCACCTCGATGCTCAGCATGGACCCGCCGGATCACACCCGGCTGCGCCGCCGGGTGGCGAACGCGTTCGCCACCCGCCGGCTGAAGACACTGCGCCCGCGCGTCGAGGAGATCGTGAACGGCTTGCTCGACACCATGGTGGCCGCCGGCGGCCATGCGGATCTTACCCAGGCCCTCACCTGGCCGCTGCCGATCACCGTGATCTGCGAGATGCTGGGCGTGCCCAAGGCCGACCACGACCGGTTCACCGAGTGGGTGGACGGCCTGCTGATGCTCTCCGACCCGGAGCAGTCCGCCGCGGCCCGGGAGCAGCTTTGTGGATACCTCGCCGATCTGATCGCGCGGCGCCGTACGGCCTGCACCGAGGACCTGCTCGGCGAGCTGGTCGCGGGGGAGGAGGAAGAACCGCTCGGCGAGGGTGAACTCGTCGGCCTCGGAGTAAGCCTGCTCTCCGCCGGTCAGGAGGCCACCGCCAACCAGATCGGCAACTTCGTCTACACCCTGCTGACCCGGCCCGGCCTCTGGCGGCGGCTCGTCGACGATCCCGTGCTCATCCCCGGTGCGGTCGAGGAACTCTCCCGGTTCATCCCGATCAGCGCCACCGCCGGCTTCACCCGGATCGCCACCGAGGACGTGGAACTGGGCGGGCAGATCATCCGGGCCGGTGACGCGGTGGTCGCCGAATTGGGCATGGCCAACCGCGACCCCGAGGTGTTCGAACGCCCCGAGGAGATCGACTTCGGGCGCGAGCGGGTCCCCCATGTCACCTTCGGATTCGGCATCCACCACTGCCTCGGTGCCCAACTGGCCCGGATGGAGCTGAACGTGGTGCTCGAAGTCCTGGTCCGGCGGCTGCCCGGACTCCATCTCGCGGTCGAGCCCGACCAGTTGGCCTGGCGGACCGAGCGCCTCGTTCGGGGCGTGGCCGCACTTCCGGTCGGCTGGTGAGACACCCCGCCGTGCGCCCGGCACCGTGACATGTGCCGGAGCCGGCTTCGGCAGGGGCGCACCGCCGGGCCGTCCCGGTGCCCACCCGCTCGCATATGACCCGGCGACCTCGCCGCAACGCCAAGGGAGAGCTGTTCATGGCAGAACCACAGGACGCGAGCACCGCGGCCGCATCCGAGCCGGGCCGGGGACTCGCCGAGGTTCTGGCGTCCGTGGACCTGGGCGAGGCGCTCGCTGAGGTCATGGCGGCCATCTTCGAGAACCACGGGGACCTCCCGGCCCTCGGCGAACGCGCCGTGGACCCGGCGACCGGACAGCTGCTGCCGCGCTTCGACACCCTCACCTACCGCGAACTGTGGGCGCGGGTCCGCGCCGTCGCGAGCCGGTGGCACCACGACCCGGAGTACCCGCTGCGGCCGGGCGACCGTATCTGCACCCTGGGTTTCACCAGTGTCGACTACGCGACCCTCGACCTGGCCTGTATCCATGCCGGTGTGGTACCCGTCCCCCTCCAGTCCAGCGCGCCGCTGTCGCAGCTCGGGCCGATCATTGCGGAGACCGAACCGCGTGTCCTCGCCGTCAGCGCCGAATATCTGGAGGTCGCGGTCCCGGCCGTCCTGGCGGCGCCCTCCGTCCAGCGGCTGACCGTGTTCGATCAGCGCCCCGGACCCGAGGGGCGGGACGCGCTGGAGGCCGCCCGGCGGCGCCTCGCCGAGGCCGGCCGGCCGGTGGCTGTGGACACCCTGGCCGAGGTGATCGACCGCGGACGCCGACTGCCGCCCGCGCCCCTGTTCACCGCCGCCCCCGGCGAGGACCCGCTGTCCCTGCTCATCTACACCTCCGGCAGCACTGGCGCCCCCAAGGGCGCCATGTACACCCAACGGCTGGTCGGCACCGCCTGGTACGGGTTCAGCTACGGGGCGGCGGACACGCCTCCGGTCAGCGTGCTCTATATGCCGCACAGCCATCTGGCCGGCCGCTACGCGCTGATGGGCTCCCTGGTCAAGGGCGGTGTCGGCTACTTCACCGCGCGCAGCGACCTGTCCACGCTGTTCGAGGACATCACGCTGGTGCGTCCCACCGAGTTGACCGCGGTCCCCCGGATCTGCGACATGCTGTTCGAGCGGTACCGCGCCGAACTGGACCGGCGGGCCGGGGAGCCCGGCGATGTCGAGGCGGCGGTCAGAAAGGACCTCCGGGAGAATTTCCTCGGCGGCCGGGTCGCCAAGGCGTTCGTCGGGACTGCCCCCGTCTCGGGCGAGATCGCGTCCTTCGTCGAGTCCTGTCTCGGCTTCCACCTGTACACCGGCTACGGCTCCACGGAGGCCGGCGGGGTCCTCCTGGACACGGTGGTGCAGCGCCCGCCCGTCATCGACTACAAGCTCGCGGACGTTCCCGAACTCGGCTACTACAGCACCGACCTGCCGTATCCGCGAGGCGAACTGCTGCTCAAGTCCAAGACACTCATTACTGGTTACTACAAGCGCCCCGAGCTGACCGCCTCGATCTTCGACGAGGACGGCTACTACCGGACCGGCGACGTCTTCGCCGAGACCGGGCCCGACCGGCTGATCTACGTCGATCGCACCAAGGACACCCTGAAGCTGTCCCAGGGGGAGTTCGTGGCCGTCTCCCGCCTGGAGGCGGTCTTCGTGGGCGGCCCGCTGATCCGGCAGATCTATGTGTACGGCAACAGTGAGCGTGCCTATCTGCTCGCGGTGGTGGTACCCACCGCGGACGCGCTGGCCGGGTGCGGAGGCGACCTCGCGTCCCTCAAGTCGCTGCTCGCGGAATCGCTCCGGCGGACCGCCAAGGAGGCCGGCCTCGACTCGTACGAGATCCCCAGGGACTTCCTGATCGAGGCCGAGCCCTTCAGCATCGAGAACGGTCTTTACACTGAGAGTCACAAACTGCCGCGCGTCCGGCTCAAGGAACGCTACGGTGCCACTCTCGAACGCCTGTATGACGAGCTGGCCGAGGGGCACGCCGAGCAGTTGCGCGAGGTACGGCGGTGCGGGCCGGACCGGCCGGTGGCGGAGACCGTCAGCCGGGCCGCCCAGGCGCTGCTGGGCTGCGCGGACGCCGAGCCGAGCGCCGACACCCACTTCACCGACCTGGGCGGAGACTCGCTGTCCGCGCTCTCCTTCTCCCGGTTGCTGGAGGAGATCTTCCAGGTGGAGGTTCCAGTCGGGGTGATCATCAGCCCAGCCCACGATCTGAGACGGGTCGCCGGATACATCGAGGCGCGGCGCCGCGCCCGCGCTGGGTGCCCCACGTTCGCCACCGTGCACGGCGAGCACAGCACCGAGGTCCGCGCCGCCGACCTCACTCTGGAGAAGTTCATCGACGCCGCCACACTGGCCGGGGCGGCGGAACTGCCGCGTTCCGACGGCCCCCCGAGGACCGTCATGCTGACCGGAGCCACCGGCTACCTCGGCCGGTTCCTGTGCCTGGAGTGGCTGGGCCGGCTGGCGCCCGCGGGCGGCAGGCTCGTCTGTATCGTGCGCGGCGGCGACCCGGCCGCCGCCCGACGCAGGCTGGAGGAGAGCTTCGGCAGCGGTGACACCGAACTGTCCCGGCGCTTCCGCGACCTGGCCGAGGGAACCCTGGACGTCCTCGCGGGGGATGTCGGCGAGCCGCTGCTGGGACTGGAGGAGAACACCTGGCGCACCCTGGCCGAGACCGTGGACCTGGTCGTCCATTCGGCCGCCCTGGTGAACCATCTGCTGCCCTACAGCCAGTTGTTCGGCCCGAATGTGGCCGGCACGGCCGAGGTGATCCGGTTCGCCCTCACCGCACGGCTGAAGCCCGTCTCCTATGTGTCGACCGTCGCCGTGGGCCTCGGGACCGCAGGCGGTTCCCTGGACGAGGACGCCGACATCCGAGACATCAGGCCGGTACGGCACCTCGACGAGAGCTACGCGGGCGGCTACGCCACCAGCAAGTGGGCCGGTGAGGTCCTGCTCCGGGAGGCGTACGACCGGTGCGGTCTGCCGGTCGCCGTCTTCCGGTCCGACAACATCCTCGCGCACAGCACACACCCCGGGCAGCTCAATGTGTCCGACACCTTCACCCGTCTGCTGCTGAGCCTGCTTGCCACCGGTGTCGCGCCGGGCTCGTTCTACGGCGACGGCGGCGGCGCACGCGCGCACTACGGCGGACTGCCCGTCGACTTCACCGCGGAGGCCGTCACCGTGCTGGGTGCGCTGGCCACTTACGGCTACCGGATCTTCAACGTGGTCAACCCGCACGACGACGGTGTCTCGCTGGACACCTGTGTCGAATGGCTGATCGAGGCCGGCCATTCGGTCCAGCGGATCGACGACCACGCCCAGTGGCTCACCCGCTGCACGGTCGCGCTCCGGGCCCTGCCGGAACGTCAGCGCCGGCACTCGCTGCTCCCGTTGCTGCACGCCTTCGCCGAGCCGGAGACGCCGCCCGGCGGTTCAGCACTCCCCGCCGAGCGGTTCCGCGCCGCCGTACGCGCCGAAAAGGTCGGATCCGACGGGGACATCCCCCATCTGTCGGCCGACCTGATCCGGAAGTACGTCACGGATCTACGGCTGCACGGCCTGCTCTGAGAACTTCCGTGCGGCCCGGCGGGGGTCCGGGCCGCACGGAAGCGGTGTCCGCTGCTCGGAGCCACTCGGTCTCGTGGTCCGTGGCGGTGGTGTCACCTGCGGCCACGATGACCGTCTGCGCCGGATGGGCGAGCGGGTGGCCCGCCCCGGACAAGACGCCGAGCGCGGCGGCCGTCCCCAGCAGCGAGAGGCACAGGGCGGTTCTGGCGGCGGCGAGGAGACAGCTGACAGGCCCGGGAACTTCCAGGCGGTCGAAAGCCCCGGGAGCCGATTTCCCTTGAGTCCCTCGCAGGAAGAAAATGACTGGACGTAAAGTCCGAAAAGGTGCACACATCTTTTGAGGGTGCCTCGTTAGGGTGATTCGCAGAGATTCGGGATGTGGCCGGTCGTGCCGACTTTTGCCGTCGCCGGGGCCGAGCCAGCCGTGAGACGTGCCGATGCTGAGCCAGAGGGGTGCGGTGTGCCGTCGTCGATGGAGGCGTTGGAGGCCAGGCGGGCTGAGGCGCAGGCGAGGCCGAGCGGCTGCGTGAGCAGATCGCTGGTCTGTCGGAGGAGTTGTCGCGCGCGGAGAAGCAGCTGACGCGGCTGCAGATCGCGCGGGAGACGGTGGAAGAGGTGCCTGTACCAGCAGCAGGAGTTCATCCGCAACCACCAGACGCGTTAACGCGACCAGCCCATACCCACCGACTGATCGACAGCCCTCTCAGAAGATCTGCACCCAAGTTCGAGTGTTACCCTCCAGGAGGTTTTCGCCGGATGCGTGCTATGACCGATCAGTTGGGATTCAGTCTCACCCAACTCCAGTACTTCGTGGTCTCCGCCGAACTCGGCAACATATCCGAGGCTGCGGAGAGACTCTGTACCTCGCAGTCGACGGTGTCGTCGGCCGTACGCCGCCTCGAACGCCATCTCGGCGTCCAGTTGCTGCTTCGCCACCATGCCCGGGGGGTGAGCCTCACCCCCAGCGGGCGCCACCTCTTGCACGAAGCCCATTTACTGCTGAGGCAGGCCAGAAGCCTCAAGGCACAGAGCGACTCCCTGGCGAGCGATATCACGGGTCCCCTCGATGTCGGCTTCTTCTATCCGATCGCCCCGTTCCTCCGGCCGCTGGTCTGCCGGCTGATCGAAAAACGCCATGGGGTGCTCCAGTTGAACGTGCACGAGGAATCCGCCGAGGAAATCCTGAAATTCCTGCGGGCTGGCCGATGCGAGATGATCGTGACCTACGACTTCCTGGCGGAGGAATCCGTTTTCCACCCGCTCGTCGAGCTACCGGTCCACGCCCTCGTGGCCGAGGACGGTCCCGGGGCCGATGACGGTCGGGTCTCACTGGGCGAACTGGTCGCCCGGCCCCTTGTCACCCTGGACTCCCCACCGCTCCTCCGCCACTTCGAGAAGCTGTGCGTCGACGCGGGCGTCGCGATGCCCCCGGTGATCAGGACGACGACGCAGGAGACCATGCGTGGGCTCGTGGCCGCCGGCTTCGGATTCGCACTGATGTACCAACGCGCCTCGCCAGTCACCACGTTCGACGGCCGAAGGGTCCGCGCGGTCGACATCGTCGACGACCTGGCCTCGTCGTCCCTCGGTGTGGGCATCATGCCCGGATCCGCCATGAGCGGTCGCGCCAAGGCATTCCTCAGCGTGCTGCGCTCGGTGATCTCGGTCGGTTACGACGTGACCCCGCAGCCGGGCCCGGACGACACACCCGCATCCCTGTGGACACGGTGAGCGGTGGACCAATGAGCGGCGTCCCGGCGAGCCACAGGCTCATGGTGGAACATCCGTGGGTCCGGCGCTTACGGTCCCGCGACACGTCCGTGCTCGTCGCCGCGGTCAGCGACGAGGCCACCCTCCGCGAGGCCCGGCTCCAGATCGGCGTCGGCGCCGTCGGCCGGGTGATGGAGACCGCCCGGCCGACGGACGCGACCGCCCCGGGCCGGTCCGCGGGACCGTCCAGGATCCCCGACGATCTGACCGCCCGCTGCGCTGAGGCGCTCGCGCTCCCCTTCCTCCGATCCCTGGCGGGATTTCCGACCGACGACCTTCCGGACGTCATCGGCCAGTCCGTCCGCGAGTGCATCCGGCAGAACCTGCCCGTGGGTCTCTCGACCCTGTGGGCCCGGGGGTCGAAGGTCAGCGGAGACCCCCTGCTGCTCCGGCGGTCGCGCCGCGCCGCGGCGCCCCGGACGTCCTGGGCACGCGGGGGTGCACATCGCGGCGGGCCTGCCGGGGGAAGGGACCGAGGGATTCCGGACCAGTCACCGCCAGGCCGGCGAGACGGCCGAGCTGATCCGCGCGGCCGGTCCCGGCGCCGTCGTCCGGTCGTCGCCGTACAACTACGCCGATCTGGAGCTGGTCATTCTGCTGAGATCGCGGCGGGATCGCAGCGCCGCGTTCGGCCACCGTGAACTCGGACCGCTGGCCGACGACGGGATGTCCGAACTGAGGGCCACCGTCAAGTGCTACCTGGACACGGAACGCAGTATGTCCGCCGTCGGCCGGCTGCACATCGCCAAGAGTCGCGTCGCCTACCGGATACGGAAGGCGGAACACCTCCTGGGCCGGCCGGTCAAGGGCAACTGTCTGCGGTTGTAGAGCGCGCTACTGCTGTTCGACGTACTCGGCCCCGTCGCCCTCGCCACCACCGCGGACAGCGGGTCCCGGGCACGGCCGTACGCCGTCGCCGCACCGGCATCGGGGACGTGAGACCGAGGACGCCTCGGAGATCCGGTGGAGACCACCCTTGTCGCCACCAGGAAACGATGTTTCCGAAAAACCGATCGGGTTTTTCGGCGGATTCTGTTCTGGGAGACGCCATGCCATTTGCAGTTCTCTTCCCCGGGCAGGGAGCGCAGTCCCGGGGAATGGGCGCGGATTTATTCGACCGCTATCCCGGACTCACGGAGTTCGCCCGCGACCTCCTGGGATACGACCTCATCGCGCTCTGCCGGGACGACCCGGACAACGTCCTTTCGCGGACGGAGTACACCCAGCCCGCGCTCTTCGTCGTCAACGCCCTGCACTTTTTCGAGAGGGAGCGCCGGGAGGAGCGCCGGGCCGACTGCTACCTCGGGCATAGCCTCGGCGAGTACAACGCCCTGCTGGCCGCCGGAGCCTTCGACTTCGAGACCGGTCTGCGACTGGTCAAAAAGCGCGGTGAACTCATGGCGGCGGCCTCCGGCGGCGGTATGACGGCCGTACTGGACCTACCCGTGGAGAAGCTTCTCGACGTCTTCCGGCAGGACGGGGTCGAGGCGGTGGACCTGGCAGGCCTCAACACCGACACCCAGACCGTCATCGCGGGCCCCGCCGAGGCACTGCGCACCGCACACGCGGCGCTGGCACGCCGAGGGGTGCGCTTCGTCCCGCTGCGGGTCGGCGGGCCGTTCCACTCGCGGTACATGGACCCGGCCCGTATCGAATTCGAGAAGTATCTGAAGACCTTCGCGTTCGGGGAACTCCACACACCGGTGATCGCCAACGCCACCGGACTCCCGTACCGGGAGAGCGAAATCGTCCGGACGCTCTGCGATCAGCTTGTGCAGCCGGTCCGTTGGTCCGACAGCGTGCGCTTTCTGCTGGACGGCGGTTCCCCGCTGGAATGCGAGGAAATAGGCGGGCGGTCCCTGCTGAAAATGGTGTGTCAGATCAGTGACGCGCGGGATCGCGAGACGGACCCGACGGCCGGGCGAGGGGAACGGGGAATTCGATGACGACCCCGGGCGCGGTGCCGGGACCGCCGCGCGGCCGGCGACCCCGAGCACGCCGCCTTCGCTGCGAGTTATGTGGGCCTGGTGAGCGCGGTGCTGGATCTGCGGCACACCGAGAAGAACACCCCCGTCCGGCGGTCACCGCCGAAGCGCGACGACCAGGATCCGGCGTCGCTGGTCGAGGCCGTAGAGCGCCAACTCCTCAACACCCGCCACATGATGCTGAGGGCGGCGAGGGCGGTGCGCGCCTGGCGGGACGCCGCGTCCACGAACGCGCGGCCGAGGCGGTCGCCTCGGACACCGGCACCGGTGAGG
The DNA here is from genome assembly GCF_030116705.1 of Streptomyces sp. ML-6. Classification (NCBI taxonomy): domain Bacteria; kingdom Bacillati; phylum Actinomycetota; class Actinomycetes; order Kitasatosporales; family Streptomycetaceae; genus Streptomyces; species Streptomyces sp. ML-6. Next base: position 7,708,164 of record NZ_JAOTIK010000001.1, read on the forward strand.
GCGAACTCATCGAGATCGAACAGTGGTGCGTTGATACGGCGGACGGGACGACCTGGCTGCTCGGCACCGGCCCGCTGCCCGGGTGGCGCACGGTGGCACCCGGCACCCGGTCCTCGCTGCGCGACTGGGGGGGGACACCTTGATGTCGAGCTTCTGCGGAACACAGTTGCCGGTCGCCGACGCCTCCGCCCGGAGCGCCGTCAATGTTGATGTCTGGCAAGTCCTGCCACTGGCATCACGTCTCGGAGACCCTCGCAGAGACGACCCGGGCCGCGCGGAGGGCATATTTCGTCTCGACCGCCGGGCTCGACAAGCAGTTCGCCGGTGTCGAGATGGGGGGAAGGCGTCGACTTCGCCACCGACTCCGCGTGGCTGGCCGCGGCGATCAGCGGCCTCGGATACGCCTGCGAGATCCTCATGACCCCGTCCGTGTCCGCGATCCGGGTCCATGCCCGGCGCTGACGGCGACCAGGCGTGCGGCGCGATCACTCAGCACCTCGCACAGTTCGATCACATCAAGTCAGAACAAGGGAGGCTCCGTTGATGAATCCGCCGAAGGGCCCCACTCTCTTCGCTTGCATTCCTCACTCCGGCCAACTGAACGCGGTGATATCCGTCGCTGCCGAGCTGTCCCGCCGCGGTGTTCCCGATCTGTGATTCTCCTGCCACCCTGGCCGCCGGCGGGAGATCGAGGCCGCCGCGACCGGAAGCCCCATCGGTTTCATCCCGTTTGACTGCGGGCCCTCCCGGTCCGAGGTGGATGATTTCATCCTGGACGAGAAGAAGGTTCACCCCAGAGATCTGAGCGGCCTGGAGCACTGAATCGTTTCCAACCTGACGGTGTTGGTTGCGTGTTGGGCGGATCTACGGAACGACGAAGCTCCTGGTAGACGGGTTCACGACCAAGATCTACCGTCTGCCAGGAGCTTCGTGTGCTTGTCTACCCTTCTTCAAGCTCTCGGCTCCGCTCGAGCGGGGGAGACCCCATTCGATCGGCCTGTCCAGCCGCGCGTTGCGGTACCTGGCCGGACGACTCGTTGCCCGGCGAGGGGAGATTGGGACCCGGTGGCGGCGTCTGACCGCCGGCCGCCAGGCTCTCCTCGCCCTGGTCCATCTGCGGTGTGGTGACACCTGCGCCCAGCTTGCCGCTGGGTTCGGGATCGGCATCGCGACCGCGTACCGCTACATATGCGAAGCCGTCGACATGCTGGCCGCGCTCGCGCCCACCCTGGCCGAGGCGATGCGTATTGCGCGGACCAAGGCGCTCGTGATCCTGGACGGCACCCTGCTGCCGATCGACCGGATCGCCGCAGACACCCCGTACCACTCAGGCAAACACAAGCGCCACGACATGAACGTCCAAGTCCTCACCCACCCGTTCGGCCGCCTGCTGCGGGCCTCGCCCGCACTTCCCGGCTCCACCCACGACCTGACCGCCGCCCGCACCCACGGCATCGTCGACGCACTCACCGACGCCGGCCTCAAGCGCTGGGCCGACAAGACATACCAGGGCGCCGATGGCTCCATCCCGATGCCCTTCCGTGACCGTCGCCCCAAGCGGTGGCAGCACCGGCACAACAGCACACACGCCAAGATCCGCTGCCTCGGCGAGCAGGCATGGCCACCCTGAAGAGCCGGCGTCTCTACGGAAACTCCGCCGCAGCACCAACCGGATCACAGCGATCGTCCAGACCCTCTTCGTCCTTCATCACGCCTCAGCGTGAGGTTGGAAAGGCTCTGTGACGGAGCGCAGGGTCAGGCGAAGGCCGCTCTCGCGTCAGGCACTCAGCCGAAAGCGACACCAAGTTCGATGTTACGTTCGACCGCGGACTGTAAGCGCCAAGTTAGTCCTCGATGAACGTGACCATCTCCTCGAGTGGCGCCCGGCCCGTACGGGCGTAATCCACCGCGGCGTCCTCGAACCCGATCGACATGCCGCAGAAGAGGATGAGCTCGTCCGGGGGCGAGAGGATCTCCGCGACGGTCTTGCGGTACACCGACCACGCCATCTGCGGGCAACTGTGCAGCCCTTCGGCGCGCAGCAGCAGCATGACGGTCTGCAGGTACATGCCGACGTCGGACCATTGGGGCAGCCCCAGGCCACGGTCGATGTAGCAGAACAGGGCGGCAGGCGCGCCGAAGCAGTCCCAGTTCGCGGAAGCCGCCCGCTGGCGCGCCTCCCAGTCCTCGTGCCCGATACCGAGTGCGCTGTAGCGCTCACGGCCGAAGGCAGATCGGCGCTCGCGGTACGGAGACTTCAGCGCGGACGGGTACATTTCGTACTCCCGCTCGTCCCAAGGGTCGCATGAGGCCACGCGTTCACCGGCACGTCTCTTGAGCTCGGCCAGCGGCCGGCCGGTCAGTACGTAGGCGCGCCACGGCTGGAGATTTGACCCGGATGGTGCCCAAGCCGCGGCGGACAGCACGCGTTCCAGCACCTCCCTCGGCACGTGCCGGTCGGTGAACCCGCGCACTGCCCGTCGGCTCGTGACCGCCTCGTAGACGTCCAAGGCCGTCTACCTCCTCACCCGCTCCACGTGTTTGTCCACGGACAGTCGGGAACCTTGAAATGCGACTCGCCGCAGCACCGGGCGAATCGGGTGACCAGTGCGGTGGATGCCCTGGCTGCGTGAGGCTGTATGGGTCGCGCCCGGCCCCTGTACGGAGTACGTGGCGTCACTTACGACGGGCTGGGGCCGGGTTCTCTGCGGTCTGCGTGCCGGAGGGAGCGCGAGTGGGTCAGGAGAGCCAGTCGGCGTAGCGGGTGGGGGCGAGGTGAGCGTCCTTGTCGGTGAGGACGTCCCCTTTGACGGCGGCGAACATGCCGGCGGTGGGGTCGGTGACGACGGTGCGGTTGTCGCCCTTGTGGGAGAGGGTGATCCGGCCCAGCTCGTCCAGGTTGAAGATCTCGGGGCCTGCGATGTTGCGCCTGCCGTTCAGCGGGGTGCCCGCGGCGACCTCTGCCACCGCGTCGGCCACGTCCTTGGCCGCGATCGGCTGGATCGGCGTGGCGGGCAGCCGGACGGTGTCGCCGTCGGTGGTCCAGGACAGGACGGCGTCCATGAACTCCATGAACTGCGTGGCCCGGACGATCGAGTAGGGGATCGGCTCGGCCGTGAGGATGTCTTCCTGGAGGGTCTTGGCCCGGTAGTAATCCAGCTCCGGGACCTGGTCCGTTCCGACGATCGAGAGGATGACGAAGTGGCCGACGCCGCCCTTTTGGGCTGCGGCCAGAAGGTTGTCCATCGAGGTCTGGAAGAAGGCCGGGGACGCTTCGTCGAAGGTCGGGGAGTTCGTCAGATTGACGACGACGTCGGCTCCCGCCACAGCCTCGTCCAGCCCCTGGCCGCTGATGACGTCGACTCCGGTGGACTGCGAGTGAGGTACCGCCTCGTGCCCGGCGGCGTTCAGCTTCTTGACGACCTGCGACCCGATCAGCCCGGTGCCACCGATGACTGCGAACTTCATGACACTCCTTTCGTTGAGATTGTGTACGTAATATGGCATATGGATCGCTGTGTGGGCGTGGCAAGAAGCGGCGCCCTGATCGGCTGAGGAACGGGGGTGCGCAGACTGTTCACGAGGGTGACCATTTCGCCGAGGGGTGACTGGCTTGTGCAGGCGTCACCTGCTGTGACGTCTTCGAACCAATCGACATGCCGCAGAAGAGGATGAGCTCGTCCGGAGCGGTAGGACTTCCGTGACGGTCCTGTGGTGTTTCGCTCACGCCGTCTGCTGCAGATGCATGCCGACATTGGTCCATTGGGGTGAGCCCATGTCGTGGTCGATGTAGCAGAGCAGGGCGGCGGGCGCGGGGAAACAGTCCCAGTTCACGGAAGCGGTCCTCTGACGAGCTTTCCAGTCCTTGCGCGGAATACCGAGTGCGCCGTAGCGCTGCTCACCGACCGAGTCCGCCCAAGGCGCCCGCGTCATCAGCCCGCCGGGCATTCGCCAGGCGGCCCGGCGCTCTCGTCGCCTGCCCGGCCGATCTCGAGGGCGATCTTGTTGAACCACTGAGCAGTGCGTGCCACGATGCTGGCTCAGCTGTGGTTCGCGGTGAGCATCGTGATCGGCGGTACCACCGCCTTCGAGTTCGCACCCCGCGAGTCCGCGGTCTGCTGCTCGTCGTCATGGTGACCATGCGGTCGATTGGTGTCGCGGCGGTGCATGTCGTTGGCTGGCTGATGATGAGCTCTGACCATGACGGCTGGTGCTGGTCGGCGGCACCGTTGCGGAAGTCGCCGTGGCTGTCGGCGTAGGTGATGTCCTTGGTATCGGCGGCTCAGGAGCGGGTGGTGGAGTGGGATGGTTTCCGAGGGCCTGGTCATCGGTGAAACAGGTGAAGCGATGCCAGACGAAGATGTGAGAGGACAGCATTGGTCCTCAGTGGTCGGTGAGGGCCGGCGAGATCTGCTGCATGAGGCTGATCATGTCCGGGGAAACCCATTCCTCGGCGATCCTGTCGCCCTCGATGCGGTAGACCTCGATGCTTCGGAAGCTGACCTGGCGGCCGGTCGCCTCGAACTGCTGGAACGCGCCCAGGTGGGTTCCCCGGAAGCGGAGCAGCACCGTGACCTTGTCGTCGATGCCGAAGATGTCCTGAACATCGATCTTCAGGTCGGGGAAGGCGCCGAGCATCTCTTCTGTGCCCTGGAACCAGACCTCCCGACCGTGCCGGGGCTCTTCGCTGCCGGGGATGTTGGCGATGAAGTTGTCTACCTGGTGGCGCTGACCTGCATCGATGCGACTGCGTCCACCCCTGACCTGCGCGGATACGTCTTTCAGCGTCTTTCGGGATCGTGCTGCGTTACGCGGTCGATTCTCCCCACGCGCTCCCCAGGACCGTCGATACTCCCCAGATCCTCCCCAGGAAGTGACGTTGCGGCGGGCCTGGTGGCACGGGACGTTATGCCGCCGGAGGCGCTGCCAGGGGCACGCTGAGTGACTGCGTGCGAGGGTAGGGCAGAAGCCTGGCGCCGAGCGGATGAGCGCAAGGCGTGAGTTTGACTCTGCCTGGGCAGGCTCAAGTTCGAACCCGCTGTCGGAAGCCGACGTCTGGGCCGCCCCAGGCGAGGAAGCCCTTCCTGTACGTCGTCTGTGCCGCTGTCGTCGCTGGGCCTGGGCGTCGGCGTTATCGCAACCCCCAGGGGCTCGGGTTCCTTGACACCGAGGCGATTGAGGACCAACCGGCAACCCGATCCGCTCGGCCTGGCGCAGCACGGGTGACCCCCGCCCACTGCCGCGGGCCGACGCGATCGCCGTCGCGCTGGCCACGTTCAACACTCTCTCCATGGGCGTACGCCTGCCCCCGGTGATCGCGCGGTCCGCCGCCCGCTCTGGCAACCCGCAGCACCCGGCAGGCGGAACGATCTGCGTTGAGCGACCCCTTCCCGAACTCGCGCCTGGCGGCATACGCTTACTGATCAGTGCCGCCGTGATCACCATGAGTTGTGAGGTGCGGCGGCAGGAGGGGACAGCAGGACCGGGGGCAGGCCACCGCACGTATGCAAGCACTGGGCAGCGCATCGATGCCACCAGGAGCACGTGCTGGACAAGGCCAGGCGATCCGGTAGGGGAGGGCCGTGAACCGCTGGGTCGGCATCGTGTCGCTGCGCGAGACAGCGCCACCAACACCAGTGCACCGCATCGCGCTCGCGATCGAGGCCGCGGAACCGGACGTCGTACCAGCTGGCCGACCGGACGGTGCCGTACGCGCGGATGCGGTCGGCGCTGCGCATGATCAGTCAGGAGCACGCGCGCCACCGCGATTGGGGCCGGTACGAGTACTGCGTCGACCTGGCGAGCGACTTCTTCGACGGCGGCCTTCCCCCGACGGGACTGCCCTCGTGGCTCACGAACGAACTCCAGAACATCCTGGACGGTAGGTCTGGTGCACGGCCGACAGGCGGGCGGAGGGCGCAGGCAGCCCCTCTCCGAACTGCCTCCCGTCCTGCCCACCCGCGCCCGGTGTCTACCCGCCGCGGGCTGACCACGCCCCCCGAAGTCTCGCGCCCTGTCCGGCCCGCGCGGTCGGCGCGGCCCTCGACCGGACAGCGTCCGTCGACCGGTCCGGTCCGGCCCTACTCCCGCGCCGAACGGCGACTCGACATCCACGACGTCACGTACCCGGCGCTGTGTGAGCCGCCTGCGTCGCTTGTGGACGCGTACGGGCAAGCGGTCCGCGAGATCGTAGGGGATACCGTGCGTGGATGGGACGCTGGCCCCGAGGTCACCGCCTGGCTCGGCCTTGCCGCCGAACACCGCAGTCACCTCAACGAGAGCCACCATGCTGACCAGGTCACACCGCACGTACTCGGCCTACTCGACCGGCTCGGCGCCACCGCACTCGACGTGATCCTGCTCGACGCCTACACGCGATGGGCGACCCCTCGGAAGGCCAGCGAACAGTCGAGCGAACACGCCCGGCGGCGCGCCGCCGCCAACCTGGCGCTCGGCGCATGGGCTACCAAGCATGGGCTGGTGCGCATGAGCGCGGGGGAGGCACAGCAGCCCGCCAGGTCCGTCTTCGAAGGAGTGGCCCGGCAGATCCTTGGCGTGCTTAGCCTCTGCGGCGAGCACGAGGTCGCCCGGAGGCTGGTCGCGTCCGTGTGGCACGACCTCGACCGCCCGGCCTCGGGGGCGGGTACCGATCCGGTCACCCTGGCGCAAACGGCCTTCCAGAAGGAAGGGTTGACCTACGACTACATCGAGGAGGGCCCGGACCACCGCAAGTTGTTCCGGGCCGCCGTCCGTACCGGAACCGGCCGAACGGCGGAAGGTATCGGCCAGTCCAAGAAGGCCGCGCGAGCGGCGGCGGCACAAGCACTTCTTGACGCCTACCCGCAAGTGACCGCAGCAGCGAGCCCGGGACTCAAGGCGACCCCCGCGAACCTGCCAGCCGCGTCGCCACGGCCGTACCCGCAGCCGGGCAACCGGCACCGGGACGCCGTGAGTGACCTGGCGGCCATGTTCGACCTTGGCCACCGCACGCACGGACTCCTCGCCCAGGCCCTCACCCATGTCTCCTGGGCGCACGAGAACCAGGAAGCGGCGACCGCCGCCCGTCAGCGCGACAATCACCTCCTCGCCCACCACGGCTCGCACGTAGTGGACTACCTCGCAGCCCACGTCCGCGTTCACCGAGCCCTCGCGCACGGCCTAACCCCCGATGAAGACGAGGCGCGGATCCTCACCGCCTCTGACGACGACACCGCCAGGCTCGGTGCGACCCTCCAGCTCACGGAAGGGCTGCTGACGAGCCGCGGTGAGAGCGGACAGGGCCGCACCGCGGTGTCGGACGCCGCGCAGGCGGTCGTTGCCGCGGCCTGGCGCGTCCATGGCCCTCGGCTACTTGGGCGCCGACCTGCCATCCTTGATGACTGGCTCTCCGGCCTCGAACACCAGCACGATCCGGTGACCGTCCTCACCGCCATGGCCAGCACGTACGGCATCGACCACGAGTACACGTACGACGTCTCGGGGCCAGACCACCTGAAGAGCTACACCACCACCATCAGCCTGCGCGACGCTCAGGGACGGGTCCACCGGTGGACCGAGCATCTGCCCGGAACCCCCGGTAAGCCGGAGGCCAAGAAGGCGACCGCCGAGGCCCTCCTCGACATCCTCGCTACCCCCGTTAATACTGCAATCACAGTTATGGGGTCTGGTGTGATTGAGTGTCGTCGTGTCTGTGGATCTTAGTGTGCGTCAAGTTGATTCCTGGCGTGAGGTGTTGGTGGGGTTGCACGCGCGGTTCGCTGCGCGGTTTGCCCGCTCGGAGCCGCGGGGTCGGGCGCTGGAGTACATGTCCGGGCTGGTTGCGCCGTTGGAACGGAAGAACGGCTGGTCGCTGGCGGAGCGTGCCGGTGAGGCGCATCCGATCGGGATGCAGCGGCTGCTGGGCGAGGCTGACTGGGACGCTGATGGGGTCCGCGATGACGTCCGGGACTTCGTCGTGGAGAGCATCGGCGACAAGGACGCGGTGCTGATCGGTGACGACACCGGGTTCCTGAAGAAGGGCACCAGGTCGGCCGGCGTGCAGAGGCAGTACTCCGGCACCGCGGGGCGGACGGAGAACTCCCAGATTGGCACCTTCCTCGCCTACGCCTCCCGGCGGGGGCGGGCGTTGATCGACCGGGAGTTGTATCTGCCGAAGTCCTGGACGGACGACCGGGAGCGGTGCCGGGCGGCCGGCATCCCGGACGACGTGCCGTTCGCCACGAAGATCGAGCACTTCCAGGCCATGCTCCAGCGCGCCCTGGACGCGAAGGTGCCGTTCGCGTGGGTGACCGCCGACGAGGCATACGGGCAGGCCAAGCGACTGCGGTACTGGCTGGAGCAGCGCGGGGTCGCGCACGTGCTGGCGACCAAGGTCAACGACACCGTCATCACCACCCGGGGCGCCGACATCCGGGTCGACGCCCTGATGGCCGGCCTGCCGAGGCAGGCGTGGAAGCGCCTGTCGGCAGGGGCCGGCGCCCACGGGCAGCGGTTCCATGACTGGGCCCGGGTGCCGGTCCGGATCTGGTGGGAGAACGGCTTCGGGCACTGGGTGCTGGCCCGCCGCAGTCCCACCGATCCCACCGAGATCGCCTACTACGTCTGCTACGGCCCGGTCGGCACCCGGCTGAGGGACCTGGCCCGGGTGGCGGGAGCCCGCTGGCAGGTCGAGGAATGTTTCCAGGCCGCGAAGAACGAGTGCGGCCTGGACCACTACCAGGTCCGCCGCTACGACGCCTGGTACCGGCACATCACCCTGTCCATGGCCGCACTCGCCGCACTGACGGCCATCCGCGCCCAGGAACTGTCAAAGGGGGCAACCATCTCGGACAAACCCACCTGATCCCGTTGTCCGTCGCAGAGATACGCCGCCTGATCGGACTCATCCTGCGGCCACAACACCTCACGCCGACGCACCATCTGCACCGGTCATGGTGGAGACGACTCAGTCAGACCCGCGCTCGCCACAGCCACTACAAACGCCGAGGCCAGACCCCATAACTGTGATTGCAGTATTAACGGTGTCGTCGATGATCTTGCCGCCTCGGAACGGGACCTGCTCGCCTTCCTCCTGCGCGCCCAGCTCGATGGCCTCGGCCGGCCGACGGAACGGCAGCGCGCCCGCATTCTCGCCCGCGGCGACCTCGGCACCGACCTCCTCACCACCGGCGACACCGAGGCGTTTCTTGCTTGGGCAGAACGCATCCGCCCCCTGCTCGGGCCGGACGATACGGCCGTACCGGAAACGCTGCGCGAGCTGTAGCGGAAGGCCCTCGACGACACACGTATCGGGCCCGGCTCGCTCCTGCGCCGCATGGCCGCCGACACCGGACCCGACGCCGCGAGCGTCGTTCGGCGAAACGCGGCGGACGCTGTACGGCGAGCGTTGAGCCGCGGACCGCAGGCCGCATCGGTCCGCGACGTCGTGCAGGACTGGTGGCGAGAGCTGGCCCCAGCCACCGGCATCACGGTTCGCGACGACATGCGTCAGGACGCCTTCCGCCCGCTCCCCGTCCACCTCGGCGCGCTGGACGAGACCCTGAGGTGGTGCGGCGAAGCCGCCGAGGCGGCCGACACCCGGATCGACGTCGAGCTGACGGTCCAGGACGGCACGCTGCACGTCTGGCTCGGCCTCGACAAGGTCGACGTCCGGACGTCCTGCGACGATTTCGCCCGCCTGCTGTCCCGCACCCTTCCCTACACCGACTGCCTGGTCGGTGACGACCATGTACTGCTGCGCCTGCACGGCGATCTCGAGACGGCTCCCCTCTTTCCCTTGGCCACGGCGGGCATGGACGCATACGTCTCTGGGCCGCTGGACCGGCGGCGGCCCTCTGGGGAAGTCACCGACGGGCCCAGGGGAGCACAGGACGAGCAACCGTACTCGTGAGCCCGCTCTGCGAGCCGGGCCGCAAACGGTTCGCCAGGGATGCCGTGCTCATCGTGGACGGCACGATGGTCCCCCCGCGACCACGCCATCGCCCAGCGGTCGAAGAACTATCGGTACTCCACCAACCACCAGGTCGTCATGGACACCGACACCCGCCTGGTCGTCGTGGTCGGCCGCTCGCCGGGAACCGCAACGACTGCAAGGTGTGGGAGGAATCCGGCGCCAAGGCCGCCGTCGGCAAAACCCTCACGATCGCCGACGGCGGCTACCCGGGCACCGGCCTGGTCATCCCGCACCGCCGCAAGCGCGGCCAGGGCGAACTCCCGGACTGGGAGGAGGACCATAGCAAGTCCCACAAGCAGGTCCGCGCCCGCGTCGAGCACGTCTTCGCCCGCATGAAGACTTGGAAGATCCTCCGCGACTGCCGCTTGAAGGGCGCTGGCGTCCACCCCGCCATGCTCGGCATCGCGTGGATGCACAACCTCGCCCTCGCCGGATAGATCAGCGGGTCACACTGCGGCCAACCATGCCCGAGACGCCTTGTAGATGAAGCTTCCCCGTGATCTTGGACACTCGATGGTTATGCCGCGAGGGTGTGTCGGTGCCGTTGCCGGGTTTCGGTCGGGGTGAGGTAGCCGAAGACCTTGTGTCTGCGCAGGCGGCGGCGGTTGTGGAACGTCTCGATGACCCCGTTGCCCAATTGCCTATGCGGCGAGGTCGAGGGCGGCGAGGTGTGATGTCCGGGTGGGGGCGAGTGGTTGCCCGGTTCACCAGGCATCGAGTCGGAGTAGGTTGACGGCGGTGGCTGTGAGGACGTGTGCGAGGGCGGTCTTCCGTAGTCCTGTGTAGCGGCTTCTGCGGGCGCCGGCGGCCACGACCGCCTGGTGGATCGTGCCTTCCACGCCGGAGCGGATCGCGTAGGCCGCCTTCCATTCCTCGGTGGTCTGCTCAGCGCGGACACGTTCGAGGACGGCATCTTGATCTTGTGGACGGACGGTGAGCTGCCGACCGTAGCGTGTCGAGTTGGTGCACTGCCCCCGGGAGGGGCAAGGCGCACAGGTCTCGGTGGCGAAGCGGATGCGGATCGCGGGTCGCTGGTTGTTGTCGAGCCCCTCGGTCCAGTAACGGCTGTGGGCACCATCGGGGCAGATCGCCCGATGAGCGTCCCAGTCGATAGTGAAGGACGCCTTGTCGTAGCCGGTTGCCTGCACGGTGCGGCGGGTCATGGGCCGGACCGGGCCGATAACGCGGACGCCTCGCCGGCTGGGCGCCGTCAGCAGGAGCTCTGCGGAGATGTAGCCAGCGTCCATCAGGTGTTCGGCCGGCAGCAGGCCCTTGGCGTCGAGCCGGTCATGGATCTCGTCGACGACCACGGGGTCGCCGACGGTGGCGTCTGTGGTCACCACGTGGGTGATCAGGTGTGGTCGGCCGGTCTCCCGGGCGTCGCAGGTCTCGTTGAAGTGAACTTTGTAGCCGTCCCAGGCCGAGCCGCGCTTCACCGCGTTGCGGGAGTCAGAGTCGTAGGGCGAGGTGATCCGGGTTCTGCTGGGCGGGAGATCGTTCTTCCCCCGCCAGGAGACATCCTGCGCACCGTCCGTGATTGTCCGCTGGAACTGCTGGAGCCACACTGTCCGCAGGATGCCGACGGCCGGTACCTGTCGCAGCCAGGCGGGAGCACTGGCCTCGAAGGCCGCTTCGAGGAACTGGTAGCCGTCGGCCGCGATGCGCCAGGTGAGCTGTGTCCGCTCGCTTTCATCACTCGGCAGTCGGTAGGAGTCCATCCGGCTCCCGTACTGTTCCTGCCAGGCCCGGGGCATCCAGGAGGTGAGCCACTCGGGCGCCACGACGGCAACCGCTTCCAAGGCGGCCCGCAGCGTCTCGCCGACGAACTCCAAACGGTTGAGATCCCTCACCGCGGCGAGCACGTGAGTGGAGTCGGTGCGCTGCCGGCCCCGCCCGGACACCAGCCCCAGTTCGTTGAGCCGTTCCAACCGCAAGTCCAGGATCTTCTCCTCCAGCCCGTGAGCCAGGAGACGGTCACGGAAGCCGGTCAGCACGGTGAAGTCGAAGCCGGGATCGGCCAGGCCGAGGCCGAGCAAGTACTTCCAGTCGATTCTCGCGCGTACCGCGTGGGCGGCCTGGCGATCCGTCAGGTTCTCCGCGAATTGCAGCACACTGACCAAGGCCAGTTGCCCCGGCGCAACACCAGGACGGCCACGGACGCCGAATGCGGACCGGAAGATCTCGTCGTCGAACAGCGGACCAAGCTCGTCCCGCACCCGCATCGCCAGACAGCCCTTCGGAAACGCAGCCCGAGCCACCATCCGCGTCTCCTCAGGTACCTCCCGACCCGAGTCCGCCCGCATCGACACCCAGCCTCCACCCCAAGATCGAACCGCAGGCCTGCCACCCAAGCCCCCGATCTCAGACTCCACCCCAAAACCACCCACCAAGTCCGAGATCACAGGCATTCACCCAATTGGGCAACGGGGTCTCTCGATGAAGTCGAAGATGTCGGCACGGGCGGTGGCCCGGTCGGGCCAGATGCGGGTGCCGATCTCTTCTTTGAGCAGGACCCAGAAGCTCTCCGCGGCGGCGCTGTCGAAGCAAGATCCGGTACGTCCGCAGCTCTGGCGAAGGCTCAACTCGGTTATTCGGTCACGGAATCGGGTCGAGGTGTACTCGCTGCCGCGGTCGCTGTGGATCACGCAGCCGGGTTGCAGCCCACCGCGGCCGTGGGCCATGTCGAGTGCATCGACGACGAGCTCGGCGCGGTGGTGGTCGGCCATCGAGTAGCCGACGACCTCGCGGGTGGCCAGGTCCAGCCAGCAGGCGAGGTAGAGCCGGCCCTCGCCAGTCGGCAGCGCGGTGATGTCGCCGACCAGCTTCGTGCCGGGCACCTCGGCGTGGAAGTCGCGGCCGATCAGGTCCGGGGCCGGCCTGGCCTTCCTGTCCGGCCTGGTCAGCGAACGGCGCTTGCGGCGGGCGACCCGTTTGCGGTTCACCTGCCGTCCCGGCCGCCGCAGTTCGGCATGGACGCGCGGGACGCCATAGGTCTGGCGCGAGCCGACGTGGATCACGGTGATCTCGTGAACCAGGGTCTGGTCGGCGGCCCGGCGTGCGGCCCGGTTCTTCGCCGTGGCGAGCCAGGCATAGAACGAGGAACGGGCCACCTTGAGCAGGCGGCAGAGGAAAGCGACACCGTGGGTGGTCTTCTCCGCCTCGATGAACACGTACGTCTCGTTCACCGATCGCTCTCCTTCGCGAAGAAGACCGCGGCGGAGTCAACCGGTTGATGCAACAGCTGCCGCGAGCCTATCAGCGGGAGTTTCGAACCCGAGGGTCTGCCGGGGGCGGGTGTTCAGCTTGAGCGCGACGGTATCCAGGTCGGCCTGGGTATATCCGGACAGGTCGGTGCCCTTGGGAAAGTACTGGCGGAGCAGGCCGTTAGTGTTCTCATTCGATCCCCGCTGCCAGGGGCTTTTCGGATCGGCGAAGTAGACCTTGACGTCGGTGGCCATCGTGAACCGCTTGTGGTCGGCCAGCTCAGTACCCCGGTCCCAGGTCAGTGAAGTCATCAACCCGTCGGACAGGTAACGGACTTGATGGCTCAGCGCGGAGATCACACTGGCGGTGTCCTTGCCTGCGACCCGGACGAGCATGACGTAGCGGGAGTGCCGTTCGACCAATGTGGCAATGTGGCTGTTCTTCGCACCGGTGATCAGGTCGCCTTCCCAGTGGCCGGGAACAGCCCGGTCCTCGGCCTCGGCCGGACGCTCGCGGATGGAGACCGCGTCACGGATGCAGCCGCGCTGCTGACCTGCGGTGGAGGCGTTCTTTGAGCGGCGCATCGTGCGTCGGCGGCGCAGATGGGAGACAAGCTCCTTCTCCAGTACGCCTCGGGCCTGGATGAACAGGCTCTTGTAGATCGTCTCGTGAGACACGTACATACCGTCCTCGGGCGCGAAGGCGCGGGCGAGCCGGCCTGTGATCTGACGCGGCGACCAGTCCTCCTTCAGCTTGCCCGCGACCGTGTCCCGCAAGGCTGGACTCTGTTGCAGCAGACAGGACTTCGGGCGCCGGGCATTGCCCCAGGCGCCCTCGTCCGCGCGAGCGGCCCGGTACTTCTCACGCCCGCCGTGACGCCCCACCTCACGGCTGACCGTGGACGGCGCCCGCCCCGGCCGGCCCGCGATCGCCCGGAAGGAGTCAGCAGCGGCCAAGCCCCGGGAGATCTCCTCCCGCTCCGCCAGCGAAAGCACCCCGGCCGATCAGGTCCTGGCCGCCGGGACAAAACCGCCGTTCGCCGCGACCACCCCGTGGATTGACCCGGGCACCTTGCCCAGCGCACGCCCGATCTCGCTCAGCGACTGCCCGTCCCGCCATCGCCGCCACACTTCACGCTTCTGCTCGTCCGACAACCCCGGACGCCCGATCCTCGCCACCCAGCAACACCTCCAGTAACCGTTCTACCTGGGATGTTGCACCGACCCATTGACCTCACCGCGGCTTTTCGCAGGACCTCTATCGTCCTGGCCTGTTCGGCGTTCTGCCGTCGCAGCCGCTTGAGCTCCTCGCGCTCGGCGGTCGTGAGCTCTCCCGGGGCGCCCTCGCCACGGTCGGCCCTGGCCTGCCGGTACCAGCCGCGCAGGGACTTCGAGCTGATGCCGAGCTCCCGGGCGACGGCGGTGACCGTCTTGCCCGTGGAGCCGACAAGCGCGATGGCATCCCTCTTGAACTCCGCGGTGTACCGCTTCGTGTACTTGCTTCCCACCTGGTGCTACTTCCTCTGGAACCTCAGGTCCCAGTCTCCAGGTGTCCACGATCAAGGGGGAGGTTCACCGCACCGCCTCCACCCATGCTCCCGGCGCGGCTCCGTTCATGAACTGGAGTACCGGGGCGTGTCGGCCCAGACCGACGAAGGTGTCGCTGGCCTGACCCCGGGCGGGGGAGGGGACCACGGCCTTGGGCAGCCAGCGGCTGTTGAAGAACGCGGTGAGGCCAGCCACGGCGCGTGCGGTCACCTCGTGACCTACGGGGGAGAGATAGTCAGCGCCCTCCGGACAACCGAACCACGCCTCCCAGTCGATCGCCCTGAGGCCCTGATCGATCGCCCGCCATATCTTTTTGTCACGAGGGTGCATGCCCGTGATCATGACGCATCCGCAGGCCAGGATGCGGGGGTTTTCCCGAACGTCCGGCGCTTCCTCCCAGCCCGCCCTGGACGAGTCCCCCGTCCGGTCCACACCACAGCAATAGCGGACAGCCACCGCGGATCGCACGACGGTGCCCTCGCGTGCCTATTTGCAGGGAAGTTCTTATCGCGCCTAAAGTTGTCGACTTTCCGGCGGATTGATAGTGGGCATTCGCTCACGGCAGACGAGAGTTGGCGGCAAAAGACTGGAACCTCGGCTGAGACCATGCCAATGTACAACGTCCCGAAAATGCAAGGTCGGACGAGGAGCTGCTCGACGGGCAGGAACGGAGAGATGATAATCCCAGCCTTGTGAGATTGGCGGTCTGGAGCAGTTCCTGTTTAGGGGGTTCGTGTGTCTGATCCCGCCATTCGAAAATGTCTGGTGGCTAAGAGGTTGTCTCACGTGGCGATGGTGTGAGCTGCGGCATGATGTCTCTTCGTGAGTGCTGATCTGTCGCAGCGGCTGGTTCCTGACGGGCTGTGGGAACTGGTCGCGCCGTTGCTGCCGTCGTTCAACTCCCGTCCGCAGGGCGGCGGGACCGCTCCGCTGGATGAGCGGGCGGCGTTCACAGCGGTGGTGTACGTGCTGACCAGCGGGTGCGCCTGGCGGCATCTGCCGGAGACGTTCGGGGTGTCGCCGGCGACGGCGCACCGTCGGTTCACCGCGTGGACCGAGGCGGGCTTGTGGCGCTGGCTGCATCGGGCGGTCCTGGACGAACTCGGCGCCAGGGGCGAGCTCGACTGGACCTCGGCGATCGTCGACGCCGCGTCGGTGCGGGCGAAAAGGGGGGTTCGCTGACCGGGCCGAACCCGGTCGATCGCGGCAAGAAGGGCAGCAAGCTGCACGTCCTGTCCGAGGCCCAGGGCATCCCGCTCACCGTCGCCGTGTCCGGCGCGAACACCCACGACAGCCTCGCCCTCAAGCCTCTAATGGGGCTCGTCGGGCCGTGGGGAAGACTACGGTCCGTAGCCGCCAGTAGGTGAGCACTCGTAGCCTCCGAGCCATTGCGAGTTCTGAGGTCGGACCGTGCCCCCGCTGGTCGGCCGGGAGGCCTGACTGCTGATGGGATGGCGTGCCTGCCGGGCAGTTGGGCGTGAGCACTTGATCCGTTGGAGAGCGAGCCGTGCCTTCCGCAGGCTGCGCATCATGATGGGACGAGAGCGAAGGGGCGGGTGCTGGTGCTGTTCACCGGCGATGGCTGGGCCGAAGACCATCACGACATCGAGGTCCGGGACGCGACGGGCCGCAGGCTTGGTACCGCGCGGCTACCGGAGGGCGTGGAGGGCATCGCGAAGCTGCACGCCCTCGTCGCCCGCCACGGCGGCGAGGACCTGGAGCCCGGGCAGGCGGCGGTCGGGATCGAGACCGACCGCGGCCCGTGGGTGCAAGCGCTGATCGCGGCCGGTTACCGCATCTGCGCGGTCAACCCCCGTCAGGCGGCACGGTTCAAAGAACGGTACGGAACCTCAGGGGCCAAGAGCGACAAGGGCGACGCCCACGCGCTCGCGGACATGGTCCGCATCGACGGCGACCAGCTGCGGCCGGTGGCCGGGGACAGCGGCCAGGCCCAGGCGATCAAGGTCGTCGCCCGTGCGCACCAGACTCTGATCTGGGAACGCACCCGCGCCTTCCAGCGGCTTCGCAACACGCTGCGCGAGTACTTCCCCGGCGCGCTGAACGCCTACGCGGGTCTGGCACTGACCAGCACCGACGCGCTGGAACTGCTGGTCAGGGCTCCGACGCCCGAGACTGCGGCGAAGCTGACGAAACCGCAGATCACCGCGGTCCTGGCCCGGCACCGCCGCCGCAACCGGGACCAGCGGGCCGCCGCGATCCAGGCCGGCCTGCGCGAGCCCCAGCCCGCCATTGCCGCCCCGGCTGCCGCCGCCCACGCCGCGGCGGCAACCGCGCACGCCAACCTGCTGATCGCGCTGAACGAACAGACAGCCGCGCTGGAAGAGCAGGTGAGCGCGCATTTTCTCGCGCACCCGGACGCTGAGATCCACCTGTCGATGCCCGGCACCGGCGAGATCACCGGCGCCCGGGTGCCGGCCGAGTCCGGCGACGACCCCACCCGCTACACCTCCGCCAAGGCCCGCAAGAACTACGCCGGCACCAGCCCGATCACCCGCGCCTCCGGCAGGACCCACGCCGTCCACGCCCGCCACGCACGCAACGACCGCCTCGCCGACGCCCTCCCCAAACAGGCATTCTCCGCGATCAACACCTCACCCGGCGCCCGCCGCTACTACGACAAACAGCGCGCACGCGACGCCGGCTACAACCCCGCCCCGCGCCAGCTCGGCAACCGCCTCGTCGGCATCCTCCACGGATGCCTCAAGACCCGCACCCTCTACGACGAAGCCACCGCATGGTCACACCACGCAACCCTCCCAGCCGCAGCTTGACACCGCTGTGGCATGGGATGTCTGAGCTGCGGCATACCCGCTGTCCGTTCCCGTCGCGGGCCGCGGCGGCGCCGACCGGTCAAACTCCGCGCCGACAAAGCGTACTTCTCCGCCGAGCACCTCGCCTGGCTGCGGGAACGGAAGGTTGTCCCGCGCATCGCCCGGCCGGGCATCGAGTCCGGCGAACGACTCGGCCGGCACCGCTGGAAGATCGAGCGGTCCATCGCCTGGCTCTTCGGCTACCGCCGTCTCACCGTCCGATACGAACGAAAGGGCTCCCACTTCCTCGCCTTCCTCGGTCTCGCCGCCGCGCTGACCTGCTACAAGAAGCTGGCAAAACTCGCCACGTGAGACATCCTCTAAGAATCGTTCACTGTCGACTGCGCGTCTGCGCCTGCGTGGCTGGCCTATTTGGTGATCCAAGGTGTTGCGATCTCATCGGCGCGGGGCGCGCAACATAGCCCATGATCGCCGGTTGGCCAAACCGGCGATCCTCGCGACCATTGATTTTCGTCCGCATCGGCGTGCTTGGTAGTGGAGCCGGCGGACGCACTGTCCCGGGACTATGCGGTGCTTCCTTGTGATTTGCACCTGCGTAGCCTTTCCTGTTCCCGACTGAAAGGAAAAAATGGCTCGTCCCCCTGCGCTCAAACTCGCCGAGGTCCTGGCGGAGATCCGCATGAGTCCCTCGGCGTTCTACCGTCTGCGTGCCCGCAACCAGGCTCCTCGAATGATCAAGCTCCCGAACGGCGAACTTCGCTGCCGTCGTGCAGACCTTGACGCCTGGTGGCGGGCGTGCGAAAGGGATACGCCTGAATGGCGATGAGTTACAAGGTCCGCTTCTGGGACATCCGGGAGCGGCCGAAGCGTCGCAAGCCGTTCGAGGTCCGATGGACGGTCAACGGCCGCGAGCGGTCGGAGTCCTTCATCACCAAGGGACTGGCCGAGAGTCGACGAGCGAAGCTCATGACGGCCGCGCGTGACGGTGAGGCGTTCGACGAGCAGACTGGTCTGCCGGCCTCCGAGATCCGTGCCATTCGGCAGCGGACCACCTGGTACGACCTGGCTCATGCCTACATCGATGAGTGATGGGACCGAACGCCTGGCAACACCCGTCGTACCCTCGCTGATGCACTCGCCACCATCACGCCCGCGCTGGTGAGGCGCGAAGCGCGCTACTCGGAGCCGAGGGTCCTGCGGCGCGCGCTGTATTCATGGGCGTTCAACAAGCGAGCCTGGGAGAGTGAGCCGTCCACCGAATGGCAGCATGCCCTCGACTGGATGCAGCGGCACTCCCTGCCCGTCAGTGAGCTGATGGAACCAGACGTCGTGCGCAGGGCGTTGGACGCGCTCGGCCGGAAGATCGACGGAGAGTCCGCTGCGGCGAAGACCGCCCTGCGGAAGCGATCGGCCTTCAGCGAGGTCCTCGGAACTGCCGTCGATAGGGGATACTTCGCGGAGAATCCGCTCGCAAGGGTCAAGTGGCAGGCTCCTGGAGTGAGCGAGGAAGTAGACCCGGCCTGCGTGCCGAACCCGACCCAGGTTGCTCGCCTGCTGACCGCTGTCGGCGAACAACAGGGCCGCGGCCCGCACCTTGAGGCGTTCTTCGGCTGCATGTACCACGCGGCCATGCGTCCGGCAGAGGTCATCCACCTGCAGATCTCACAGTGCCACCTGCCGAAGAGGGGCTGGGGCATGCTCAACCTGAGCGGAGGGGTCGTCACGGCCGGCAAGGAGTGGACGGACGATGGTTCGGTCCACGAAGTGCACTCCTTGAAGCGGCGAGCCGTCAAGGCCACACGTCCTGTGCCGATACCGCCGCCGTTCGTGCGCACACTGCGAAATCACGTCGATCGCTTCGGCGTGGCGCCCGACGGGCGAGTGTTCCGCAATGTTGCCGGCGGCTACGTTGATGCAGCCGCCTACGGCAAGACGTGGGAGCGGGCCCGTAAGAAGGTCCTGGCTCCCCATGAGCAGCCGACGCTCCTCGCCAAGAGGCCCTATGACCTCCGGCACGCCGGGATCTCATTCTGGCTGCACTCCGGCGTGGATCCTGCCGAATGCGCGCGCCGGGCCGGCCAGAGCATCCAAGTGCTCTTCCAGTACTACGCCAAGTTCCTGGACGGTCTTCAGGAGCATTCCAACCGGCTCATCGAGGAGTCGATGCAGGAGTGGAGCCGGCGCAGCGAGGACGGCAGCCCCAGGGGCTGAGCCGCAATCTGGCCCGTGTATGGCCCGGAACTGCTGGTCAGGACTGGGATACGGGTGGGATGAACTGGAAGAAGAGGGTCATTTCGGTTCCTCCCTCATGGGAAGGGCCTAGCGCTCCAAGAAGGCGCCTGACCCGGGGAAAGCCCCAGGTCAGGCGCCTTCTTTCGTACCGCTAGAAGAATCCGAGCTTCTTGGGCGAGTAGCTGACCAGCAGATTCTTCGTCTGCTGGTAGTGCTCCAGCATCATCTTGTGGTTCTCCCGGCCGATTCCGGACTGCTTGTATCCGCCGAAGGCCGCGTGCGCCGGGTACGCGTGGTAGCAGTTCGTCCAGACCCGGCCCGCCTGGATGGCGCGGCCCGCCCGGTACGCGGTGTTGATGTCGCGCGTCCACACGCCGGCCCCGAGGCCGTACAGGGTGTCGTTCGCGGTCCCGATCGCGTCGTCGAAGTCGGAGAAGGGCGTGACGGCCACGACCGGGCCGAAGATCTCCTCCTGGAAGACCCGCATCCGGTTGTTGCCCTCGAAGACGGTGGGCTGGACGTAGTAGCCGCCCGCCAGCTCCCCGTCGTACTCGATGCGCCGGCCGCCCGTGAGGACCTTCGCGCCCTCCTGCCTGCCGATCTCCAGGTACGAGAGGATCTTCTGCAACTGGTCGTGGGAGGCCTGCGCGCCGATCATCGTTTCCGTGTCCAGCGGATGCCCGGCCACGATCCGCTCGGTGCGGGCGATGCCCGCCTCCAGGAACTCGTCGTACAGCCCGCGCTGGATCAGCGCGCGTGATGGGCAGGTGCATACCTCGCCCTGGTTGAGGGCGAACATGGTGAAGCCCTCCAGGGCCTTGTCGCGGAAGTCGTCGTCCTCGTTCCACACGTCGTCGAAGAAGATGTTGGGCGACTTGCCGCCGAGTTCCAGGGTCACCGGCCTGAGGTTCTCGGAGGCGTACTGCATGATCAGCCGACCTGTCGTCGTCTCGCCGGTGAAGGCGATCTTCGCGACGCGCGGACTGGAGGCGAGGGGCTTGCCGGCCTCCGTCCCGAAACCGTTCACGATGTTGACGACGCCCGGCGGCAGCAGGTCGGCGACCAGCTTCAGCCATACGTGGATGGAGGCGGGGGTCTGCTCGGCCGGCTTGAGGACCACCGCGTTGCCCGCCGCGAGCGCCGGGGCCAGTTTCCACGTCGCCATCAGGATCGGGAAGTTCCACGGGATGATCTGCGCGACGACGCCGAGCGGCTCGTGGAAGTGGTACGCGACCGTGTCGTCGTCGATCTCGCCGAGCGAACCCTCCTGGGCGCGCAACGCACCGGCGAAGTAACGGAAGTGGTCGATGGCCAGCGGGATGTCGGCCGCCAGGGTCTCCCGGACCGGCTTGCCGTTGTCCCAGCTCTCGGCGACCGCGAGCTCCGCCAGATGGGCCTCCATCCGGTCGGCGATCCGGTTGAGGACGATCGCGCGGTCGCTTGCCGACACGGCTCCCCACGCGGGTGCGGCGGCGTGCGCCGCGTCCAGGGCGAGTTCGACGTCCTCGGCCGTACCGCGGGCGATCTCGGTGAAGGGGTGGCCGTTGACGGGGCTTGGGTTCTCGAAGTACTGACCGCGGGCGGGCGGCACGTACGCGCCGCCGATCCAGTGGTCGTAGCGGGACTCGTACGAGACGATGGCGCCCTCGGCACCCGGCGCGGCGTAACGGGTCATCTCTGTGGCCTCCCGGCTCCGGTGCCGTCCGCCGTTGGACGGCCCTCGGCGCCGAGGGTAGGCAGCGGCACGTTGCAACCCCGTTGCACGCGTCGGCGAGTGCTCAACGCTGCTCGGCGTCCAGCGTCCGGACCCTGGCGAGCAGTGCCGGGCGCCGGGCGGCTGGAGCGGCTGCCGCGAGTGCCCGCCAGGCCGGGAGGTCGTCCTCGCCCCAGGGGCTGTACACCCAGTCGGCCAGCAGCCCCGGGTCGCCGCGCGCGATGAGTGCTGCCCGCAGTTGTTCCTCGAGCCGGTGCCGCAGCCGGACGACGGACGGGGCCCGCGAGGCCGGCAGCAACGGCCCCGGGTAGGCGCCGAGCGCCGCCGCCACCGCGCCCGACGCCAGCCTGCGCGCCACCGTGTCGAAGTCCGCGTCGACCGGGGCGGAGAGCCGGTAGGGGCGGGAGAGCAGGAGCTCCGGGCCGAGCAGCCGTCGTAGCCTGGAGAGTTCGGCGCGCAACGTCACCGGGGTCACCGACTCGTCCTCGTACAGCTCGACGAGGAGTTCGTCGCCGCCGATGCCTTCGGGGCGGCGGGCCAGTGCCACCAGGATCTCGCTGTGCCGTCTGCCGAGCCGGATCCTGCGGTCTTCCGTCACCAGCAGTGCCTCGTCCCGGCCGAGCGCGCTGAGCCGCATGTTCCCGCAGGTCGGTGCGGGGGCGAGCAGCGCGAGGTGCGACTCGGCGGCGCGCGCCACCGCCTGCACGAACGCCAGGCTGTGCGGATGCGCGAGGCGGTCCCCGCCGGTGATGTCCACGGCTCCCAGGACCCGGCCCGTGTGCGGGTCGTGCAACGGCGCGGCCGCGCAGGTCCACTGCTGGACCGGCCGCAGGAAGTGCTCGGCGGCGAAGACCTGCACCGGGCGGTCCACGGCGATGGCGGTCCCCGGCGCGTTGGTCCCGGCCGCCGCCTCGGCCCAGCGGGCGCCCTCCACGAAGTTCATCCGGTCGGCGGCCCGCCGGGTCACCGCGGCCCCCTCCACCCACAGCAGCCTGCCGTGCGCGTCGCACACCGCGAGCAGATGTTCCCCGTCCGTCGCGTAGGCGCCCATCAGCTCGCGGATCACCGGCATGGCGGAGGCCAGGGGGTGCCCGTCCCGGTACGGTCCGAGGTCGTCCGGGCCCAGCTCGACCAGGGCCGCACCGTCCGGGCTGACCCTGGCCCGCGCCGAGCGCCGCCACGACTCCCCGACGACCGGTCTCACCGGCTGCTCCAGCCGGCCCGCAGTGGTGAACACCTCGTGTGCGCGCCGTAGTTGGCCGATCCGCTCACCGGGGTCCGTATCGGCTGCCAGCGCCACCCAGGGGTCTGTCAACTCACCCTCCCGTCAGGAGCGTCGTGAACACCCCATCGTCGTCGCAGTCGGCCGCCGCGACAACTCCGGCGCACGGGAGGACCGGCCCGGGCGGCGCGGGTGCCTCAGCCCGCCGAGTACAGATTGACGAGGCGGATGTAGCGCACCCAGTCCCAGTTCGGGCCGGGGTCGGTGTGGTCGCTGCCGGGGACCTGGGAGTGGGCGAGGATGTGGGCCCGGTCCTTCGGGATCCCGTAGCGGTCGCACACCGACGCGGTCAGCAGGGCCGACTTCTCGTACATCGCGTGGGTGAAGTACGACGGCTGGTCCACCCAGCCCTCGTGCTCGATGCCGATGCTGCGCGTGTTGTAGTCCCAGTTGCCCGCGTGCCAGGCAACGTTCTTCTCCCGGACACACTGGGCGACATAGCCGTCCGACGAGCGCACCACGTAGTGCGCGGAGACCTTCTTCGCCGGGTTCTGGAAGATCCTGATCGTGTTCGAGTACATCTCCTGGGTGACGTGGATGATCACGTACTGGACCGGATAGGACGAAGGGCGGCTCGACACCGTGTAGTTGGAGGTGGAGGCCGGGTTCCAGTGGGCGAGCGGGTAGTCCGTGTCGCCCGCCGCCGTGGCGGCCGTGGCACGGGCGGAGGCCGGGAGCAGGGCGGCGGCGGCCGTCGCGGCGGCGCCCTGGAGAATCCTTCTGCGCTGCATGAACACTCCTGTGTGGGGGGACGGGGAAGGCGGTCAGGGACGGGACAGCGGTGCCGCGGTCTCCCGCAGATGGCGGTGGAGCCCGCGATGGGGATCACCCGCGGGCAGCCATTCCTTGCGGATCTTCGCCACACAGGTGTAGTTGGTGTCGCACACATTGGCCAGCGGCGCTTCACCGGCCTGACTGACCAGTTGGTAGGCGTCGAGCTCGGACAGCCCGTAGTCCCGCGCCAGCCACTGCACGAGATCCAGTTGCGAGATGCGGAAGGCGTCCTCGAGCGGGCGCGCCGAACCGGTCGACATCAGATGGGTGTCGGACTCGATGCGCGGCCACGGCGTGGTGACGCCCTTCAGCAGCTCGACCAGCACCACCGTGTTCATGGCGCACTCCACGGCGACGCCACAGGTCTCGCCCTCGCCCTGGCGGGCATGACCGTCCCCCAGGCTCAGCAGCGCCCCCTCGACGTTGACCCCCAGGTAGCAGGTGACGCCCGCCCTCATCTCCGGCGTGTCCATGTTCCCGCCGTGCGCGTCGGGCACCAGCGCGGATCGCACCTCCAGGTTGGCCGGGGCCACCCCGACGGTGCCGTGCATCGGGTCCATCGGCAGCTCCACCTGGATGTCGCTGTCCCGGGCGCTGAACAGACAGGTGCGACGCGCCCGGTCCAGCTGCCACATCCACACCACCTCGGGCAGCGGGGGCTGGAGCGAGGCGGTGGTGTGGGTGGAGGTGAGCGCCCCGAAGAGGGGGACGGTTGTCGACGCGGCCCAGTCCCGGGCCGGTTCGATGGACACGAAGTGCACCGCGACGGTGTCGCCGGGCTCTGCGCCGACCACGTGGAACGGGCCGGTCTGCGGGTTGAGGAAGGGGAACTCGCAGACCTCGGAGACCAGATCCTTCTCGGAGCGTACCCGGCCGGCGAAGCAGTCCTCCGTGTACAGGTCGAGGAAGGTCCCCGGTTCGATGCGGGCGATCGGCGCCGCCCCGCCGAAGGTCCAGGCGTACTCGCCGTCCTCGGGGCGGACGGTCAGGACACGGGGGTCACTCATCGTTGCACTGCTCCTGTCAGGGTGGCCCGGCGGGCGCCGGGTCGTCGTCGAGATGGATCCGTCCGGTCTGTGCCACCCGCTCCGGATGCCTGCGCAGCAGCACCGCCAGCACGACGATCCCGAGCAGCATCCAGCCGCCGACGACCGGACCGGCGTAGGAGACCGGCGCGCTGAGTTCGGAGACGAAGTCGAAGGCCGGGATGCCCGCGGCCGTCAGCAGCGCGGGCACGAACGCCGCGATGCCCAGCACCGGGAACACGAGATGGAGCACGGGGTTGAACGCGTCGCGCCGCCTGCGCAGGAAGTACCCGGCGCAGGCCAGGTTCACGACGATGTACACACCGATGATCACCGTGACGATCACGGTGGCCAGCAGCACGAACGCCGTCACCGGGTCGTAGCCGAAGCCCAGCCCGAGCGCCGCGCCGACCGCGATCACGAACTGCACGGCCACTCCGGCGACGGGGGAGCGGCGGCGCGGATGGAGCCTCGTGAAGGCCCGGGGGAACACCCCGACGCGACCGAGGGCGAATGCCGTCCTGGTCGACACGTTGGCGGACGCGTTGGCGTTGGCCACCGTCGAGTTGACCACGGCGAGGAAGAGCAGCACCCAGAACAGACCGAACGAGGCACGGGCCACCCCCTCCCAGGAGGCCGCCCCCGAACCGCCGAAGCCGGCGAACCTGTCGGGCCCGAAGTACACGGACATCGCATACGTGGTGAGGACGTACACCAGGCCGATGGAGACCGCCGCGCCGAGCACCGCGCGCCGCATGGTGCGCCGGGGGTTCTTCGTCTCCTCGGCGAGTGGGGCCGCGGCCTCGAAGCCGGCGAAGGCCAGCACCGTGTAGACCGACCCGGCGAAGATGCCGCTGATGCCGTCGAAACCGTCCGCCGTGTGCGAGGTGCCGAACACCGAAAGGGTGTTGTCCGAACCGGCCTGCCCGATCAGCAGTACGGCGAAGACGACGAAGACGAGCACCTCGAAGACGCCGAGCACGGTGCCGAACCGGGCGGAGGCCCGCACGCCGAAGTACCCGGCGAGCGCGATGACCACGGCGCCCAGCAGCGACCACGGCCACCACAGGTCCGCCGGGTAGGAGGACCACTCCTGGTGCAGGGTGCCCGCCGTCGTGAAGCCGAGCTGGATCAGCAGCAGCGCGGGCACCAGGGCCTCGACGAAGACATAGCCCCAGCCGACGAGGAAGCCGACGGCCGGGTGCAGCCCCTGGGCGGAGTAGGTGGCGACGGATCCGGCGGCCGGCAGGTGGCGGGCCAGCTCCGCGACGCACGACGCGGTGAACAGGCACGCGACCAGGGCCACCACCACGGACAGCGGCAGACTGCCGCCCGCGAACGCGGCACCGGCCGGAATCGACGCGGCGATGGCGGCGGCGGGTGCCATCGCCGTGATGCTCTGGAAAAGGACCTCGCGCAGCCCGATGGCGTCGCGCAACAGCCCGCTGCCCGAATCCCCCGACACTCTGTGGCTCCCTCTGCCCGCTGACCGGAATGCGTTGTCCGAAGTACGGCCGAGCGTCCTGCGCGCCCTACCGTACGGGCGCGGCGAGGGCCGGGGGAAGACGCCAGGGAACGAAATCGGTTCCGTGGACGGGGAGAACACCGGAATGTACGGCGATGTCGCCACGGCCACGGCCACGGCCACGGCAGCGGCAGCGGCGACGGCGGCGACAGTGACAGCAACGGCGACGCGGTTCGGCCCGGCCCTCGGGGACGAGTGCGTACCGAGGGGCGGGCCGGACCGGTTGAACTCCCCTCGCGCATAAGGGAGTTACGGCGAAAAGCATCCTTTTCGGGCCGGGTGTGCCGAACTGCCGTCGTGCGCGGGGGAGCCGATGGTCAGTCGCGCAGCGGGTGCGGCAGCTTCAGCAGCGTCACCGATGTCCTGATGCCGCTGTCGACCAGTCGGCCGTTCTCGTCGAACGCCTCGGCGCCGTCGGTCATCCCGAAGTCGTTGTCGTTGATGAGCGCGAGGGTGTCCCGGCCCGTCACCCCCACGCCCTCGATCTTCCCGGGCACGCCCGCGACCTTGCCCAGGTCGACCACCAGACGCTTGCGGAGCACCGGTACGCCCGAGGCCGACGGGTCGGTGAGCTCCTCGTACGACGGGGACGTCTTCGGGTCGTCCCAGGCGGAGCCCAGGATGCCGGAGCCGTGCGGCAGCGACACCCGGTGCAGCCTGGCCGCCTTGTCCGTGCGCTCCTCCACCAGCAGGTCGGCGCGGCCGATCGCCACGACCGAGGAGATCTTCAGTTCGGAGGTGTCGTCCTCGCCCGGGTCCACGACGTCCACCGGGTCGAACCGGTAGGCGTACTCGGCGGTGACCGCGTGCTTCTTCGTCGAGAAGCGGAGCAGTCGCACATTGCGCGAGGACTCGCCTGCGTCCTGGTCGGGCAGCGACAGCGGGCTCTGCACCGCGAGCACCAGATCACCGCCCGGCAGCAGCGCCAGCCCCTCGAAACCACGGTTGATCTTGCGGTGCAGCAGCACTCCCGGCAGCGCCTCCACCACCGGGTAGTCGGCGCCCGTCAGCCCGAGCCCCTGCGGGACGTACCGGGCCAGCACCCGGCCCCGGGCCGAGACGTGCACCAGGGAGGGCCCGTACTCGTCCACGAGCCAGAAGGTGCCGTCGGCCGCGCGGACGATGCCCTCGGTGTCCAGGCCGTTCGGGTCGTACGGGAGGGTCGTTCCCGCGTCGTAGGTGTACGGCGCCTCGTCGCGGGAGCTCTGGTTCGGCAGACCGGTGACCGGCTTGCCGGAGCGGGTGGTGAGGGGGATGGCCCGCACCACCCGGAGGTGCTTCCCGCTGACGCGCACCTTGACGATCGCCGGGTCGAATCCGGGCACGGGGAAGGTGCGCCGCTTCTTCCCGTCGATCTTGATCTGCCCGTTGGGGCCGCGGTCGGTCACCGTCCAGAACTCGCCCTTGCGGCCCGCGGGGTAGATGTCGCTGCCGATGCCGCCGAGCTTCACCCCGCGGTCGTCGGCGACCGTCCCGGGCAGCAGCCGGTTGCTGAACCCGGCCAGCGGAATGTCCCCGAGCACCGCGCTCCCGGTGACCCGCGCGGTGCGCTCCGTACGCCCGTGCCGGTCCTGCGCCCCGGTGGCCGTCCCGGCAACGCACACCGTGCCGAGCAGGGCGAGCGGCAGCCCGACGGCGAGGGAACGACGGACAACACCAGCGGACATGGGGCCTCCTGTGACGCGGAACTGCTCGACGGCCGCCAGGCTCCGCCCTCCTCGTCAACGCACGGTGACGTCCAGCTGAACGGGAGGGCAGAACGCGACGACGGGCGGGGGGCGGGAGCACACGGCCCCACCCACCGCCGGGCGCCGAACCGGCCGGGCGAACGGGCAGGTCAGCCGTCCGAGACGGCCGAGCCGCCCAGCGCGGCCGCCGGATCGTCGTCCGCCGGCCCCGCCGGCATCCAGCGCCCGCCCTCCTTACGGTACGGCCACCAGCGCCCGTCCCGCCCGTAACGGAGCTGTACGCCCTCGTCCACCGCGGTCCAACGGTTGCCCGCCGACCGCAGCCGGGGTTGCTCGCCCTCCTCCCACGCCCCGGCGAGCCGGGACCGCGCCCGCGCCAGGGACTCCGGATCGGGGGTCCACTCCTCGTCGAGCACGGCGAGCGCGGCGGCCCCGCCGTGGTGCCAGGCACGCACCGCCGCGTCGAGCTCGGCCCGTCGCCGCCCCGACCCGGTGGCCAGCCGCGTCATGATCCGGGACTCCGGCCGGGCCTCCGCGGCCAGCCGCACGGCGTCCTGCTCCGGCGTCAGCCCCGCGGCCGGCGGTTGTTCCCCGTGCCCGGGCCGGAGCGCTTCGGTCAGCATCCGGTGGGCGCGGGCCGCGCCGTCCGTCGCCAGCACCTCCAGGGCCGCCGGATCGACGCCGGGACGCGGCTCGGTCTCCGTATCCAGTGACGGCGCGGCGCCGGGCTCCGCGGGCAGCGGCGGGGGAGCGGGCAACGGGGGCAGGATGTCCCGCGCCGCGAACGCTTCGTCCGCCCGCACGCCCCGGACAGCGCCTCCGCCGACTGCGTCCGGACCGGGCTGCCCGTGCTCCTCCGCGAGGGCCGCGATGCGGATCTGGAGCTCGTCCAGGATCCGCCGCTCACCGCGCCCCCGCACGAGCAGCAGCACGAACGGGTCCTGGTCCAGCAGCCGCGCCACCTGATAGCACAGGGCCGCGGTGTGCGGGCAGTGGTCCCACGCCTCGCACGTGCACTCCGGATCCAGGTCGCCGATACCCGGCAGCAGCTCGACCCCGGCCGCCGCCGCGTCCTCCACCAGGTGCGGCGGCATCTCCCGGTCCAGGAGCGCCGCGATGTGCCCGGACCGTTCGACGGCCATCGCCAGGAACCGTTCCCAGTCCGCCTCGTCGAGCTCCTGGAGCAGCACGTCGCTGCGGTACGTGGACGAGTCCCGGTCCCGGACCACCGCCGTGATCCGGCCGGGCCGCACGGTGACCGCGCCCACCCGGCCCTCGCGGGCGAACCTGCGGCCCTTCTTGAGCTGTTCGTTGTCGAGCGCGGTGTCCTCCAGCGCCTTCAGCCACGCCTGGCCCCACCAGGAACCGGCGAAGCCCCGGCCGTGTGTGGGCGGCAGCGCGGCGAAGGTGCGTTCCTGCCCCGGCGCACCACCCTCGTCGTCCCCGTACATGCCGTCGTCGTACCGGTCCCCGTCATAACCGTCGCTCATCGCGCGCCCCCTCGCAGTTTCACCAGATCGGCCAGTTCCGCATCGGTCAGTTCGGTCAGCGCGGCCTCGCCGGAGCCGAGCACCGCGTCCGCCAGCCCCTGCTTGCGGGCCAGCATGTCGGCGATCCGGTCCTCGATCGTGCCCTCGGCGATCAGCCGGTGCACCTGCACCGGCTGGGTCTGGCCGATCCGGTACGCACGGTCGGTGGCCTGTGCCTCGACCGCCGGGTTCCACCAGCGGTCGAAGTGCACGACATGGCCCGCCCGGGTGAGGTTGAGGCCGGTGCCGGCCGCCTTCAGCGACAGCAGGAAGACCGGGGCCTCGCCCGCCTGGAAACGGTTCACCATCGCCTCGCGCTCCGCGACCGGGGTGCCGCCGTGCAGGAACTGCGTTCGCACCCCGCGCCCGGCCAGATGCCGTTCGAGCAGCCGGGCCATCTGCACGTACTGGGTGAACACCAGCACGCTCGCCCCCTCCGCCAGGATGGTGTCGAGCAGTTCGTCGAGCAGCTCCACCTTTCCCGAACGGTCCGTGATCCGGGGCTCCTCCTCCTTCAGGTACTGCGCAGGGTGGTTGCAGATCTGCTTCAGGGCCGTCAGCAGCTTGACGACGAGACCGCGCCGGGCGAAACCGTCGGCACCGGAGATCGCCTCCAGCGTCTCGCGCACGACCGCTTCGTACAGCCCCGTTTGTTCCGCCGTCAGCGACACCGTGCGGTCCGTCTCGGTCTTCGGCGGCAGTTCCGGAGCGATTCCCGGATCGGACTTGCGCCGCCGCAGCAGGAACGGCCGCACCAGCGCGGCGAGCCGCTCCGCGGCCGCCGGGTCACCGCCCTCCGCGGTGTGCGCGTAGCGGGTGCGGAAGGTCCCGAGCTGTCCCAGCAGACCGGGCGTCGTCCAGTCGAGGATCGCCCACAGTTCGGAGAGGTTGTTCTCCACCGGGGTGCCGGTGAGCGCCACCCGGGCCCGCGCGCCGATCGTCCGCAACTGCTTGGCCGTCGCCGAGTACGGGTTCTTCACGTGCTGGGCCTCGTCGGCGACCACCATGCCCCACCGGACCTCCGCGAGCCGTGCCGCGTCGAGCCGCATCGTGCCGTACGTGGTGAGGACGAACCCGTCGCCCTCCAGGCCGGCGAGGCTGCGCGCCCCGCCGTGGAAGCGCCGCACCGGTGTGCCCGGCGCGAACTTCTCGATCTCCCGCTGCCAGTTCCCCATGAGGGACGTCGGGCAGACCACCAGGGTCGGCCCGGCTGCCTCCTCGATGCCCTGGCGGTGCAGGTGCAGGGAGATCAGCGTGATGGTCTTGCCGAGCCCCATGTCGTCGGCGAGGCAGCCGCCCAGACCGAGCGAGGTCATGGTGTGCAGCCAGTTCAGCCCGCGCAGCTGGTAGTCGCGCAACGTCGCGGCGAGTGCGGCGGGCTGGCCGACCGGCCGAGCCCCGCCCTGTTCCCCGGCGGCCTCCGGGTCGGCGACCAACCGGCGCAGCCGCTCCAGCCACCCGGTGGCCCGCACCTCCACCCGGCGGCCGTCGACCTCGGTGGAACCGGTCAGCACGGCCCCGAGCGCATCGATCGGAGCGATCTTGCGGTCCTGGTTCTCGCGGGCGCGCCGCGCCTCCTCGGGATCGATCAGCACCCACTGGTCCCGCAGCCGCACCACCGGTCTGTTGGCCTCGGCCAGGCGGTCCAGCTCGGCCCGGCTGAGTTTCTGATCGCCCAGGGCGAACCACCAGTCGAACGCCAGCAGCGCGTCGGCCGACATGAGCGACGGCGCGTCGGAACCGGTGGGCACGAACCCCTTGCGCTCCTCGTCGTCCCCGTCCCCGCCGTCGGCCGGGCCGATCACCGCGCGTGCGGTGAGCTTGCGGGCCAGCTCCCTGGGCCAGTGCACCTGGACCCCGGTCGCCGCGAGCGCCCGCCCGGCGGGGCCGAGGAGGTCGGCGAGTTCGTCGTCCGCGGGTTCGACGGAATCGGGCACGGCGGCGGACAGCAGCGGGGACAGTGGAGGCCAGGCGCGGGCGGCCCGGCGCAGCGCCAACAGGGTGTCCATCCGGGCCCGGGGGCCGAGCGCGGCGGTGCCCGCACCGCCCGACCAGACCTCTGCGGCATCGGCGACCAGCGCCGGGTCGCTGACGCTGTGGACCTGCAGGACGGCCCGGAAGGCGGGCCCGGCGGCCCCCTCCTCGTCCTCCTCCGGCGCCGTCAGCCCGGACACCTCGACCCGGAGCGACAGCCGGACGCCCGCGTCGTGCCCGGCCGCGACATCGGCGACCCAGGCCCGCTGATCGGGAAGACGTTGCGGCTCGTCGGCGGTGAACGCCGGGCCGCCGCCCGCGAACGCCGCGGCCGGGGAACGCGGCAGACCGTCCGCCACGGCGTCGAGGAACGCCCGCAGCAGCACTTCGGGTTCGGGCAGGAGAACGGGCTCGGCGTCCCCGTCGAGCGGCACCGCGTGGGCGGTGGGGGGCATCGAGGCCGCGAGGGTACGGATCCGTGACTGGTCGTCGGCGGTCAGCGGTCCGACCCGCCAGGCGTCGTGGTCCGTGGCGCTGAGCCCCGGCAACAGCAGCCCCCGGGCCGCGATGTGGAGTGCGAGGAGCGCCGCCGCGCCCCAGAACGCCGCAGCGTCGGAGGCGTGCGCCGCGATCCGTGCCCGCGTCAGCACGGGCAGCGCGTCGTGGACCGGGACCATGCGCGCGAGTACGGAGTGCACCCGGACGTCGGCACCGACGACGTCCAGCTCCTCCACGGCACCGGGGGCGTCCGGCGGAGCGCTGCCGTCCGCATACCAGAAGGCGAAACGGCCGGCACGGGCGGGATCGCCGGGCAGGAAGACCACGGAGCAGGAGGAGAGAGCAGAGATCTCGGAAAGTGTTGCCGCAGGAAGTCTGTGCACAGTGACGCCGAGTTCCTCAAATTTGACTAGTGGGCAGTCGGGTCGCCGAGGGTACTCCACCCACGTCCGTCCCCGCGCGACGAATCATCGTGATCCACATCACTTCCGAGATGTCCGGCTGTTCCTTCCCGCGAGGCCCGGCCGCCCGGACACGCACGGTTCAGGGGCCCAACCACCTTTCGGGGGTGGGGCAGGCCCCCCTGCGACGCCGGGGGTTGTCCCCGGACGGTCCGGGTGCTGGCGCCATGGTCGCCACACCGCGGCAGCCCTACGTTTCTACAGATCAGCCCAGCTTTTCAGAGACCGGAGACCTCATGTCCCAGGCCGTAACCGCCGCCGTGGAGGGCACCCGTGACAGCAGAGGAAGCACCGCGGACCCCGACGGCGATGGAGCCGCTTCGCCCCAGGGAAGCGACTTCGCGCCCCTGCTGCGGGCGGTGAAGGGGCAAGGACTCATGGAACGGCGCACCGGGTGGTACGCGGTGCGCATCGCCACCGATCTGACCGCGCTGGGCGCCGTCGTCACCGGGATGTTCCTTCTCGGCGACACCTGGTGGACCCTGCCGCTCGCGCTGCCACTGGCCCTCTTCTGGTCGCGCGTCGCGTTCGTCGGACACGACGCCGGACACGCCCAGATAACCGGTTCCCGCAGGGCGGGCCGGGCCATCGGCCTCTTCCACGCCAACCTGCTGCTCGGCATGAACGAGGCGTGGTGGAACGACAAACACGTACGCCACCACGCCAACCCCAACCACATCGACAAGGACCCGGACGTCGGCGTCGGCGCCCTGGTCTGGACCCGGAAACAGGCGGCCCAGCGCGAGGGCTTCGCCCGCTGGCTCACCCGCAACCAGGCCCGCCTCTTCTTCCCGATGCTGCTCCTCGAAGGCATCGCGCTGAAGGTCTCCGGCTTCCAGTACCTGCGCCGGCAGCCCGCCCGGGAACGCGCGCTCTCGGCGCTGCTCTTGGTCGCCCACCTCGGCCTCTACGCGGCGCTGCTGCTCACCGTCCTGTCCCCGGGGAAGGCCGTCGTCTTCGCACTCGTGCACCACGCGCTGTTCGGCCTCCACCTGGGCATGGCCTTCGCCCCGAACCACAAGGGCATGGAGATGCCCGACCCCGACGGCGAACGCTGGGGCCACCTCCAGCGCCAGGTCCTCACCTCGCGCAACGTACGTGGCGGCCTCCTCACCGACTGGTTCCTCGGCGGGCTCAACTACCAGATCGAGCACCACCTCTTCCCGAGCATGCCCCGTCCGCACCTGCGCCTGGCGCAGCCCATGGTGCGTGCCCACTGCGAGGCGCTCGGCATGCCGTACGCGGAGACCGGGCTGATCGAGTCCTACCAGCAGGCCCTGCGCCACATGCACGAGGTCGGTGAGCCCCTGCGGTGAGACACCGGCCCGGAACGGAGCGCCTCGGGCGGGCCGGAACCGATCGGTGTGCGGAGGCGTTCTCACAGCAGGAGCGGCTCCGGGCCGCGAAGGAGGAGGTGTGGACGATGTCGAACAGCGCGAAGATCGCCATCGGGGGAGTCGTCGTAGCGGTGATCCTGATGCCGTTCATCGGTTTCTGGTTGTCGTTGCTGGTCCTGATCGGCGTTCCGGCCATTGCGTACCTGCTCCTGGATCCCTCCCAGCGACGCAGGCTCCGTAGGATCACCCGCAAGGAAATAGGGCGCTGACAGGAGGGAATCCGCATTGAGCGGGAGGGTGACGACGGTGAGCAGGAACGAGACGTACTCGTTCACCAAACCGAACCGGGAGAGCATCCGGCTTCTTGCCGGCCTCGGCGTGGAGGGGGACGTGCACGCGGGGGTCACGGTCAAGCACCGCTCCCGGGTCGCGCAGGACCCCACCCAACCGAATCTGCGCCAGGTCCACTTCATCCATGAGGAACTGTTCGGCGAATTGAGGGAAGCCGGATTCGACGTCTCCCCGGGCGATCTCGGGGAGAACGTCACCACCACGGGGATCGACCTTCTCGCCCTCCCAGTCGGGGCCCTGCTGCGCCTCGGCGACGAGGCGGTCGTCGAGGTCACCGGACTGCGCAACCCCTGCCTGCAGATCGACAACTTCCGTGACGGCCTCCTCAAGCACGTCGTGGGCCGCGACGAATCGGGCCGGATCGTGCGCAAGGCGGGGATCATGGGCGTCGTCACGGCCGGGGGGGTGGTCCGGCCGGGCGACCCGATCGAGGTCGAACTGCCCGCAGGGCCGCATCAGGCACTGGAGCGCGTGTAGGGACGAGACGAGGGTGCGACGGACCGGTGCTGCCTCCGGCCCGGCCCTCCGTCCGGGCGCCCGCCCTCGTGCTCAGGCCGGACGCACCGCGAGCGCGTCGAGGGCCTTCAGCAGGCCGGGCAGCTCCGTGCCGCGTCCCACCGGCAGCACCTCGCCCGGCTCCTCGTCCAGCAGGATGAACGCGATGTCGTCGGTCCGGGCGACCAGGGACCAGCCGGGGCCGTCGGCACGCAGCATCCGGGCATCGCCCGGGGCGAAGGAGGACCGGACGCGGCCGGGCGGCGGCGGGGTGTCGAGGTAACCACGGGCCTCCGCGAGCGCCCGGCGCACCCCGGGGTGCGCCCCCGGGGGAGTTGCACCGGCCGGTTCCTCGGAGGTGGCGCCGACCCGTACGTCCGCACCGGCACCGGCACCGGGACCGGCGGGCCCGGGATCGGCCCGGGACTCGGATCCGGCCTCCGGAACGGCTCCGGCACCGGTGTCGGTGTCGAGACCAGTATGGGGGTCGGACGGGGAAACGGAATCCGCTTCCGCCCCGGCCGGGGTGCCGAAGGCCGGGTCGCCGTCGAGCTGTTCGCGCCAGGCTGCCCACTGGTGAGCTATCTCGTCCGCTCCCATGCGCCGCTGGGCGGGCCCCCACGCATCCGTGTCGGGTGGCGCCAACGGCGTGGGGTCGGTGCCCTCGGCCTCCGGATCGGGCAACGGGTCGTGCGGGGCCGCCACGCCCGGGGCGGCGACCGCCACCGGAAGGGGCCAGCCGGGCAGCGCGCAGACCACCGAACGGTCGTCGGGGGAGAGGTCGTACTCCATGCCGCAGTCCCAGGCCGCGATGGCCACGGCCACCAGGGACACGTCCTCGACGACGACGGTCCACCGCGCACCGCCGCCGTCCTGGCCGAGGACGAGACCGTAGCCCTCGGCGTACGGTTCGAGGGCGAACGCGGCACACGCGGCCGGGTAGTCGTCGCCGAGCAGGCTCGGGAACTGCGCCGGTGTCAGCAGCGCCGCGGTCAGCACATACAGCGCGTCGTCATCGGCGACTGTGTCGTTCGTCCCGGCCACGGCACCCTCCTCGTCCCTCATCCCTGTCCGTCGGCGCACCCTAACCAGTCGGTAACCCACTCGTCGAGGCCCTGACAAAGGAGGAAACGGGCCATGAGGGGTTCCTCCGGAGCGGCCCACCCCGATGGAACCGCGAGTGCGCATGACTGGCCGGAACGTATTCGTGGTGCTCCCCATCAGCGATAAGTTGAGCCTCCGGACCGAGGCGAGGGGGCAGCCCAGTGAAGCGGTACGACCGGCTGAAGGAGATCCAGCACCTCGATCCGGAACGGGACTTCCTCCGGATCTACCGGATCACGGCAACGTACGAGTTCCCCTGGGACATCGCCCGGGCCCTCGAACTCGCCCTGTACCGCACGTACGCCGTGCCCAGCATCGGCCGGCTCCTCGCCCGGACCGCCGAGATGACGGACCGCACGCAGAAGCGCTACGACGACACCGCGCTGCTCCTCGACGCCGTCGTGGAGCACGGCTTCGACAGCGACCCGGGACGCACGGCCCTGCGCCGGATCAACCAGATGCACCGCAGCTACGACATCAGCAACGACGACATGCGGTACGTCCTGTGCACCTTCGTCGTCACCCCGAAGCGGTGGATCGACGACTACGGCTGGCGCCGGCTGTCCGATCACGAACTGCGGGCGTGCGCCGCCTACTACCGGACCCTGGGCGCCCACATGGGCATCAAGGACCTGCCGCGGTCGTACCAGGATTTCGAGGAGACCCTCGACACCTACGAGGCCGAGCACTTCGGCTGGGACGAGGGAGGACGCCGGGTCTCCGACGCCACGCTCGACCTGATGGCCTCCTGGTACCCCCGCCCCTTCGCCCCCGCCGCCCGGAAGGCCGCCCTGGCGCTCCTCGACGATTCGCTGCTGAGGGCCTTCCGGTACGAGCGTCCGGGGCTCATGACCTGCGGCCTCGTCCACGGCGCCCTGCGCCTGCGGGCCCGGGCGGTGCGCCTCCTGCCGCCGCGCACCGCCCCGCACTACGCCCGGCAGAACCCGGAGATCAAGGGGTACCCGAACGGCTACGAGCTCTCCGCGCTCGGTACGTTCCCGCGCCCGGGAGTCGGCGGCTGCCCGGTCCCGCACGACCGGCATCCCGCCGCCCCGGCGGAGTGAGCACGGCGGGACGGGACCGGGGCGCGCCAGTCAGGGCAGCCGCACCGCGAGGGCGAGAAAGCGTTCGTCCTCGTCGGCGTAGACATCGAGCCGCCAGCCCGAACGCGCCGGCAAGGGGCGGAGATTGTGCTCCGCGCGCAGGTCGTCGCCCGTGAGCCGGCGGCCGTGCCGGGCCGCGAGGGCGGCCCGCCCGACGGGGTGGAAGAGCGCCAGCCGCCCGCCGGGCCGTACCGCCGACTCCAGCATGGCCGCCGTCAGATCCACGCCCACGACCGTGCCGTGGGGTCCGACGGCCGCACGGAGGGCGGGAAGGGCTCGCCCCGTACCGCACCCGGCATCGAGCACGGCGTCCCCGGGCCCCAGCCCCAGGGAGCGGACGGCCTCGTCGAAGGCGGGTCCGTCATCGGCGAACCGGGCATCCCAGTCCACCGCGCGGGCCGTGAAGAATTCCTGGACATGCGTGTGGTCGTCGGCCATGAGGACATGATCGCGCGGTTGCCGGGGCGTGTCCGTGCCGGGCTGGGCCCGTACCAGGCTGTACCGAGTCGCACCGTACGGCCGATGACGGTGGGCGGGCCCTCCCGGCTTCCCGGCACCGGGAAGCCGGGAGGGCCCGCGTCCGTCGTCCGTACCGCCTCCGGATCAGACGTTGACGCCGTAGTCGGACGCGATACCGGCCAGGCCCGAGGCGTACCCCTGGCCGACGGCCCGGAACTTCCACTCCGTGCCGTGCCGGTACAGCTCGCCGAAGACCATGGCGGTCTCGGTCGAGGCGTCCTCGCTGAGGTCGTAACGGGCCAGCTCGATGCCGTTCGCCCGGTTCACCACACGGATGAACGCGTTGCGGACCTGGCCGAAGCTCTGCCCGCGGCTCTGCGCGTCATGGATCGAGACCGGGAAGACGATCTTGGCCACATCCGCTGGGACCGTCGCCAGGTCCACATTGATGGACTCGTCGTCGCCCTCGCCCTCACCGGTCAGGTTGTCACCGGTGTGCTGGACCGAACCGTCCGGACTGGTGAGGTTGTTGTAGAAGACGAAGTGCAGGTCGGAGAGGACCTTGCCCGTGTTCGAGCACAACAGCGCGCTCGCGTCCAGGTCGTGGTCGGCGCCCGTCGTCGTCCGCACGTCCCAGCCCAGGCCGACCGTCACTGCGGTCAGGCCGGGTGCCTCCTTCGACAAGGAGACGTTGCCGCCCTTGGCCAGGGTCACACCCATGAACATCCTCCAACGATCAATTGGTCCAGCGATTCGGTGATGTGGTGAACAGCGCTTCCTTCGGCCGTCACCGGAGGGAACGACGGCGTGACAGCCATGGTTCCCTCAATTGCGCAAGCCCTGAAGTGAACGGCGGGGCGAGGTGACGTACGTTGGTCAACCGGCGCCCTGGACACGTGAGTCGGTGCGGGGCTCCTGCGCATCGGTCTCCTTCATGGCCTTCGCCTCACTCTTCAGGATCCGCATGGATTTGCCCAGGGCCCGGGCCGCATCCGGCAACTTCTTCGAGCCGAACAGCGCGATCATCACAATCGCCACGATCAACAGGTGCCAGGGTTCGAGGCCGTTGCGCAACATGTGCGTGCCGCCCTTCCTTTCGGTGCTCTGGCCGGTGTTTCCGCCCGGCGTCCGCGGACAGTGCTTCAGGGTGACTGCGGGCAGGTCCGGGGACCCGCCCGAACATCAATGCTTGCTACATTGCGCAACTGTACAACCATGAGGTGGCGGAGCACGTCCTACCCCATGGAAGCCGGATGGATGGGATGGTCGATGACGGGAAGTCGCACAGCGGGAACGCGCAGGGGAAGGGGCAGTCGCCTGCGGCGGACAGCCATGTTCGGGCTGTCGTTCCTCGTGCTGCTCGTCGCGGGTGTCGGGTGGGGCTACCTCAAGCTCGGCGGAAGCATCGCCACCTTCAGTGCGGACGGGATCTCCGACAACCGGCCGCCCGACTCGTCGAACGGACAGAACGTCCTGGTCATCGGCTCGGACTCGCGCTCGGGCGACAACGTCAAACTGGGCGGCGGTACGGGGACGGTGGGGCGCTCCGACACCGCCTTCCTGCTCCATGTGTACGGCGACCGCGAGCACGCGGTCGCCGTGTCCATTCCGCGTGACGCCCTCGTGGACATCCCGGCCTGCAAGAAGCCGGGGGGCGATTGGACGGCGCCGCAGCACGACGTGATGTTCAACGGGGCGTTCTCGGTGGGGGAGACGCCCGAGGGGAACCCCGCCTGCACGCAGAACACGGTCGAACAGCTCACCGGCCTGCGCGTCGACCACACCGTGGTCATCGACTTCGCGGGATTCTCGGCACTGACCTCCGCCGTGGGCGGAGTACCGGTGTGCCTGCCCAAGGACATCTACCAGCGCGACCTCAGCCCGAAGCGGCCCACCCGGGGCGACCTGATCTTCACGAAGGGACCGCAGTCCGTCTCCGGGCAGCGGGCGCTCGACTATGTCCGGCTGCGGCACGGCATCGGCGACGGCTCGGACATAGGGCGTATCAAGCGTCAGCAGGCGTTCGTCGCCTCCCTCGTCAAGAAGATCAAGTCCCAGGGGCTGAACCCCACGACCCTGCTGCCCCTGGCCAAGTCGGCGACCGACGCGATGACCGTCGATCCCGGGCTCGGTTCGGCCGACCGGCTCCTGGCGTTCGCCATGTCGATGAAGAACGTCGACCTGCACAACACCAAGTTCGTCACGGTTCCCTGGCGCTACGAGGGCGCGCGCGTCGCGATCGTCGAACCGGACGCCGACGCGCTGTGGGCCGCGCTGAAGGCCGACCGGACAGTCGACGGCAAGGACGCCAGCGGCAAGGGGGCGGGCAAGGACGAAAAGAAGGACAAGGAATCGGCCCCACCCACGGCCCCGGTTTCCGGCAAGGGCATCGACGTCGCCGTCTACAACGGCACCACGGTCACCGGGCTTGCGGCCCGCGCCGCCGAACTCCTGCGCTCCCGGGACTTCACCGTCACCAACACGGCCACGGCGAGCAGACAGGACCATGCCACGACCGTCGTCGAGTACGGCCCGGGACTGCGGGACGAGGCGGAGACCACGGCGAGGCTCTTCGCCGGAGCCAGGGCAACAGCATCCGACCTCCCCGGGATCCGGGTGATCCTCGGCAGTTCCTACGCGGCCAACCCCTCGGCCGCACCGGAGAAACCGGCATCCTCCGGCGTCCCGTCCGCCGTCGCCGACGAGGCGCGGTCGGCCGACGACGACCCGTGCGCGAACCTCTCGTACGGCTGACCTTATGCCGGACGCGGGAGCGGGAGCGGGCGCGGGCGTACGGCGTCGGGCGGCGGTGCCGGGCGAGGCGGAAGCGGCGGTGAGGAAGAGGCCGGGGCCGGGGCATGGTGCGACAACAGCCGTGCCGCGCCCCGGCCCGGCGCCGTTCTCAGGCGCCCCGCTCGCGCAGGCGCACGGACCGCGCCGGTCTGCGACCGGCACGTTCGGTGAGCTGACCCACCATCAGCCGGACGACGGTCACCACATCGGGATCGTCGACCAGATACACCTGGCGGCGGCCCTCACGCCGCGAGCGGACCAGTCCCGCCAGTTTCAGTTTCGTCAGATGCTGGCTCACCGAGGGGAGTGTGCCGCCAACCCGGTCGGCGAGGCCCGTCACATCGCTCTCGCCCTGGGACAGGGCCCACACGATGTGCAGCCGTGCGGGCGTCGCCAGCAGGCCGAAGGCCGCCGCGGCCTCCGTCAGCACCTCGGCGGGCGGATCCTCGAACCCGCCGTCGGCAGCTGTCGACACTCTTGCTCTCCCTGTCCGTGTGGCCGGCTCCTCGCACCCGAAGGGTTCAGTGTAGGTGCCGGACATCTGCTGAGTGCCGTCGACGAGATCCGGCCACAGTGAAC
Organism: Streptomyces sp. ML-6; assembly: GCF_030116705.1. Classification (NCBI taxonomy): domain Bacteria; kingdom Bacillati; phylum Actinomycetota; class Actinomycetes; order Kitasatosporales; family Streptomycetaceae; genus Streptomyces; species Streptomyces sp. ML-6. The sequence continues at coordinate 7,748,582 of NZ_JAOTIK010000001.1, forward strand.
GGAGGAACTCCTTGTCGAGGCGGGGGATCCGGCCGACCGCACGGACGAACCGGTCGGACGGCCATGATTGCTGCGACCAGGGGTTCTGTGCGCTTCCCCGGGCGATTCGGGCCCTCGTCCCGCCCCTTCGGAGCCCCCGGGCGGAATCGTTTCCGGCTCCCGTGGGACGAACTCCCCCAAGGGGACCCGGACCCGGCCACATGGCGAAGGAGTGCTTGCCCCCGCGTGACCGGTGCGCAAGGCTTACGCGCACGGGGCATGGGGAACGCATGAGCGGGGAGGAGCGGGGAAATGGCGCTTGACAGGGGACTCGACTGGCTCCTTGACGACCTCACGAGCCGGGTCGAGTACATACGGCATGCGCTGGTGCTGTCGAACGACGGTCTGGTGACGGGCGCGAGCACGGACCTGGCGCGCGAGGACGCGGAACACCTCGCCGCGGTCGCATCGGGGCTCCAGAGCCTCGCCCGCGGATCGGGACGCCACTTCCGGGCCGGGAAGCCCCGGCAGACGATGGTCGAGTTCGACGAGGCGATGCTGTTCGTGACGGCGGCCGGGGACGGCAGCTGTCTGTGCGTGCTGAGCGAGGCGGAGGCCGATGTCGGCCAGGTCGCGTACGAGATGACACTGCTCGTGAACAGGGTCGGGGAGCATCTCGGTGTTGCCGCGAGGCAGACCGGGAGCGAGGAGGGCGACGAGATCTGACCCGGCCACGAGGTTATCCACAGGCTGGGCGGGCGATTCCTCTTCCGCGTTACGGTGATCACAGAGAGTGATCGATCCTCACGGGGGAGAGCGTCATGACTGTTACCGAAGGCGGCCACACGGGGGCCGAGGGCGCGCGGGACATGGGCGCGGACGTCGGCACCGGCACCGCGGACACGATCGCCATGGGCACGGCCGCGCGGGAACTCCTGCTGAAACGCGGTGAGTTCGCCATCGCAGTGCATCTGGGACTGATCCGGCTGACGGTGCGACAGGGCGGCGGAAGGCCCAGGGTCGACCGTGCGGAGGTCCAACGGCTCCGGTCCCAGGACGGGTTCCCGGAAGCACTGCGGGAGAAGGTGTGCGCGGTGGGGACCGCGGAAGGGGCCCACCTGCTGGGCATCAGCCCCGACCGCTTCACCCGGCTCGCCCGCGCCGGATGCCTCACCCCGATCGCGCTCTACGTCAACCGGTACCGGGCGGTTGTCTGGCTCTACCTCGCGGAGGAGCTCGCCGGGTTCGCCGCCGGGCAACCCGAACTTTTGACGGGCAGGAGCCCCGCCTGGGTACGAGACCGGTTGGCGGAGGGCGCCGACCACCGGGCACGGAACTGGCGTTCGCGCCGGGTCGAGCGATTGTTGCACCTCACGGAGGACCCCTGGACGCGGGCGGCAGTGGTCGCCGAGACGCTGGACCCGGTGCAGTTGGCGGAGGTGGTCGACGACCCGTACGAACGCGCCTACCTCGCCAGGATCCGGCCGGAACCGTCCTTCGCGCCGATGTCCTCGCCGTCGGCCCGGGAAACCGTGGCGCAGCTGATGCGGGCCGACGAACCGGACGAGATGTTGTGGCGGCGGGTCGGCCTGATCATGGAGCTGGACAACGCCCGGGAAGTCCGCCCGGCTCCGCGCCCGGACGCCGGATGGAGTTCTCGCCCCCGTCCCTTCCCCGCCCCGAGGCAGGAGCACCGACCCGAAGCCGAAGCGGATTCAGGAGCCGGAATCGACTTCGGCACGGAGACCGGTCCGGGCCCCGAACGGGGCCCCGAGGCCAAAGCCGAGGCAGTGCCCGCGGTGGTCGTGCCCACTCCGGCCCCGATGCCGGACCCCTTTCGAACCCCTGGCCCGGTACCGGCCCCGGAGCAGGTCCCGGATCGACCACCGGTCCCGGACCTGACTGCGCTGCCTGATCCGACCGTGGTACCCGACCCGCTCCCGGCGTCGGTTCCGGTTCCGGCGTCTGACCCGGTTGCGGCCCTTGGCCCGGTCGCGGTGGCCGGTCGGTCCACGGCGCATGACTCGGCTCCCGGCCCGGACCCGGCGTCAGGGTGGGCGACGACGCCCGCTTCGGGGGCGGCTCCGGCGGGGGCGGTGGGGACCGCGCCCGGCCTGCTCGCCCGGTTCCGTCTGCGCAGGCGCGTGTCCGGGCCCGGGCGCGGTCGGCGCCCCGCACCGGGCCGTGCGCCGCACGGCGCGTGAGGGAGCGAAGAAGGATGAAAACGTTGCTCACGCAGGCAGGAGATCCGCGACGGGTGGGAAAACAGGTCGCGGACGAAGATCGGTACGGGCATCCTGGCTGCCATGCTGATCAGGGAAGCCACCACCGAGGACTGGCCCGCCATCTGGCCGTTCTTCCACGAAATCGTCGCCGCAGGCGAGACCTTCACCTACCCTCTCGACCTCGGCGAGGAGGAGGCCGAATCCTGGTGGCTCCTCAAGTCCCCCAACCGTACGGTTGTCGCGGTCGACGACGACGGGACGATCCTCGGCACGGCCAAGATGAACAACAACCACATGGGCAACGGCTCGCACATCGGCAGCGCCAGCTACATGGTCGATCCCGAACACTCGGGGCAGGGGGTGGGCCGGGCCCTGTGCGAGTACACCCTGGAGTGGGCCCGCGAGGCGGGGTTCCGGGCCATGCAGTTCAACGCGGTCGTGGAGACGAACACCCACGCCGTCCGGCTCTACCGGTCGCTGGGCTTCGAGATCCTGGGAACCCTGCCGGAGGGGTTCAAGCACCCGGAGCGCGGGCTGGTCGGACTGCACATCATGCACCGACGGCTCTGAACGCGCCGGCGTCGCCGGCGGAACCGCAGCCCCGTCCTCGGGCTCGCCCGGACCGGCCCGGGATGGGCGGTTCCTCACACAGGTTCCGTTGCGGACCGGGCGGTGGACACGGGCGGCACCGGGGGGCCGATCTCGCACCAGACCGCCTTGCCCTCCCCGCGGGGCTCGACCCCCCAGCGGGTGGCGACGGCGTCCAGGAGCAGCAACCCCCGCCCCGACGTCGCGGTCTCGCCGGGGCTGCGCCGCCTCGGCCAGGCACTGGAGCGGTCCTGCACGGACAGCCGGACCCGGCGGACGGGCTCCGGCAACACTTCCAGAGTGAGCACCGCCCCGCCCTCCGTGTGCAGCAGGACGTTCACCAGCAATTCATCGGTGACCAGCTCCGCGTCGTCGGCGAGCTCGGCCATGTCCCAGTCGGTCAGGGCCTGGCGCACGATGGTACGGGCGTCGGAGAGCCCTTCCGGGTCGGCCTGGTGGATGTACTGGTGCAGCCGCGGCGCCCGCGGCGAACCAGGATCCGGGCTGCGCCGGAGCACCAGGAGGGCCACGTCGTCCCCCGAACCCCAGCGTTCCCAGAGCCGCTCCGACAGATGGTCGGCCAGTGCCTGGGCGCCCGCCGGCCCCGCGTTCACCTCGTTGATCAACGTACGGACGCCCGAGTCGATGTCGGCCCCCGGCTCCTCCACCAGACCATCGGTGTACAGGACGAGGGTCTCGCCCGGCACCAGGTCGAGCCGGGTCTCGGGGAACTCCTCGTCCCCGAAGTCGGTCGAGATGCCCAGTGGCAGACCGCCCCGTACCTGGGGGCTGCCGACCCGGCCGTCCGTGTGCCGGATCAGTGGCCCGAAATGCCCGGCGCGGACCACCCGTACGGTCCCCGACGCCAGATCGACCTGGGCGTACGTGCAGGTCGCGAAGCGGTCAGTGTCCAGCTCGGAGAGGAAGCGCGAGGCCCGCGCCAGCACCGTCGACGGCGAGTGCCCCTCGGCGGCGTACGCGCGCAGGGCGATGCGCAGCTGCCCCATCGTGGCGGCGGCATGAGTGTCGTGGCCCTGCACGTCGCCGACCACGATCCCGAACCGGTTCTTGGGCAGTGCGATCACGTCGTACCAGTCGCCGCCGACCTGCCGGCCGCTCCAGGCCGAGTGGTAACGCACGGCGATCTCGCCGCCCTCGATCTCCTGGATCCGCCTCGGCAGCATCGCGGACTGGAGACCGGTGGCGAACTCGCGTTCCTCGTCGAAGAGCTTCGCGCGTTGCAGGGACTGGGCGACGATGGCGGCCAGTCCCAGGCACAGATTGCGTTCGTCCGCGTTGAACACCGTTCTTTCGCGGTAGAAGAGCGCCAGGGTGCCGAGGGAGCGCGCCTGGGCCACGAGCGGCAGATAGGCGGCGGCACGGAACTCCATCCGGTCGGCATGAGGGGCCAGCGCCGGATAGCGGTGGACGAGTGCGGAGACCGACGTCAGGAATCTGGGCCGGCCGCTCAGGGTCGTGTCGGCCAGCGGGAAATCACGGTCCAGGCCCGTGTACCGGAGCTCGTCGATCGCCTCCACCGAATCGCCGCTCAGCGCGATGACGTTCATCGAGGTGTTCTCGACCAGCCCGAGCGAGAGTCCGTCCGCACCGAGCCGGGCGAGCCCGCCCGGCCCGGTGAGCGACGCGGTCACGTCGTCCACGGTCACCGCTCGCGACAAGGCGCTCGTTGTGCGTTCAACGATGCTGGTCTGGCGTTGCCGACGCTTTTCCAGATCCAGCACGAAGGCCGAATGGGTGACCTCGGCGGTGGTGTCCTGCACCACCCCGATGATCCGCTGCACCTGACCGTCCTCGGTGCGCAGGATCCGGGCCTGGATATGGGTCCACTGCTCCTTGCCGTTGTCCAGCGGCACCCGGAAGTGCACGCTGTACGAACTGCGCCCGCTCTTGATCGCCTCGTCGATCGCCACTTCGAGGCGGGTCCGCTCCGACTGTTCGAGCCGCTCCATCACGGTCTCCGGCCGACGGTCGAAGGCATGGGGGTCCAGACCGAACACCAGCAGCCCGGCATCGTCGATGTCGAGCGTGTCGGCCTCCACGTTCCACTCGAAACTGCCCGTCCGGTTCATGGCAAGCCGCTGGGCCGTTGCGGTCTCGCTGTTGCGCGTCCGGTCGATCAGCAGGCGGGGCGGAACCGATCTGCTCGATTGCTGGTCGTGATCGGTCATTCCTGCTCCGAGGTCGCCGGGCTGGGCTGCCGGGCGGCGCGGCCCGTGCCGGGTGTCTCAATTGTCGAACCGGTTCCGGCAGGCTGCCACAGCGGCTGCCCGGCGGAATCCGGCCCGGGCACCACGCCCGGCGCCTCCGGCACCCCTGCCGTCCCGGGCCGTGGTCCGCCCCCGCAGAATGGCAGCGGAAGATCGTCCGCGACCTGCGGTCGATACGGCACAGGGGCTGACCGGAGGGCATTCATGAACCACGAGGATCCCGTTCTGCTGCACACCGAGGGACGCGTCCGGCACATCACGCTCAACCGTCCACGCGCCCTCAACGCGCTGAACCACGTCATGGTGGCCCGCCTCGACGAAGCGCTCGCCGAGGCCGAACACGACGACTCCGTCACCGCCGTCCTGCTCACCGGAGCGGGCGAACGCGGGCTCTGCGCGGGCGGCGACATCCGCTCCATCTACGAGGACGCCCGCGCCGGGAACAACGCGTCGACGGACTTCTGGCGCGACGAGTACCGGCTCAACGCCCGCATCGCCCGCTTCCCCAAGCCGTACGTCGCGATCATGGACGGCATCGTGATGGGCGGCGGCGTCGGCATCTCGGCCCACGGGGACGTCCGGGTCGTCACCGAACGCTCACGCGTCGCCATGCCCGAGACCGGAATCGGATTCGTCCCCGACGTGGGCGGAACGCACCTCCTCGCCGCGGCACCCGGTGAACTGGGCACCCACCTGGCCCTCACCGCGGAGGCGGCCGGTCCGGGCGACGCGCTGCTGTGCGGGCTCGCCGACCACTTCGTCCCGTCGCACCACCTCACCGCACTCGTCACGGACCTCGCCGGCTGCGGCACGGCCACGGAGATCGAGAAGACGGTGCTGCGGTACGCCTCGCCCGCACCCGCCGGTGAGCTGGCAGAACACCGCGAGTGGATCGATTCCTGCTACCGGGCCGACTCGGTCGAGGAGATCGTCGACCGGCTCGGCAGCAGCGGCGTCCCCGCCGCCGAACGGGCCGCCGAGACTGTCCTGGCCAAGTCGCCCACCGCGCTCAAGGTGACCCTCGCCGCGCTGCGCAGGGCCCGCGGGCTGGACAGCCTGGAAGCGGTGCTGGACCAGGAATACCGCACTTCGTGCACCGCTTTCACCAGGCCCGACCTGGTGGAAGGCGTGCGGGCCCAGATCATCGACAAGGACCGTTCCCCGCGATGGAGCCCGGCGGCCCTCGCCGACGTCACCGACGCCGACGTGGCGTCCTTCTTCGCCCCGCTGGGCGACCGGGAACTCGGCCTGGCCCCCGGCCGGCAGGTGGGCCCGGCCGCCGGTTCCCCGACGGAGCACTGAGCCGGCACGGACCGCCCGCACCCGGGGAGGGGCCGTCACGACCCGACGGAACCGCCCCGGAGCACGCACGGATTCAGAGTTCCCCCGGACCGTCCACCACCTGGAAGGGCACACCGAGGAGCCCGGCCGCGGCCCTGAGGTCCTTGGCACGGTGACCGGTGCACAGCGTCCAGTGATGGCCGACCCCCGTCGCGGACCAGGCGTCCGTCCACTCGCCGGGATCGAAACCGAAGTCGACCCGGGACGTGGTGTTGCCGATCTCCAGCAACGGCCCCGGCACCACCTCCCCCTCGGACGCGATGAAGGTGAAGGTGCCATCGGCCTCCTGGCCGATGCCGAACGTGGTGACCGGGCCGTGCTCGACATCGAATTCCACGCTGACGCCCCAGCCGCGCTTGCCGTGGTAGACGCCGAGCCCGCGCAGCAGCGGGTCCCCGGAACTGATCGCGAGATGGGCGGGACCGTCATGGCCCATCTCGACGACCCGGTCCCGGAAATTGAGGGCCTGGAACTCGGTGAAGGAACCACCCGCCCCCAGGGTGTCGGCGACCAGCATGGCCAGACTGGTGCGCAGCTCGTACTCCCCGGCCATCGGGACGCCGCGCGCGGTCAGCAGCGAAGCGCCCAGGATCATCCCGGCGCCGAGCCGCTCGTGGATCTCGCCCTCCAGACCGCGGTGGTAGTAGGCGAGGCTGTCCAGCCCGAAGTCCTCCACCAGCCGGTCCAGCCCCACCGAGACCCGGGCCGCCCACGCGAGATCGCCCTCGTCGACGGAACTGTCGAGCGTGAAGACCGTACGCGCCAGCGCGACGCGTTCGGCGGCGGCCGCGTCCGTCACGGCGGCGACCCGGACCCGCAGATCGTCGAACTCGAGAACCTCGACATGCCCGCCGAACCGGGTGGAGACCAGCGTCATGTCGGTGGACACGTCGAGCATGCCGGGGTAGAGGTGGCCCATCAGCCCGTGCCGACCGTGACGCAGCACCCCGCGCACCCGGGCGGCACGGATCCAGCGGCGGATCCTGGTCCAGGCGTTCTCGTCGCGCAGATGGCCCGACACGGAACGGAAGGGGATTCCCCCGCGCCGGAACACATTGGCGATCTCCGGCAGCGGGCACTGACCGCAGTAGGCCAGCCACGCCCCCGTGTCCGTGTTCGCATGATCCATCGCCTCGGTCGGCTGGAGGTCGATGACCAGCACCGGAGCATGGGCGCGCTGGGCGATGGGCAGGACCATCGAGGCCGTGAGGTACGTCGTCAGGAACGTCACGACGATGTCGCAGTCGGCCGCGCGCAGCTTCCCGGCCGCCCCGGCGGCCTCCTGCGGATCGGAGACGAAGCCGGCGTCGACGACCTCGCAGTCCATTTCCTCGAACCGCCCGGTCACGAAGCGCGCGGATTCCCGCAGCCGTTCGAGGAGACCGGGGAACTGCGGCCAATACGCGCCGAGTCCGCCGGAGACCAGACCCACACGGGTACGACGGCGTGTGACGCGGGTGAGTGCGGAGCCCGGCACAGCGGGCGGGACATCAGCCATGGGTTTCCTTCCTCCGTCTTCCGTACCGGGTCCGGTCCGCCCCCGTGGGCGCCCGGACCGCTGTCGAGGGCGGGACACCGGGCGCGCGGTCGGCTTCCAGCCGGGCGGCGGCCCGGTCCCACGCCCGTGGGTCGCCCCGCGGGGTGTAGTGACGCAATTCCTGGGTCCGTGCCACGAGCCGCCTCATGTCGTCGAGGTCCCCCACCAGCCCGTGGGCACGGGCCTGCACCAGGATGTTGCCAAGTGCAGTCGCCTCGGCGGGACCGGCCGTGACGGGGAGTCCGGTGGCGTCCGAGGTCCACTGGCACAGCAGCGCGTTGCGCGACCCCCCGCCGACGAGATGGATCCGGACCGGATCCCGCCCCGCGAGGGCGGCGGCCAGGCGCAACGTCCTGCGATGGGCCAGTGCCAGACTCTCCAGCACGCAGCGCACGTACCCGCCGGGACCGTCCGGCGGCGCCTGCCCGGTCCGCGCGAGGTGGGCGTCGATGCGCGCCGGCATGTCGCCCGGCGCGAGGAACGCCTCGTCGTCCGGATCGATCACCGCGGCGAACGGCCGGGCCCCGGCCGCCTCCGAGAGCAGCCGGTCCAGCCCCGGGGAGACCCCCTGCCGGTCCCACGTCCGACGGCACTCCTCCAGCAGCCACAGCCCCATGACGTTGCGGAGATAGCGGATGGTGCCGTCCACCCCGCGCTCATTGGTGAAGCTCGCCGCCCGGGACTCCTCCGTCAGGACCGGGGCCGTCAGTTCGAGCCCCGCCAACGACCACGTGCCGCAGGAGAGGTACGCGAACCCCGGCTCCGTCGCGGGCACCGCGGCGACCGCCGACGCGGTGTCGTGCGAGGCGACCGTCGTCACCGGCGTCCTGGCGGGCAGACCGGTGTACTCGGCGACGTGCGGCAGCAGCGTTCCCGCAGGATCACCGGGCTCGCGCAGCGGCGGGAACCACGAACGATCCAGCCCCAGCCGTCCGATCAGCGCATCGGACCAGGTCCCGGCGGACGCGTCGAGCAGGCCGGTCGTCGACGCGTTGGTGATCTCCGCACCCACCGAGCCCGTCAGCCAGTGCGTCAGCAGATCCGGGATCAGCAACACCGTCCGCGCCGCCTCCCACTGGGCACTCGTACGGTGGGCGGCCAGCTGGAACACCGTGTTGAACGGCAACTGCTGCAACCCGCTGACGGTGTACAGCTCCCGCCCGTCGCACTCGGCCAGCACCCGGCGGGCGGCCTCGGCGTTACGGCCGTCGCGGTAGTGGAACGGCAGCCCCAGCAGCGCCCCGTCGGCATCGAGGAGGCCGTAGTCGACCGCCCAGGTGTCGATGCCGACCGAGGCGACCGGACCCGTGCGGGCGGCGGCCCGCAGTCCGTCCAGCATCCCCTGGTACAGGGCGAGCACGTCCCACCGCAGCCCGTCCGGCAGCCGGACCGGCGTATTGGGGAAGCGGTGCGCCTCGGCCGGGACGAGCTCTCCGCGCCCCACCCGGCCGGTGATCACCCGGCCGCTGGTCGCACCGAGGTCCACGGCCGCGAAGACCGCTTCGCTCCCTGACATCACGGACACGACGGCCTCCTTCCGGCCGGGGCGGGGGTGCGGCTCATCGCAGGAAGGCCGCGGCCACACCGGCATCGACGGGAATGTGCAGCCCCGTCGTGTGCGTGAGGTCGCCGCCCGTCAGCGCGAAGACCGCGTTGGCCACGTGTTCCGGGAGCACCTCGCGCTTGAGGAGCGTGCGCTGGGCGTAGAACTCCCCGAGCTTCTCCTCCTCGACGCCGTACGTGGCCGCACGCTGGGCACCCCAGCCCGATGCGAAGATTCCCGAACCGCGCACCACACCGTCGGGGTTGACGCCGTTGACCCGGATCCCGTGCTCACCCAATTCGGCCGCCAGCAGTCGCACCTGATGGGCCTGGTCGGCCTTGGTGGCCGAATAGGCGATGTTGTTCGGGCCCGCGAACACCGCGTTCTTCGACGTGACGTAGACGATGTCACCACCGAGGTTCTGGACCCGCATCATCCGGGCGGCCTCCCGCGACACCAGGAACGAGCCGCGCGCCATGATGTCGTGCTGGAGGTCCCAGTCCTGCGCGGTGGTGTCCAGCAGCGGCTTCGAGACGGAGATCCCGGCGTTGTTCACGACGAGGTCCACACCGCCGAACGCGAGCGCGGCGGCCCCGAACGCGGCGACGATCTGCTGCTCGTCGGTCACGTCGGCCGTCACCGCGACGGCCGCGTCGGGCCCGCCGAGCTCCTGTGCCACCGAGGCGGCGTTCCCGGCGTCGCGGTCCACGACGACGACACACGCCCCCTCCGCGACCAGCCGGTGCGCGATGGCCCTGCCGATGCCGGACCCCGCACCCGTGACCAGCGCCACCCGGGTGGCCAGGGGCCGGGGCCTCGGCATCCGGCGCAGCTTGGCCTCCTCCAGCTCCCAGTACTCGATCCGGAACTTCTCGGATTCCTCGATCGGGGCGTACGAGGAGACGGCCTCGGCACCACGCATGACCTGGATGGCGTTGAGGTAGAACTCCCCGGCCACCCGGGCCGTCTGCTTGTCCTTTCCGAAGGAGAACATGCCGACCCCGGGCACCAGCACGATCGCCGGGTCCGCACCGCGCATCGCCGGGGAGCCGGGCGAGGCATGCCGCTCGTAGTAGGCGCGATACGCCTCCCGGTACTCCGCGTGCAGTTCCCGCAGCCGCGCCTCGGCCTCGGCCTGCGGGGCGTCCGCGGGCAGGTCGAGAACCAGCGGCCGGACCTTGGTACGGAGAAAATGGTCCGGGCACGAGGTGCCGAGCGCGGCGAGCCGCGGATGCCCGGTGCGGGCGAGGAAGTCCAGCACCGGTTCCGCGTCCGTGAAGTGACCCACCTGCGGACGGTCGGTGGAGACCAGCCCGCGGATCAACGGGGCGAGCGCCGCCGCACGCTCCCGGCGCCGCTCCTCGGCCAGCGGCTCCCGACCCGCCCACACGGGACCGAACGGCTCGGCCCTGCCGCGCTCTTCCAGGAACGCCTCGGCGGTGCGGATCATCCAGAGGGCGTTGCGCTCGCACTCCTGGGACGTCTCGCCCCAGGCCGTGATGCCGTGCCCGCCCAGGATCACGCCGACGGCGCGCGGGTTCGCCTCCTTGACCGCGGCGATGTCCAGGCCGAGCTGGAAGCCGGGCCTGCGCCAGCCCACCCAGGCCACCTTCTCGCCGAAGCACTCCGCCGTGAGCTTCTCGCCGTCGGCGGCGCACGCCAGCGCGATGCCCGAGTCCGGATGCAGGTGGTCGACATGGGCGGCCCCGACCAGGGCGTGCATCGCCGTGTCGATGGACGGAGCGGCGCCGCCCCTGCCGTGCAGGCAGTAGTCGAACGCCGCCACCATCTCGTCCTCGCGCTCCACCCCCGGATACACGTCCTCGAGCGCACGCACCCGGTCCAGACGCAGCACGGCGAGACCTGCCTCGGTCAGGGTGCCGAGATCGCCCCCGGACCCCTTGACCCACAACAGTTCGGTCTCGCGGCCGGTGACCGGATCGATCGCGGTGGCCTTGGCCGAGGCGTTGCCGCCGGCGTAGTTGGTGTTGCGGGGATCGGAGCCGATGCGGTGGGCGCGCTCCAGCAGCGCGGCGACTTCGGGATGCGTCGCGGAGGTCATGGAATTCCTTCGTGGTCCGGAGGAGGAGAAGATCGGAACGGGTCGGACGTACGGGGAGGAGGTCGGGAACAGGCCGGACGCACGGGGGAGGGACGGAGGTCAGGCGCCCCAGCCAGCCTGCTCCCCGCCGACCCGGGCGGCGGCGATCCGCTCCTGGTTGCCGGAGGCCAGATACGCGGTGAACGGATCTCCGGCCAGACCGAGTTCCTCGCGCACCTCGGCGAGCAGCGGACGGACATCGGTGTTGTAGGCGTCCATCAGGACGCCGTTCGCCGCCAGCACGTCACCGGACCGCTGCGCCGCCTCCAGGGCCGCCGTGTCGACCAGCAATGCCTTGGCGGTCGCCTCCTGCACATTGGCGACCGACCGGATCACGGCCGGGATCTTCGCCTCGATGTTGTGGCACTGGTCGAGCATGAAGTTGACGTTCGTCTCGGGCCTCAGGCCGCCGTTCCTGACCACCTCGTGCATGATCCGGAACAACTGGAACGGATCGGCGGCCCCGACCATCAAGTCGTCGTCGGCGTAGAACCGGGAGTTGAAGTCGAACGCGCCGAGCTTCCCGGCACGCAGCAGGAACGCCACGATGAACTCGATGTTGGTGCCCGGCGCGTGATGCCCGGTGTCCACGACCACCTGGGCCTTCGGCCCGAGGTTCAGGCAGTGCGCGTACGCCGTGCCCCAGTCCGGCACGTCCATCGTGTAGAACGCGGGCTCGAAGAGCTTGTACTCCAGCAGCATCCGCTGGTCGTCGCCGAGGCGCTCGTAGACCTCGGTCAGCGCCTCGGCGAGCCGGTCCTGCCGGGCCACGATGTCGTCCTGCCCCGGGTAGTTGGTGCCGTCGGAGAACCAGAGCTTGAGATCGGCGGACCCGGTCTCGTCCATGATGCCGACGCACTCCAGCAGGTGGTCGGTGGCCTTGCGGCGCACTGCGGGGTCGGGATGGGTGACCGAACCGAGCTTGAAGTCGTCATCCTGGAAGACGTTGGAGTTGATCGCGCCGATCCGCACACCGAGGCTCTCGGCGTGCCGGTTCAGCGCGGCGTAGTCCTCGACCTTGTCCCACGGGATGTGCAGGGACACCTTCGGTGCCACGCCCGTGAACGCGTGCACCTGCGCCGCGTCCTCCAGCTTCTCGAACGGGTCGCGCGGAACCCCCGGTTGCGCGAACACCTTGAAACGCGTCCCGGAGTTCCCGTAGCCCCATGAGGGCGTCTCGATCACTTGGGACTTCAGGGCTTCCTTGACGGTCGACACATCGGACATGCGCACCTCGCAAGGGGTATCCGGCCGACCGGGAACCGGTCGGATCGAAGAGTGTGTGAATCGTTTCAGTTCGGTCGTACGGTAAATTTTCCCGGTTTGGTGGTCAATCGGCCGGTCGGGTTTTCTGTTGTCTTGAATCAATTCATCGTGTGTGCGGAAGCGTACGCATCGGGGGAGGGGTTGATTGTCCCGGCGGCTGGGACCTGGGCGGGACGGCAGGCCGTGAACGTCCGTTGGAGCAGAGATCGGTCCGCCGACTCGCCCTCAGCATGGTGACGCATCGGGGCGGCCGGGTGAAGAGGGCCTCACGGCGCCGAGGACGACGGCGTCCGCCGACCGCCGGAGGCGGTACCCGCGTCAGGACGGCGGCAGGAACCACTGGCCGCCGGGCATGGCGACAGGAACCACCGGCCGTCGGACGCGGCGACGGGCCCGGACGACTGCCGGGAGCGGCGCACCGGATGGTGCGGGCGCGGGGTCGCTGTCGGAAGGGCTGCCCGCCGGGCGCCTGGTACAGAGGCGTCGGAGGGGATGGCCGACGGACCCGGTCAGTGACCGCCGGGCATGCTCGGGCGGAGCGAACGCACCAGGTCGAAGAACCGGGATTCGTTGCCGCACAGTCCCGCCCGCCGCAGCGCGCCGTCGGCCTCCGCGATCGGCGAGGCGAGCAACGGCACGTACAGGGGGCCGTCGTCCGGCTCCGCGAGCGCGGCCCGGGTGGCCTCCAGCAGTCGGACGTAGGCCTGGGCCGCGGCGAGTTCGGCATCGCGCATCTCAGCGTCTCCCGGTCAGAGGTGTCGGACGTACCAGCATCCCCCATGGGTACGACAACGCCCGCCGTGGCGGCGCGTGGACCTCCGCTAGCGGCCGTTCGGACGCCGGACGCCGGACGCCGGGCGGCGGCTCCACCTCCAGGAATCTTCGGCGGCGGGCTCCCCGGTACAGCAACACCGTCCAGCCCAACTCCCGCAGCACCTCCGCACACCGGTTCAACCCGTCCGCCTCCGAGTGGGCCGCCCCGCTGCCGGGCGGGCCGAGCCATTCGACACGGACACCGCCCGGTGCCTCACCCCGCTCCAGGCGGTACCCGGTCGCGGTACGGCTCCCCGATTCGTCGACGGCCGAGGCGGTCAGGCCCGATGCCTCCAGGGCGATGGCCACGGCCCGCACCGGCCGGTGCGTCTCCCAGGGCGCGGGCACCCCCGCCGGGTCGGCATGGTCGGTGTTCGTCAGCCGACGGATCTGCAGCATCCCCTCGAACGCCGTCCGCACCGAAGCCGCGCGCCCCGGATCCGGCACGGGAGTCGCCGGACCGTCCCCGGTGGCCGGTTCGAACCCGGTCTCGTGCTCGGTGCCCATCAGTGCCCCCTTCGCCCGTGCGGTACTGCCGACAGTGTGCGCCGCCCCACTGACAACGACCCGGGTGTCGCCTCCCGGCCGCCGCGGCCGTGGCTCGCCCGGATCGGGACGGGGGACCATGCACGCCATGTGCGACGCACCGTCCCGGAACCGCCCGTGACGGTCCGACGCCTGCAGCCGATCATGAAATCGGTGTGCGCGGGTGACCCGGCCCGATAGGCTCGAACGCCCGAGAACCCCGTACCCCAGAGGATTCACGCCCTGTGCCCGACAACGTTCCAGGCCCCGGCACCGACCCCATCGACCGAGCCGGACTGCGTGCCGACTGCGCGAACTGTTTCGGGCTGTGCTGCGTCGCGCTGACCCTGACCCGGTCCGCGGACTTCGCGATCGACAAGGACGCGGGGGAGCCCTGCCGCAACCTCCAGGAGGACTTCCGCTGCGGCATCCACACCCGGCTGCGGACGCAGGGCTTCCCCGGCTGCACCGTGTACGACTGCTTCGGGGCCGGCCAGAAGGTCTCCGGAGAGACATTCGGCGGACAGGACTGGCGTTCCGCGCCGCAGACCGCCCGACAGATGTTCCAGGTGTTCCCGGTGATGCGGCAGCTCCACGAACTCCTCTGGTACCTCACGGAGGCACTGTCCCTGGAGCCGGCACGGCCCCTGAGGGGTGACCTCCGGCACACCCTCGACGCCACGGAACGCCTCACCCGCCTTCCGGCGGACGAGCTCGCGGGCCTCGACGTGTCCGGTCACCGCGACGAGGTGGCCCGGCTCCTGCTCCGCACCAGCGAACTCGTACGGGCCACGGCGCCGCGCGGGAAGAAGCGCCACCGCCGCGGCGCCGACCTGATCGGTGCCAGGCTGCGCGGCGCCGACCTGAGGGGCGCCGATCTGCGGGGCGCGTACCTGATCGCGGCGGACCTCACCGGTGCCGATCTTCGCCTGGCCGACCTGATCGGCGCCGACTTCCGGGACGCCGACCTGTCCGGAGCGGACCTCACCGGGAGCCTCTTCCTCACCCAGGCCCAGCTCAACGCGGCCAAGGGTGACGCGGCGACGAAGCTCCCGCGGTCCCTCGACCGCCCGGCCCACTGGACCGGGTGAGTTCCGAGGCGAGTACCGTCGGCGGCGGGCGATCCGGACCGCGAGCCGGTGACCGGGCACCGAGCCCGCGAAACCGGCACGAATCGACCGGCACGGCGGGGCACTGCCGACGTGCCTGATTCGTTGCACTGTGTGGCGTACCCGGAGCGCCGTCGCCGACCGGACCGAGGAGTCCCGCACATGCCCAGCAGTACCGACCGCAGCCGCACCGACACGAGTCACCGGGACGGGAGCCGCACCCGCCTGGTCGAGCGGCTCATGGAGCAGTTCCCCCACGTCCCCCGGGAAGCCGTCATCAAGGAGGACCTCCTGCGCGGCGGCGTGGCGTTCGACGAGTCCGCGCTCAGCGACAACGAGGACGGTGACGTCAAGCCGAAGTCGTACTTCATCTTCTCGTTCGACCACGGCACGCTCCCGGAGCTCGGTGCGGCCGCGCTCCGCCGTCCGCCGGAGGAGATCGTGCTCACCGGCGGCCCGTACGACCTGCGCAGGACCGTGGTGTCGGTACGGGTCAACCCCGCTTCCCCCTACCGGGTCGCGGCCGACGAGGACGGCGTGCTCGGGCTGTATCTCGACGGCCGGCGGATCTCCGACGTGGGCCTGCCGCCCATGCCGGACTACTACCGCCACACCCTGGAGAACGGCAAGTCCGTGATGGAGGTGGCGCCCACCATCCAGTGGGGCTACCTGGTGTACCTGACGGTCTTCCGGGTCTGCCAGTACTTCGGTGCGAAGGAGGAGTGCCAGTACTGCGACATCAATCACAACTGGCGCCAGCACAAGGCCGCGGGCCGTCCGTACACCGGGGTGAAGCCGGTCGAGGAGGTCCTGGAGGCGCTGGCCATCATCGACAAGTACGACACCGCGAAGACCTCCACGGCCTACACCCTCACCGGCGGCGCCATCACCTCCCACATCGGCGGCCGTGACGAGGCCGACTTCTACGGGCAGTACGCCAAGGCCATCGAGGAACGCTTCCCCGGCCGCTGGATCGGCAAGGTCGTGGCCCAGGCCCTGCCCAAGGCGGATGTGCAGCGCTTCCACGACTACGGCGTGCAGATCTACCACCCCAACTACGAGGTGTGGGACCGCAGGCTGTTCGAGCTCTACTGCCCGGGCAAGGAGCGCTACGTGGGCCGCGACGAGTGGCACCGCCGCATCCTGGACTCCGCCGAGGTCTTCGGCGCCCGGAACGTCATTCCCAACTTCGTCGCCGGTGTCGAGATGGCCGCTCCCTTCGGCTTCGCCACCGTGGACGAGGCCATCGCCTCGACCACCGAGGGCCTGCGCTTCTTCATGTCGCACGGCATCACCCCGCGGTTCACCACCTGGTGCCCGGAACCCACCACCCCGCTCGGGAAGACCAACCCGGACGGAGCGCCGCTGGAGTACCACATCCGCCTGCTGGACGCCTACCGCGCGACGATGGAGGAGTACGGGCTCAGCTCGCCCCCCGGCTACGGTCCGCCCGGGCCCGGGCGCGCGGTTTTCTCCGTCAGCTCCTTCATGGACAGCCTCCCGGCCGCTCCGGACGACGAGCGGTAAAGCCGGACGGCGATGGACGGAGACGGGTGGCGGTGGGCGGCAGTGGCAAAACGATTCGCCCGTTCACCCGGCGGATGGGAACGAGTGGTGGCGGGCACCTACAGGGAGAGAACCGGAACCACCAGGGTCAGTGGAAGGCGGTGCCCATGCTGCATGGCGTCGACGTCAGTTCCCATCAGCCGTCCTTCGACACGGACGGGCTGGACTTCGTCCTCATCAAGGCCACCGAGGGCCGTTCGTACATCAATCCACGCCTCACGGAACAGGTGAAGCGTGCCCGGGACGCGGAATGCGTGGTCGGCTTCTACCACTTTCTCTGGCCGGGGAACATCAAGGCCCAGGCGGAGTACTTCGTGAGCAAGGCTCCGGAGAAGGCGGGTGATCTGCTCGCGGTGGACTGGGAGGAGAACGGGGAGGGCACGAGGGCGAGCAACGCGGAGAAGGACCGCTTCATTCGTGAGGTCAAGCGCCTGAGGCCCCATCACAAGGTCCTGCTGTACTGCAACCGCCACTTCTGGCTGAACCACGACACCACCTCGTACGCGGGGGACGGTCTCTGGATCGCCGACTACGTGACCGCCGGGAAGCCCAGGATCAAGGCGTCCTGGCGCATCCACCAGTACACCGACCAGCCGCTCGACAAGGACGTCGCGGCCTTTGCCTCGCGGAGCGCCATGCGCGACTGGGCCCGGGGGTAACCGTCGAACGGGACGCGCGGGCGCATGGTCGGAGATCGTTCAGGAGAACTGCAACTCGATGAGATGACCCTCGAGGTCGCGTACATGCGCGGTGCGGAGCCCCGGATCCCAGTCCGACCGGTGGTCGCACGCCCCGGCAACCGGTGGGGCCCGTGCTTCATGCGCAGGGCCGGTCCGGCGTCGCCATCGGAGACCCGGCAGACGAACACCGACCGGTCCTGGGCGGGCGGCGCCGTGGTCGGCAGCCCGGCGGTGCCGGTGATGGCGGCCCTCACGCTGCGGTCGAAGAGCGGCCAGTACCCCTGGCCGTCGAGGCCCCTGTGCGCGTACGGGGCGGACTCGCCGCTGCTGGTCCGGTCCGCCCCGATCAGGTCCGGCAGCAGATGTCCTGTGTCACCGAGTCGTCCCTGACGCGGTCGCTCTGACCTACGACGAGGAATCTTGAGTGGCGAAGTGGCCGTGAAGCGCGGGTGCCGTCGTTCGGAGACGGGGAGAGTTCTCGCCAGTGGATCTTGCTGGTTCATGAGGATGCTTGGCGAGCACTGATGCGGCGAGTCTGATGGCGTCGGGGCAGATCGCTGCGTGCGCGTAGGTGTCGAGGTCGGTCGGGACGCCGCGTTGGTGATTGTGGGTCTGCAGTGCGAGGAGCCGGTATCTCCAGTGGTACGAGATGGCGGCTGGGGAGGCCGGCCAGGACGGGACGGCTTCGACCGCGTTGGGTGGGCGAGGGTGAGTTGTTGGGGTGTGAAGCGGCGGAGGGGGGCGGTTCGCCCGGTGTTGGGCCGTGGTGATCTCGGGGCATATGGAGAGGTCGAGGTGGGGTTCTCCGAGATCGCTGAGCCAGATTCCGTGCCGTGTGCAGACCTCAGCGTGCCGGGTAGCGCACGGTGAGGATGGCTTCGACGTTACCGGACACTGCGGCGTACACATGTGGGATGTCGGCAGGCCAGTGGGCGTGTTCGCCCGGGCCTGCCTCGACCGGGGCCGAGGCCGCGCCAACGCGGGCGGTGCCGGACAGGACGATGAGGTGCTCCTCGGTGCCCGAGGGGTGACCATCCGACTCCTGGACGACGCCGGTCCGGATGCGGATGCGGTAGATCTCGGTGATGGCGGCTGAATCCTCGTACCGTTCGACGAGAACCGCGTCCACGGCCCGGCCTGACAGCGGTGCTCGCGCCGGTTCGGGCCCGAGTACGGCAGTGAGGGGGATACCCAACGCGGTCGTGAGCGCGTAGAGGGTCTCCAGTGTGGCGTTGCGGCGCCCGGCTTCCAGCTCGGAGAGCGTGCCCTTGCCGACACCGGACCGGCGCGCCAGCGCGGACAGTGAGAGGTTGCGTTCCACGCGCAGCTCACGCAGTCGGCTGCCCACCTGCTGAGTCAGCTCCATATCTCCCGCTCTCCACGAGGCCATTGACCGTTTCGGGCCGCATGCTTAGCATTCCATAAACAGAACGTTCTGTTTATGGAACGAAATGGGAGCCCCCATGACCGTGTCGCGCCTGCAGCACATCCCCGGTATCGGAGTCGACATCGTGGGAGATGCCGCCGACGCAGCCCACGACCCCGACATGCTGCGGCTCGAGAATCTCGACACCGATCTGCGGCCGCCTCGGATCGCCCTCGACGTGACGCGACGGGCGATCGATGACGACGCCGCGAACAGCTACCTCCCCTTCCACGGCCAGCGCGGCCTGCGTGAGGCTGCCACCGCCCATGTCGGCCGGATCGCCGGCCGCGACTACGATCCGGCGACAGCCTGCGCGATCGTCGCCGGAGGCCTCAACGGCGTCCTCAACGCGCTGCTGGCCACCGTCGAGCCGGGGCAGGAGGTGGTGATCGGTGACCCGGTCTATGCCGGCCTCGTCAACAGAATCCGCCTCGCCGGCGGCGTCCCGAGACATGTACCATGCCGCCCGATGCCCAACGGCTGGCGCACCGACCCGGCCGAACTGGCTGCCGCGGTAGGGCCGGAGACGGCGGCAGTCCTGGTGATGTCCCCCGCGATGCCCACCGGCGATCTGCTCGGATACGCACACTGGGACGCCTTGGCCCCGGCGGTGGCAGAGCACGGCTGCTGGGTGATCTACGACGCGGCCATGGAGCGCATCCGGTTCGACGGACAGACCCCGGAGCACCCCGCTGCCCATCCCCAACTGGCCGAGCGCACCATCACGGTGGGCTCCGCATCCAAGGAGCTGCGGCTCATCGGCTGGCGGGTCGGCTGGGTCGTCGGTCCGCCGCGCATCATGGCCGACGTCGCCCTTGTTGGCATGGCCAACGTGGTGACTCCCGTCGGCATCGCCCAGCAGGCGGTGGCTGCTGCTCTCGACGCCCCGGATGCGGACGCCGACGTGGCCGCGGCCGTCCGCACCTGGCGGCAACGCTGCGCCCTGGTCCTGTCGGAGCTGGCGGACTATCCGTGCATACGGCCGCACGGCGGCTGGTCGTTGCTCATCGACACCACCGCGCTGGGCCTCACCCCGGCCGAGGCGTCCGAACGGCTCTTCCGGCACGGGAAGGTGGCAGCGACCCCGATGACCGGCTGGGGCCCAAACGGCGGCCACCACCTGCGGCTGGTCTTCGCCAACGAGCCCGTCGAACGCCTCGACGGGCTGCGGGACCGCTTCGTAGCCGCCTTCGGCTAGATCCGGCCCGGACGGGCAGGCACCCAGCTCAGCCCCCTTCCTCCAGAGGAGCCACGCCCATGAGCTTTTCCTTCTTGCGCCAGTAGGAGGGCTTTGAACGGCAGGCGTCTGAGCAGGCCAGCCGGACCTGTTCGTAAGCACCCCGGGTGAGTGGCGTCCCGCAGACGACGCAGCCGTCCGGTTGGAGGCCCGGAGGTATGTCCACGGCTGGCTGGGGCAGGGGGGAAGGCCACGATCGAGGCGTCGGTTGATGTAGGCCCATCGGCTGCAGCGCTTCGAGCAGTAGATCTTGTTGGTGGGGCCGGAGACGAGGGGGCCTCGCATACCTGGCAGCTCTTGGCCCGGATCTTCGGGGGAACGCTGCGTTCATCCGCGTGCGGTAGGCAGCCTGGCGGCAAGCTTGGGAACATCGCCGACGGGACGTGAGGCGGTCCCCGATCGGCAGGGGCCTGCCGCACTCGACGCACTGCTTCCGTTCGAGGGTCTCCCGCAAGAGGAATGGGTCGCGACCGGTGACCGAGGCCAGGCGCTCCCAGGACGGGGCTGCCTTCGGGGAGTCGGGGTTGCGCAGGTAGGAGCGCAGGTAGCTGGGCTTGAGGAAGTTCGCGGTGGCCAGACGCTCGATGAACGTCGTGCGTCCCTCGCCTGTTCGGCGCGAGAAGCCGGGGCAGGCGGTTGTTGATGTGGAGGTTGCGTCGGTGCGGGTGGGTGGTGATCCAGCGGGCGGCTTCGTGTGGGGAGGGCGGGCGCTCGCGCGGCTCGTCTGGGGGAAGCCCCCGCCTGAGGGGTGCGACGGCCATCTTCACGCGCTGGTAGTGGCCGAGGTAGCCCTTGGTCTGGAGTTCCTCGTGCAGGATCTTCGCGTTGTGCTGCCCCTCGTCCCAGCGTTGTTGCAGGTAGTCGAGGTAGGGGTCCAGGGTGGAGGGCTTCCGGGGCGGGCGGCGCATCACCTCCTGCCAGGTGCGGGCCCGGGCGTATTTGCTCACCGTGCGGCGGTCCGGGCCGAGCTCGCGGGCCACGGAGCTGTGGCTTTGGCCGGTGCTGGTCAGGGCCTGAACGGCTTCGAAGAGTCTGCGGGCGTGGCGTGCGGCCCGACTGTCCTCCGCGGTGTTCCCAGCGGTCTCCTCGGCCGGTGCGGGACCGCTCTCGCCGGCCGGGGGCAATGCGGCCGACAGACAGCCGCGGTGGGCGGAGGCGATGTCCTGGACGCGGCGGGAGAGGCCCTGCCAGAGGTGAAAGCGGTCGCTGACCTGCACCGCGTCGGGGGCGCCTCCCGCGATGCCCTGCCGGTAGGTGAGGGATCCGTCGCGGCAGGCGAACTCGACACCCGGGTGCTCGCGGAGCCATCGGCTGAGCTGTTCGGCGTCACGCCCCTCCCAGAGGGTGAGCGGGAGGCGGGTGGTGGCGTCGACCAGGAGGGTGCCGTAGGTGTCGCCGTGGAGCGCGAAGTCGTCCACCCCCAGCACCCGGGGTGTCTCCAGCGGCGGGAGCGGCATTCGCATCAACTGGGACAGGACGGTGCACCGCGAGAGCCTGATGCTCAAGATCCGCAGCATCCGGGTGCCGCCCCGGCCCGCCAGTACCACGCCGATGTCCTCCACCAGACGCTGCAACTGTGGCGTCCGACGCTGGTAGCGCAGGGTCAGCCCCGCCACCTGCTCTGCGAAGGTCACCTTCGACCACATCACGTTTTCGCAGTACAGGTGGCGTACGGACAAGTCGATACGCATCGGCCTGTCCCCCAGAGAGGCATCGGCGAGGCGCCGTACGTAACGGCTATGGCACCACTCGCCGAGTCGGCCGCATCCCGTGCATCCTGCGGGAACACCGGACCTCGTACGGGCGTGAACCGCCACACCAGTATCAGAGACATCAACCGAGACAACCAGCACATCAGTCAACTGCGGTGGTGAGTTCGCCGGTTCAACAGAGCACAACCACAGGATGCCCGCTATGCGGACCGGCCGACCGTGTCACCGAGATGATCTCCGGCTACGAAACTCTTGCCAGAGCCGGCTAAGGCCGTACGCCGACAGGGGTTGCAACGGCAACAGTCCCGTCGCTCGGTTCCTTGCCGCTTTCACGTGACCTTCGGCGTTTTCTACAGGCCATCCAGTCGCCTGGTCACTGTGTCGAGTGTCGGCCAAGGAGGCCCCTCGCGCAGCAAGCGCAGGAATTCCTCTCCGAATCGCCTCCCATTCGGGAACTGGTCGCCAAGCTCCCAACGCCACGCGGCGACCATCGCGATGACGAGCTGCCGACACTCGTCCAGCAGCCCATGGTCAATGCTTGGGTAGTGCTCGCAGACCGCCTCGGGAACATGGGCGAGATCGAACTCGACGGGGCCACGGCAGCACGTCTCGAGGTCGATGAACAACGGGCCGTTCTTCGTGCTGAGCACATTGCCTGGATGCGGCTCGCCGTGGAGCAGCTGCTCCACGGCGCCGCGGTCCTCGATCGCTCGTCGCAGGCTTGTCAGCCTGCCGCAGAGGAACACGCGGTCCGCGTCGGTGAGTTCCGGCGAGCGATCCGGGTCGGCGGCAACTTCTTCCGCCTCCGTGATCCGGTCCGTGAACCTCGGGCTCGGCGCATCGACCTTGCGCATGCCGGCGTGCAGCTGTTCCAGTGCCTTGGCGTAGTCGACTGGTGAGGTGTGAGGCGTCACGGGCTCGTAGTAGGTCCACAGCGTCACCGCGAAGCCGTCGCGCGTGTGCACACGCGGGTCTGTCCGAGGCGCCAGGGGACACACCGGGCATCCGACCTCGGTGAGCCGCTGAGCGAGACCGACTTCGAACTGTGCAACCTCTTGTCCCACAGGGGCGACCCGGGCAAAGACGTCGCATGGCGTCAGCCGTAGCGCCAGCTTGTTCGAGTTGTGGAGAACGATTGCATCGTTGGTCGGCAAGCCGAGCGCTGCGGCGACCGAAGTCGCAGCCGCGATCGCACGCGTGACGTCGGTCATGTCCACCCTCGAATCTTGGCACAGATGAGCGAGGGCGATGCCAACCGGCGTGGCCGGGTGCCAACTGTCACGGCTCCGGACAAACGATCACTCGACCTTCGCCGAGGAGACCTGGCGGCCCCCAATCTTCGGTGACCACGTTCAGCCTTCGCTGCGAGAGATCAGCTCACCAGTGGACGAGGGTGCAGGGCAGCCATGGACCACCCCCAAAATAGTAGGTGCAAACCCATCATTGGTGTGCGCCTAGGATGATGTCAATGAGTGAGACCCCGCCCAGCCTCCTGGGATTTACGACCTATCTGATGTCCAAGACGGGAAAGACGGCGCGCGGCCTGCTGGCGGCGCGGCTGGCAGAGCGCGGACTGCGGCTCTGGCACATGGCCGTCCTGTCCGCGCTGGCCGATTTCGGCCCCCATGTGCAGCGGGAGTTGGCGTCCCGGCTCGGGATCGACCGGAGTGACATCGTCAAGATCGTGGATGACCTCGCGGTGGCCGGATTCGTCGACCGGGCCCGGGATGTCGATGACCGTCGCCGGGTGACCGTCACCCTCGCCCCGGCCGGTCGCGAGGTGCTCTCCGAGCTCCAGGCCGAGGCGCTGGCCGTGCAGAAGGAACTGCTTGCTCCTTTGAATCGGCGGGAACGGGACCAGTTGGCCGCGCTGTTGAGGCGGGTTCACGCCCACGCCTGCACGTGACCCGAGGGGTCGTGGTCGGCGTGCCGGTCGACGGCCCGTGCCCGGCGAGGTGGGGGAAATTCCTCGGAGTGGTCGCGTCGGGCCGGGGCCCGTATCGTCGCGGCCGAGGCGCCGGACGGTGGTTCCGGAACCTCTCCATTGGCATGGACCTGGTAGGTGGGCTGCTGCATTACGGTCCGTTGCGGCATCCGCTGAGAGCGCTCTCAGTCGAGGCCTCTCGCATGCCCTGTTCCTCCCCCACCGTGCTGGAACAACCGAAGGGCCACTTCCTTGAGACACATGACTGCGCTGCGCGCGAGTCCGGCCGCCACATTCGTCGTCGGAGCCTGGGCGACCGTGGGACTCGCCACGGCATCGGCCTCGCCCGTCGCCGTGGACCAGCCCTCCAGCACCTCCCGTTCCTCCAGCACCTCCCGTGCCGAGGCCGCGGACGAACCGGCGTCCACCGGCCTGCTCTCCGCCATGCGGAGGGACCTCGGCCTGACAGAAAGTCGGGCCAGGGCGCGACTGGCCGCGGAGAAGACCGCGGCCGCCGTACAGGGCAGAGCGCAACGGGCCGCAGGATCGTCGTATGCCGGCTCCTGGTTCGATCCGGCCACGGGCAAGCTCAACGTGGCCGTCACCGACGGCCGGAGAGCCGGAGCTGTGGAAGCGGCGGGCGCGTCCGCCCGGGTGGTGCGCCACAGCGCTCGACAACTCGACGCGGCCAAGGCCCGGATCGACACGATGCCCGCCCCGGCCGGTGTCAGCAGCTGGCACGTCGACCCGAAAGCCAACCGGGTCGTCATCGACGTCGTCGCCTCGGCGCAGGGTGACAACGATGTCTGGGCGTTCGTCGCCAAGGCCCGCGAGGCCGGTCCCGTCCTGATGAAGCAGACACCCGAGGCGCCCAGGACCTTCTCCGCCGGGACGGTGGGCGGCGACCCCTACTACACGGGCAACGTCCGGTGCTCCATCGGCTTCTCCGTGCACGGCGGATTCGTCACGGCGGGATACTGCGGCCAGGCGGGCGCGGCGGTCAGCGGATGGGACCGGTCGGCCATCGGCAACTTCCAGGGATCGTCCTTCCCCGACAACGACTACGCCTGGGCCGGCGTGGGCAACGGCTGGTGGACCGTTCCTGTCGTGCTGGGCTGGGGCACCGTCCCGGACCAGCTGGTACGGGGCTCCGCGGAGGCACCCGTCGGCGCCTCGATATGCCGTTCCGGTTCCACGACCCACTGGCACTGCGGCAACGTGCTGGCCAAGAACGAAACCGTGAACTACAGCCAGGGCGCCGTCCACCAGATGACCAGGACGAGCGTCTGCGCCGAACCGGGCGACTCTGGCGGCTCCTTCATCAGCGGGGACCAGGCCCAGGGGGTCACCTCGGGCGGCTGGGGCAACTGCTCCGGCGGCGGGGAGACGTGGCACCAGCCGATCAACGAGATCCTGAACCGGTACGGGCTGACACTGCACACGGCCTGATGGCGGTGGGCAGGGAGACGCCCGGCCGGGCCACCCCCACGGGGAGACGCCCGGCCGGGCCGCCTCTGCGTGGGCCTGGGGCCGTGCCGCAACACGGGTTTCACCGCCCGCACGACAAGCCCCTTCCACGGGCGGACGGTACGACGCCTGCGAGGTCGTACAAGGGCTCCGGTCACCGGACGGGAACGGGCGAGTGCCGTCCTACACCTTGTCGTCCGGCGTGACATCGCGGAAGTCGTTCAGCCAGTCGCCCGGGATCAGGTCACGGATGCCGTCGAGGGCTTCCTCGGTCCGGCCCCGGGCATAAAGGGCCGCTCCGTCGTCGTCACGGAGGAGGACGTCGGGGCCGAGGAACCAGCGGATGCCGGGCTCTTCCTCGCAGGCCGGGTAGGCGGGGAAGGGAAGCCGGACACACTTCTGTTCCAGCAGCTCGACGCCGTGTTCGTCGAAGTCCATCAGGAAGTCGCAGAGTTCGTCATCCGCCTGCACGGACTCCGAGAGAACGGTCTCGACGAGCGCCAGGGAGAGCCGGTCCAGCCAGGGTTCCCACCGTTCGGCGCTTTTGTCGGCCAGATCCGTCCGGACGAACACGGCAGGGTCCTGTTCGCCCAGCCCTTCGAGGAGGACGCCCCAGGAAACGGCACCCTGATTCTCGTGCCGGAAGACCAGGGCCTCCCGGCCACTGTCCACGTACAGTTCGGACGGACCGAGCAGGGTGTCGTGGTTCCTGGTGAGATCCGTGCGGCGGCCGAACAGCAGATAGGCCTCCCGCAATGCCGGAGGCAGCCGGAGGCCCAGCCGCTCCTCCGCCGCCACGAGATCTGCCTCGGCCAGGCCGTCCTCGTCACCGAGCGGCTTTGCCCAATGCGCCGCGAAACCGCGGACGAACTCCCGGATGCTGCCCGCCCCGTCGCCGTGAACAACGGAAGTGAGCGACTGAACCATGTCGAACTGGTATGCCATGCGGTGACTGTATAGCGACCTGATCAGGGCGTCCCGCCGGGCATCGAACCCGGCCGTGGTGGGTGGCATGCCATCAGCACCCCCCACCAACCACGGCCGGGTTCGATGCCGGGGGCCGACGGTGTCCTGCAGCGGCGGGGAGGAAGAATGCGGCCATGACCGACCCGAGGATCCGTGTCGCCGCGTACGTGATCAGGGAACGTACGGTTCCCGAAGTGCTGGTGTTCGACCACGTCGGGACCCTGGCGGCCGGAACCCGGATTCCCGCCGGAGAGGCCGGCCCCGGCGGAGAACCGGAACAAATCGTTCCCAGAGAAGTCACCGAGGAAACCGGACTGTCGACCACCGAGGTGATCCGGCGGATTGCCGTGGAGGACAAACCGCACCCCGAGACCGGGCAATCGCGAAGGACCACGTTCTTCCTCCTTGGACACCGGCAAAGACCGCCGACGCATGGGACCACCATGTCGAGGGAGACGGAGCGGACGCGGGCCTCCCCTTCGCCTGCCGCTTCCTCCGGAGTGCCCGCCTGCCGACGAGCAGGATGCCTGGCTGGGCCGTATCGACCCCTGCTGGGCCGCCCGGCCAACGGTGGTGCGTGAGCAGTTGCCGGACGCCCCTTGGCCGTAGCCGTACCAGGCTCACCGCCCGCCGGACCGTTGACCCGTCGGCCTTGCCCAGCCCGTCGGCCATGGGAAAGGCCCCGGAACTCCAACAGCTGTTCGGAGCCCCCTCCAACCCCCATGCTGAGCAATCACGTTGGCGCCGGGCGAGCGATGGCAGACCTGCCTGTATCGTCGGCTCTTCGAGAAGAAGACGCGCGGGCGTCCCACGAGCCCGAATGCCTTCGCGCGACCGGCAGTTCGATGACGTACCGGACCGATGGGCCGGAGTACATGAGGAGCGGTGATGAGCCCGGAGTCGGTACTCCACCAGACGGATGCCGAGAGCATGAGGAGCATCCCCGCCGGAGAGATCCTCCTGCGTGACGAGGGCACGAGAACGGAATGGAATGTCGAGATCGGTCCCTTCCGGCTGGCGGCGTACCCCGTGACCCGCGAGCTGTATCACGCCGTTCGGGGCAGGAAGCCCGACGATTCGGCAGGGCCTCGTACGCCGATGACCGACATCTCCTGGAAGGAAGCCATCGAGTTCTGCAACGTCCTCTCGCGGAAGGCGGGGCTCCGGCCCTGCTACACCACGGGTGAGGACCGTGACGGGCTGGATGTGATCTGCGACTGGCAGACCGACGGCTACCGGCTCCCGTCCGAGGCGGAGTGGGAGTACGCGTGCAGAGCCGGAACCTCCGGTGTCCGTTACGGGGAACTGCACGAGATCGCCTGGCACCGTGGGAACTCCGGCGGCGAGGTGCGTGACGTCGGGACCCGGGCGCCCAACGCATGGGGCCTGCACGACATGATCGGCAACGTGTGGGAGTGGTGCTGGGACCTCTACGACCCCCGGGTCTACGGTCCGTATCGAGTTTTCCGCGGCGGTGGCGCGTACGACCCGCCCCGTGGCTGCCGGGCATCGTGCCGACGCAAGAGCCATCCCACCTTCCGCATCGACGACCTGGGATTCCGCCTCGCCCGGACAGGCGGCTGAGCCCGGGACGCGGGACATCCGGGCCGAGCGGTTCGCCCGGGCGGCCCGCACCGAACGAAAGACCAGAGGCACGGCCAAACAGTGCGTCCCCGCATGCGTCCCGTCCTGCGCCCCCGAGGACCTCGTCCCGTTCTGCGCCCGAGGACCTCCACCGGACCATCGGACGGGCCAGGGCCCCGTTCGATTACAACCGTGCGGACCACATCTCGACCCGGACTGGGTGGGGGAGTGGGACTACCGGTTCGTGTCCGGTGCCGGGTGTCTGTTCGCCGGGCTCCCCGGGCACGAACAGGACCCGGGACTGGCCCGCTGGGAGGAGTGGATGGAGCCGCCGGTTGCCTTTGCCGTCCTCCCGGTGCCACGGCGGGCCGCGCGGGCTGCTCGACCTCGCGGGGGACCGCGACGAGGCCGTCGCGCGGGCCCGAGTGCTGTGGCGGGAGTACCAGGAGTTCGAGGCTGGCTACCCATCGGCCTTGCCGTACGGATTCTTCGCGACCAGGGCCCACGCCGAGCCGGCCACACATCCGCGCGAGCAGGCCGACGAGGAGTTCCCCGCTCAGCCGCTCAGCTGTTCGTCCGACCCTTGCTGAGGCCCGGACCTCGGGGACCGGTTCACCGGCGACCCGGTCGTGTATTTCGGCGAGAAGCTTGAGACGTTCGCCGCCGAACGGGTGGCCGAGGTGCTGCCCACGCCCACGTTGCTCACCCTGGACGGGCGCCGGATCGAGAGCGGCGGCCCCGAGTGCCTCCGGATGCTCAACGAGTACCTGGAGACCCTGCTGGCCGACACCATGGTCGTCCGGGTGCTCTACTGATCTACCACTCCTGAAACTTGTCGGGCTCCTTTCTGTTTCTGTGGCATCGACCGGTGGCCCGTGCTTGTAGGGCTACGTTGCGTTCGGGTGAACTCGGAGGACCTTTGCGATCAGGTCGTGGATGAGGTGGTCGCCGGGCGCTCGGTTCTCCTTGAGGCGGTGAAGGTCGCCAGGGCCGAACCAGTCGTAGGCGGTGTGCTTGGACCACTCCAGGGAGGGACGGTCCAGGTCGCCGTCGACCTCGACGAGGTAATCGGCTTCGTGCCGCTTTCCGGCACCGTCGTCCCCGGTCCAAGTGGTGATCCCGAGCAGGCGCCGGACGCGGCGCAGGTGCCAGCCGGTTTCCTCCTCGACCTCACGGGCAAGGGCGTCCAGCAGGGATTCACCGGGCTCGACGTGGCCGCCGACAATGTCCCAGCAGTCGGGGAAGAGACGCCTGTCGGGACTGCGTTTCTGGGCGAAGGACCTGCCGTGCTGGTCGAGGACGACTCCTCCGACCGCCCAGACCTCGCCGGCGGCGGGCACGGGAATCTCGACGTCGGCTTCCACGACCACGTGGCGTTGGCTGTCTGACATGCCCTCACTGTAGGGGCGTGCCCGGTCATTGCCCCTGCCGCTCTCTCGTATCTCTGCCCTTGCCCATGCCCTTGGCGTTGGCTCGGATCGTTGACCACGGAGGGACGGGAGCGATTCTTCGAACACTCCGGACATGTGCGGACTCGGGCGGTGGCTGGCGGCGGCAGACGCATGACGATCAAAGGTTGAGAATGAATCCCATGGATCATCGGTTGCACCTCGATCGCACGCTCGATGAGCTGGACCCGCCCCGCTGGGCGCCTCCCGCCGCCGACTCAACCCACTTGGTCCGCAAGGTGCATGAGCTGCGACGCGTCCCGCTGCGCGCACTCGACCCCGCAGATCTGCGTACTCTCATCTCTCAGCAGGTCGCGCTGCCGTATGTCCTTCCGCTCGCAGTGCGCCTGCTGATCGAGGAACCGCTGCTCGATGCATGCTTCTACGAGGGCGATCTACTGCTCGCCACCGTCAGCGCCCCTGTTGCGGCCTGGGCTCTGCTGCCGGACCTCGGCGTCCGGCTGCGCGACGTGCTCGAGGCACTGCCGGAGACAGCGGTCGCCGACCTGCCCCGCGGCGCCACCGAGGAGATCGCCCGCTTCGCCGCGCGGTTCGAGTCACTTTGCTGATCTGACGAAGGCGCGGGAGGGCGGGTTCATGACCGAGCACGGTCTGAGTGCGGAGGGTTGCTGCTGTGGGGTGCCTTTGATCGTTATGCCGGGGCAGCGGGCCGAAAGTCTCGTCATCCGGTTCCGTTCGTGAGGGGCAGAAATCCGTTCTTGCTCTCGTTCCTGCTTTTGTTCTCGGGCCGGTGGAAGTAGACGGTCCTTGAACACCAGGGGGCGTGCTTGGTCATTTCTGATCTGAATCACTACGTCCTGGATCTCGACTGGTTCCAACTTCCCGAGGGAGTTCGCCAGTCGCCTGGGGCCCTGCCGACGGGCCCGCATCACCTTGACGTTGTTGAACCCGCACCGTCCACGACAATTGCCGCGCCGCTTTTGGCCATCGAGCCTGGGCAGAACCTGTACGGCAGGGCATCGTTCGTGGAGGGGATGGGGAGTCGGGCCGTTGTGAATTCGGCAACGTACTCGTCGAAGGGGCGGATGCCGGCTCCCGAAATGGGTCGGTCACTCTGTGGTGTTGCTGGGTGTTGGGTGGGTGTAGGGGTGTGCAAGGCGGGGGTTGTTGTCTGGGTGGGTTCCTGCCCGTGGTTTTGCGGGCTTCGTGTGATGTGCGGAGGAGGGCGTGATGAGTGGTTCCGGCGGTTCGGTTGGCCCGGGTGGTGTGTGGTGTGTTGAGCGGGGGCGGGTGACGGATGAAGAGTTGGCTGCGTTGGCTGTGGTGTTGTGTGCGCTGGGTGCGGGGCGGGTGGAGTCGGTGGAGGGTACGGGGCGGGTGGGCGTGGGGAGGGCGGGTGCGGGATGTGCCGGGTCGCGGTGGTGGCGATATGCGGGGCGTTATCGTGCTCCGCTGGGCTGGCAGTGAGTGGTGGGGACTGTGGTGAGGGTGACGGCAGGTCCGGCCATGGGCGGGACGGGTGCGGTGGATGCGGATATGGTGGGGGAGGTAGGGGGTTGGGGCGGTGTGGATGCCGGTGTTGGTGTGGAGGCTGTGGGTTCCGAGAGTGTTGTGAGTGGTGCGGAGGCCGGGGGCCCCGGGCCTGGTGTGGGCGGGCTGCTGGCGCTGCGTGAGCAGGCCCGTCGTGGACCGAGTGACCGGGCGACCGAGGCGCAGCATGCGAAGGGGAAGCTGACGGCGCGTGAGCGGATCGGTCTGCTGCTGGATGAGGGTTCGTTCCGTGAGGTCGAGCAGTTGCGGCGGCACCGGGCGTCGGGGTTCGGTCTGGAGGAGAAGAAGCCGTACACCGACGGGGTGGTCACCGGGTGGGGGACGGTGGAGGGCCGGACGGTCTTCGTGTACGCGCATGATTTCCGGATCTTCGGGGGTGCGCTGGGGGAGGCGCACGCGACGAAGATCCATAAGATCATGGACATGGCGATCGCGGCGGGTGCGCCGCTGGTGTCGCTGAACGACGGGGCCGGGGCCCGGATCCAGGAGGGTGTCTCGGCGCTGGCCGGCTACGGCGGGATCTTCCAGCGCAACACGAGGGCCTCGGGCGTGATCCCGCAGATCAGCGTGATGCTCGGCCCGTGTGCCGGCGGCGCCGCCTACAGCCCCGCGCTGACGGACTTCGTGTTCATGGTCCGCGAGACCTCGCAGATGTTCATCACCGGCCCGGACGTCGTCAAGGCCGTCACCGGCGAGGAGATCACCCAGAACGGCCTGGGCGGCGCCGACGTCCACGCCGAGACGTCGGGGGTGGCGCATTTCGCCTACGACGACGAGGAGACCTGCATCGCCGAGGTCCGCTACCTCCTGGGCCTGCTCCCCTCCAACAACCGCGAGAACCCGCCCGCCGTCCCCAGCGGCGACCCGGCCGGCCGGCGCGGCGACACCCTCCTGGACCTGGTCCCGGCCGACGGCAACCGCCCCTACGACATGCACAAGGTCATCGAGGAGATCGTCGACGACGGCGACCACCTCGAGGTCCACGAACGCTGGGCCCGCAACATCGTGTGCGCCCTGGCCCGGATGGACGGCCAGGTCGTGGGGATCGTGGCCAACCAGCCGCAGTCCCTGGCCGGTGTCCTGGACATCGAGGCGTCCGAGAAGGCCGCCCGCTTCGTCCAGATGTGCGACGCGTTCAACATCCCCATCATCACTCTTTTGGACGTACCCGGCTTCCTGCCCGGCGTGGACCAGGAGCACGGTGGAATCATCCGGCACGGGGCGAAGCTGCTGTACGCGTACTGCAACGCCACCGTGCCGAGGATCTCGCTGATCCTGCGCAAGGCGTACGGCGGTGCGTACATCGTGATGGACAGCCAGTCCATCGGTGCGGACCTGACGTACGCCTGGCCGACCAACGAGATCGCGGTGATGGGCGCGGAGGGTGCGGCGAACGTCATCTTCCGTCGGCAGATCGCCGACGCCGAGGACCCCGAGGCCATGCGCCGGCGCATGGTCAAGGAGTACAGGGCCGAGCTGATGCACCCCTACTACGCGGCCGAACGCGGCCTGGTCGACGACGTCATCGACCCCGCCGAGACCCGCGAGGTCCTGATCGCCTCGCTCGCCATGCTCCGCAACAAGCACGCCGACCTGCCCTCCCGCAAACACGGCAACGGTCCGCAGTAGGCGCGGGTGCTGCGGACCTCCTGCCCCTGCCGGTCGGCAGGGGCAGGGCCGGGAGCCCCTGGCCCCGTTCCCGTCCGGAGGAACCGCGGCCCCTGCCCTGCCGCTGCACCCGTGGCCGGAAAAGGGGGAGGAGGTTTTTGAAGTTCCCCCCGCGAGCTGGACAGCGGGTGTTTACGCTGCCGGGGCGAGGTCCTGCCTGAGCAGAGATCTCGTTTCGAGCGGGGTGACGTACCCGTAGTCGAGGTGGCGACGGAGCCGACGGCGGTTGTACTCGACCTCGACGTAGCGGAAAACGTCGGCCCGGGCAGCCTCTCGGGTCTCCCACACGGTCGCCCCGATCTCCGCTTTCAGGAGGGCGAACCAGCTTTCCGCAGCGGCATTCTCGTAACAAGAGCCGACACGCCCCATCGGCTGCCTCATGCGCAACTTGCCTATTCCAGTACGGAATTCGTCACTCGTGTACTCGCTGCCGCGATCCGTGTGCATGATGCAGCCACGTTCCAGGCCGCCGCGTCCGGCCGCCATGCGCAGGGCAGCGACCGGCAGCTCGGCGCGGTGATGGTTGGCCATCACCCAGCCGACCACCTCTCGCGTCGCAAGATCGATGCAGGTCGCCAGATACAACTTGCCCTCAAGGGTCACCAGTTCGGTCATGTCACCGACCAGTCGCATGGCGGGCCGGGGCGCGGTGAAGTCCCGGCCGACAAGATCGGCGGCGAACACCGCCCGCTTTGCCTGCCGGGTCAGGCCACGGCGCCGCCGCCGGGTGATTCCGGCGATGTGATGGAGGCGCATCAGCCGCTCGACCCTCTTCTTGTTGACGATCCGGCCGGCACGCCGCAGGGCCGCGTGGATCCGCGGAGCTCCATAAGCGCCGCGTGAGCCGGCGTGGAACACCCGGATCCCGCCCACCAGCACCTCCTCTGCCCGCTCCCGCACCGTCCGGGCCGGCTGTGACGCCCTGTGCGCGTAGTAGGCGGAACGCGGCACTCCCAGCGCACGGCACAGAAACGCAACGCTGTGACCTGCAGGATTACCCTCCGATGCCTTCTCCGCATCGATGAAACGACACCGTGCCGCGGTGCCTACCTCATCTTGTCCTGAGTGAAGAAGGCGGTCGCTTTTCCCAGAACCTCAATCGTGGCCTCCTGCTCGCGGACCTTCCGCCGCAGCCGGACCAGCTCCTCGCGCTCCGCAGTGGTCAAAGCCCCGGCGGACCCCTCACCGCGGTCGATCTTCGCCTGCTTCACCCACCCGCGCAGCCCTTCCGGACTCACGCCCAGATCCCTCGCGACCTCGGTGACCGTCTTCTCCGAGGACAACGCCGAGGCGACCGCGTCCGGCTTGAACTCGGCCGTGTACCTCTTACTCGTATTGCTCTTCTTGCTCACTACCTGTGACTGCTTCCTCCGGGGCCATCCATCCCAGTATCAAGCTGTCCGGCCAACAGGGGGAACCTCAGCCGGCAGCCGGATGTGTGTCGGGTGCGATACGAGGTGCGGTGTGATGTTCCCGTTCGTCCCACTCCAGGTGTAAAAGCCTTCCTCGGCCCGGACGGCCGGGTTCGGGGGCAGGAAGAGCAGGTACAGGCCGCACAGCGGCCATCGGCCAGGCAGGCCGGCAGTTCATCGCCGGCTTCGCACGTCTCCTCCTGCGGCCAGGGAACGAGGCCGTTATCCGGGTTGGACCATGTACCGCCCTGCGGCTCGCCATGCTCCGACCAAGGCCAACTGTGTGGCATCAGCGGACCTTTGCGCTGCCGGGAAGGCACCTTCGGCGTCTGCCTCGTGACTGGTGTAGTGACGGGCCAGTACCTCTTGGACCGAGGCCACTGGCAGCCAGCATCACGGAGGGACAGCGGCTCCGGCCGCCGCCCGCTGTGCGTTCAGGCGCTCGAAGATCCCCGGATATTTCTGTTTCGCTTCCTGCTCCAGTTTCTCCAGCCGCATTGCGGCGGCCCTATACATCGCAGGAAGCCACCGCAGCGTCTTTGGCGTCTCTCGCCGTCATGGTGCTCGGAGAAGCTCTCGACAACACGGTCCGGTCCATCAGTGCTTTCCACAACGCGATATCGGCAACGCGGCAGCCCCGGGCGGCAGGAGTGGTCGCTCTGCCACTGCGCCCTGTGCGATTGCCGGGGCGGGCGCCGGGAGGCTGTGTCGGGCCCGGGTCGGAGGAATCGTCAAGGTCGGGCGTCGGCGGCGGTTTTCCCGTAAACCGGTGACGGTGCGGTTGCGGGAGATCGGGCCGGGCGGCCGGGTCCGGTGCTTTCCGGCCAGAGGGATTGGGGACCGGCAGGACGAAGAATCTCCCCCTCTCCCTGTCACCCTGCTTCTTTACCTCCTGCCCGTCTTTCTTCTTTCTTGCTTTCCCGCTTCCTCGCCTTCCTGCCCCCGTGTCTTCCTCTTCTCTGGAGGAGTTGGTGGGGTGTGGGCGTATGTGGG